>JBMFHI010000152.1:0-6604 GCA_049976905.1 Syntrophobacteraceae bacterium | reverse complement strand
TAAAAACCTTGCCGGCAGCAGAATTATGCGAAATCCTATGGGACTTTGATGTCGTTTGTTTAAACGTACCCAAAGTTCACTCACATGGCAACATGGCCAATTCATTTGAGAATCATTATTGTGCCAAGAGTTGTTAATAGAAATTTTTAGAACTATATTTATTCCTGTATGCCTCACCATTTTCGCGCTATCTGGCTCCCATCGGCCAGGTAGCCGTAGGGATCGCCCGCGAAAACTATCTGTCCGTCGTCTGAAGCCACCACGGGAATGTATTCGACTGAGATTGGAATGGGCTGCGAGAGCTTAATGAAGGCCTCCCGGGTCCCGCTTAGAATCGACTGGATCTTGGAAATATAGGGGTTCGCCTCGTCGGCAAGTATAGTCTGGGCAAGGTTTAGAGCATTGTTTACCCGGATGCACCCATGAGACAGATCCCTTCGTGATTTGGCGAAAAGGTATCTTTGATCCGTATCGTGCAAATATACGGCGTAAGGGTTGAGAAAATCGAATTTGACTCGTCCCAGGGCATTCTTGGGCCCGGATTTTTGAAAGAGCCTGTGCTCGCCAAATCGGTATCGTGATTCCATTTTTACATAGCCGTGTTCTTCGAACCATTCTGGGTTGGACCCGGCCCTGGCGTTCAATTCGAGCCGGATGCGCCCATCGACATACCATCGGGGGTTATAGATAATCTGATAAATTTGGCTAAACATCGTGGGCGTCTGATTTTCGCCAACTATCTTTCCCTGGCGGTTCACCTTTTTCCCGCTGGACTTTCCCACTATAACCTTTTCGGTTTTTTCGATTTGCCCATTGTTGTAATAGGCAAGCATGAACTGGGGAATGTTTACCCGGATAAATCGCTCGAACTGCCGGCAAGGGCTGTTGCGAATGGCCTTGAGCGAGTAAGCGATCATAGCCGCCTTCTGCTCAAAAGATATATTTATGCGAGCCAGGGTGGTCCTGCCGGTTATCCCGTCTGGTCTAAGCATATTGGCCGCCTGAAAATCCCTCACCGCTCTCTGAGTGGCCCTGTCATAGACACCGCTCGCCTCGCCGCTATAGAATCCTTCCTGGCCAAGTCTTTCCTGTAACCGTCGCACCTGTGTCCCTCGATCGCCCGGACGAGCCGTGGAAGCAAAATTGACGTAGACCTGGGTGTGGCGATCGGCCAGTTTGCAATACTTCTTATAGGCAGCACGAAGACTTTGGTAGCCAAAGCCCTTGGGTTCGAGTTCTGCAAAGTAGCCGGAATTGCTCTCCTGTCCCAAAAGGGCCTTAATGCCCTCTTCAACGGACAAAACAGGATCCATTTCCTTTGAGTAAAGGAAAAAATCCGTGGTAAGGCGGATATCGGCTTGGCTGGCTGCGCTTAAAACCGCCCGGTAGGCTGCCGCAACCGCTTGGATATCAGCCTGGCTGGGCGTTGAATCCGTTGAACCGCCCGGGCCGGCCGTCGATGCATCCGGATCTTGGCCGGCTAGAAAGACCAGGCCCCTCGTAGTGTCAAATTGCGGATCGGCCGCCTCAAGGGACGAGCGGGAAGCTCTTAGTTTACGAATTATTTCAGACAACCTGTCGAGCTCAAAAGGGCCGGGGTCGATAGCGTCTTCTCCAAGGCAATGCAGGCGCGAAAGCAACCTTTTGGCTTTTGCGTCCAAACGGAACCGGGAGTTAATGAAAAGCGGCTGCCAGCCGCTAGCCTCATAGGCTCTGCTGACAGGACTTGGCGTAAGGCTGCCAAGGTCCGAAGCCGGGATAGAATGCCAGATGTAATCGGGCCAGAGCTGTGAGCCGCTTGCGGTTTGACTTTGGGCGGTCGACTTTGAAGGCGCGCTCGAAGCGGGGCTGCTTAAAGGCGGCTGCGCCGAGCCCGTCAATGGCGACAGTACGAGCAGTGCCGAGGCTAGCGCACCTAGAAAAAAAAGATTTCTTATCCATGCCAAGGTTCGTGTGAAGTTCATCGGACTCTATTCCCGTAAAGATCGGTCGAAAGATGATTCAAAATGAATTCGATCCTGCTAATCTTGCGGCCCGCTGCTGCCCCAAAACCGCATGATTTGGAAAGGTCTTTCCTATATAACAAATCTGTGCTATTGGCAATCGGCTTGCTGGTAATGTTGACAAATTGACGAAGAGCTGCCTTGGAAACAGATTTTTTTTTCATGCGCCTTGCCTTACAAGAGGCCGAGAAGGCCTACGGACTCCAGGAAGTCCCGGTGGGAGCCGTTTTGGTCGGAGCCGATGGGTTGGTGCTGGCCGCAGCGCACAATATGCCCATCTCTTCTCATGATCCGACTGCGCATGCCGAAGTCCTTGCTATAAGACAGGCTTGCCGCAGCCTTGGCAACTATAGACTTGGCGGCACTGTCCTGTATGTGACGCTTGAGCCTTGCGCTATGTGTGTTGGGGCAATGCTCCACGCCAGGGTGAGCCGTTTGGTCTTTGGCGCCCGGGATCCTCGAAGCGGTTCTGCGGGTAGCGTTTTGGATTTAACCGGTGTCGATCGTTTCAATCACCGAATAGAAGTTGGCGGGGGCGTTATGGGGGAGGAGTGTGCCGATATTTTGCACAGGTTCTTTAGATCCCGCAGAGGCCAAAAATAGGCGAAGAGTTGTTCTTTAAAGCTTGTCGCTTTAAATTCTTTTTTGCCTGCGTTAAAATTCTCCTTTGATTTTTGACCCCGCATTGAGGTAAAGAAGGGTTGCTGTTGTGGAGAGGTACCGAAGTGGCCGTACCGGGCTCGACTCGAAATCGAGTTGCCCTGTGAATAGCAGGGCACGTGGGTTCGAATCCCACCCTCTCCGCCACTTTCGCAACTCGCTCAACTGCCGGATTTGCGTGAATTCTGTTAAAGCACCTTGCGGAGAGATGTCCGAGAGGCTGAAGGAGCACGACTGGAAATCGTGTGTACGCCCAAAAGGTGTACCGAGGGTTCGAATCCCTCTCTCTCCGCCATCCGCCTGTTGGCCTGTTGCCTTCAGGCCGGCGTAGCCATTTATGTCCTATCAAGTTATAGCCCGCAGATGCCGGCCCGAAACCTTCGAGGAAGTCATCGGCCAGCCGCATGTGGCTCGAACGCTCCAAAATGCGATTCGCCTGGGTCGTATCGCCCATGCCTATCTGTTTTCAGGCGCGCGCGGAGTCGGCAAAACCTCGGTTGCCCGCATTCTTGCCAAAGCTCTTAATTGCGAAAAAGGCCCGGCTCCTTCGCCTTGCAATCAATGCTCGAACTGCCGGGAAATCTCCCATAGCAACTCCGTTGACGTTCTCGAAATCGACGGCGCCTCAAACACCGGAATCGACAATATCCGGGAGCTAAAAGAAACCGCGCGCTACAGGCCTGCCAAGGGACGCTATAAAGTCTACATAATCGATGAAGTTCACCAGCTCTCGACTGCTGCCTTCAACGGGCTGCTAAAAATCCTGGAAGAACCCCCCGCGCACGTGATTTTTATCTTCGCCACCACAGAACCTCACAAGATACCCGCTACGGTTCTTAGCAGGTGTCAAAGGTTTGAGTTTCGTCGGCTTGGCCTTCAGATGATAGTCGAGCATCTAAAGAAGATCGTCTCGCAGGATGGGGCGCATTTTTCCGACTCCATTCTTTACGCTATTGGCCGTGAAGCCGACGGAAGCATGCGCGATGCCCAAAGCCTGCTCGAACAGCTCATGGCCTTTAGCGGCGATGATCTAAATGAATTCGAAATCCTGGATATTCTTGGAGTTATCGACAGGCAGTCCGTTATGCGCGCCGCCGAGGCCATTCTTGCCGGCGATGCCGGCGCTTGCCTGCAAATCGCCGGGGATGTCTACCGCAGGGGACTGGACAGCAGACGTTTTTGCCAACACCTCTGCGACCACTTCCGAAACCTTATTTTCGTAACCCTTTCTGCCGGGGCTGAGGGCCGTGTCGATCTGCCCGGGGACGAAGACGATCTCTTGCGGCAAATGGCGGCCGGGACAACCCTTGAATCCCTGCATGTCTTTTTTCAGATGCTTTTGCAGGGAGAGGAGGACATACGCCGTTCGAGCATGCCTAAAATCGTGCTCGAGATGCTTCTTTTGCGCATGTCCCGACTGCCCGAGCTTGAGTCTATCGAGCAGATGCTCGAAAAGCTCGCCACAATCGAGCAAAATCTTAAAGCCGGGCAGTCGCCTCCTGATTGCATGCTCTCCGAAAGCAGGCCAATATTTAAAAAAACTCCTGCCCGCGGGATTGACGAAAACAAAAGCGAGACAAAGCCAATTGAGCCCGATGCTGGCTCTGAGCTCGCTCCGCCTTCACTTGCGCTGTCTGCTTCCAGCGCTTCCCCCGCCTTTTCGCGTCCCGGCGCTCCGCCTCCAACGCTAGCTGAGGCCGTAGCCGACTGGCAAAGCTTTGTAAATTTCCTTGAAAGCCGAGATGCCGTTTGGGGAATCGTCTCTCACTGCACCCCCAGGGTTTCGGGGCAATCTATTGAGCTCGAAGTCCCCGAGATCTTTGAAAACAGCACTAACGGCCCCAAGTTTATCAGTAAACTCGAGGAAACCGCCCTGGCTTTTTGGGGCGAAAAGTTCCAATGGACCATTACCAGAAAGCAGGCGGCAACTTCTCGCGGTTCCTCACCCCGGGAGCAAAAAGTCGCTAAACCATCGGGTGCAAAACATATTGCGGGTCATCAGGCCGTTCAGCAGGCCATAGAGATTTTGGGAGCCGAACTAAGAGAGGTTAAAACTTCACCTGGGGCGCCCCGGGAACGTCGCGGAAAATAGTGCGCGCTCCGTCCATTGGTTTTTCCACTATCAGGTGCGAATGCGCATGTTTTTCGACCCCATAGTGTGTTATTTTTAAAGTTTGGACCGGGCAGGAAGGGGGTGGCTACATCCCAACCCGCCGAATAATTTTTAGTGGAGGAACACATGATGCCTAAGGGATTTAATCCGATGCAGCAGGTAAAGGCGCTGCAGGAAAAAATGAGCAAAATTCAGCAGGACCTGGCGCTAAAAAAGGTTGAAGCTAGTGCCGGCGGGGGCATGGTGACCGTTGAGGTCAGCGGCAAACAGGAGGTTTTGAGCCTCAAGATTGACCGTCAGGTTGTCGACCCTGAAGATATAGAGATGTTGCAGGATTTGATTGTCGCCGCGGTCAATGACGGCCTCAGACGCGCGCAGGAAATGGCTGCTTCCGAAATGGGTAAACTTGCCGGAGGTCTCAACATTCCCGGGCTCAATTTGCCTGGGCTTTTTTGACGGTATATGAATCCCTATCCACCGGTATTGAGCGATCTTATCCGCAAACTTAGCCGCCTTCCGGGCCTTGGGGAGAAGAGCGCGACCCGCATCGCCATGCATCTTCTCAAGGCGCCCGATACGGATGTCGAATCTCTTGCGGAAAACATCCGCCAACTTCGCACTAATATCCGAACCTGTTCGATTTGCTTTAATTTTACCGAGGAGCCGGTTTGCGCTATTTGCTCCGATCCGGTCCGCAATACCGGGCAGATCTGCATCGTGGAAGGTACCGCGGACCTCTTGGCAATCGAGCAGTCCGGGGCCTATAAGGGACGCTACCATGTCCTGCAGGGAGTTCTGGCCCCTCTTGACGGCATCGGCCCCGATCAGATCCGCATTAAGGAGCTCTTTGCCCGGTTTACATCCGAAAAAATAAGCGAAATCATTATAGCGACTAATCCCAGCAGCGAAGGGGAGGCTACCGCGCACTACCTCCTGCAAATTCTTAAAGACCAGGAGGTGCGCGTAACGAGAATAGCTTATGGAATACCGATGGGAGGCGATCTTAAGTATACCGATCGCTTCACTTTGGAAAGAGCTCTTAAAGGAAGGCAGGCCTTTTAAATGCCGCCCGCAGGCCGCCGCCGCGTTTTCGCCGCCTGGCCCTTCTATCTTTAGAGGTCCTAAACCGTGACTCACACGTTGAGCGGGCCATGATACACCATTAAATCTATTGGCCCGCCAGGGTAGGGGGCAATGGCGTTGACTTAAGGTCTGCTTATCTCACGCGAAGCCGCAAAAAGCGCCATTTTGGACTGGTCTTCGAGAGCTAATTGAAGCCTGGAGCGCTCAGGTGGATTCGCACACATTTCGTATTGTGTTTCTTTCCTCTCTTCTTTCGCGCCTTCGCGTGAGCCTAAATCAACAACATTGGGGTAGGGGGGCAAGCTCCCCAACGTTCCAACTAATACTTGTAGCGACAGCCTGCCACTCGGGGCGAGCTCCGGTGCTCCCCGCCTGCAAATTTCCTTTAAATCATTGACGTTTTAACTATAAAGTTGAATAATTATATATTTATAATTTAATGCGTGCTTGCAGCTTTCCGGCGTGCGGTCTCCAATTTAAATTGTGCCACAATAGCCGCATCTGAAATCGCTTCTTTACGCCGAAAAGATGTGAATCTACAGGGTGTATGAGGAGAAAATCAATATGGTTGAAATTCGTTTTCATGGCCGTGGCGGCCAGGGGGCTGTCACCTCAGCCGAACTTACAGCCCTTGCCGCGATTGAAGAGGGTAAATTCGGCCAGGCGTTTCCGAGCTTCGGTCCGGAGCGACGCGGCGCTCCCGTTATGGCCTTTGTAAGAGTTAGCGATTCGCCGATCGTTACAA
>JBMFHI010000151.1:0-6701 GCA_049976905.1 Syntrophobacteraceae bacterium | reverse complement strand
CCATAGAAGATGAGGGCAGCTACAAGGAAAAGAAGGAGGCCCGCCGATTCATGAAAGAGGCCTTCGGCTGCCCTGGCGCCGAAATGATACGACAGGAGTGCAGTTAGAAAAACTCTAAGGGCATTAACAAAAATGGCTATGGGGATGGTGGAAAATATAACCAGGCTCCTTTGCCAGAGGGCCTTGTTCTTGAAATAGGCAAGCAGAGTTGCCAGGGTCAGGAGCGCGATCAGGGAGCGAATCCCGCTGCAGGCCCCCACTACGTTGAGCGTAATGTTTGGAAGGTAGAGCACGTTGCCTTCACGAATGGCCGGAATGGCCCAAAAGTCGAGCATATGGTAAGCGCAACCGGAGGCAAAAAGTTGCATGGGGAAAGTGATCTTCTGAAACAGGATGGAGGGCGGAGGAATCATAAAAATAAGAAATGCGAGAGGGAATGCCAGCGACTTCAGATGATCCTTCCCCAAAAGAAAGAGAACGATCCCGGCGATCACTACGAGAAGAGAGAATCGCTGGGTAAAGATCTCCGCCCCGAGGCTACCCAGGAAAAAAAGGAGCAAACCAAAGGCCAGGACGAGCAGCCCCCAGTTGCTGGGAGTGGGCGGGGTGTTCCGCAGCGTTTCTCTTTTTTGCCAAACCAGGTAAAGACTTATGGGCACGATAACGAACCCCTGCGAAAAGTCGGGCAGGTTTATCCAGTCGCGGACGAGCGGAGCCAGGACCGGGGCATACAGAAGAAGGATGAGGCCCGTGCAAATCCCAAAGGCGGCCGTCTTTTGCTTCGTGGCTGCAGATGAAGCGATGTCGCTGGTTTGGCAAAAGTGATTCATCTTGTCCTTCAATCTTCTAGCGCCAGAGTTCGCGCCGGCCTAACAAGGAAAAGGGCGCAAGAAAAGCTGTGTAATTGAGAAACCAGAAAGCCCTGGAGGCCGTTGCCAACTTGTACATCAGCGCGCCAGGCTCAAAATGGGGATGGGCGACTATGAGAGCCAGAGATGCAGCAAAAACAGCAAATGTTGTTGCTGAGACTCCCGCAGGAAGCGCGAGCGAGCTTATGCAAATACCCAGCAGCGCATAAGGGGCAAGAAGCCGCAAGACCTTGTGAGAGAAGAATTTGAAAAAAAGCGGATTATGGCGCGGGCTTAGAAGCTCGGGCCTCATTCGGAGGAGCTGCCAGTTTCCCGCCAAGGTCCTTATTTTGCGTCTCTTTTCTTCTCGGAAGTCGTGCGATGGATTATCGAAGGCCTTTGCACCACTCTGAAAAATTACTCTGTAGCCCTGCCGCCTTATTGTGAGCGGAATCAGGACGTCATCGAGCAAGGTCTTCGGCGGGATGGGCCGAAAAAGCGACCTTCGAATCGCGTATATGGAGCCGGTGGCCCCGGCGACGGAGCCCGTTTGGCTCTCAAGCCGGCGAATCTTTTTTTCGAACTTCCAGTAAGCTCCCATTTCCCGTTCGATAAGGCTCCCGGGTGTCTTCTCGAAAACAAGTTCGCCGCTTGCACATCCCACGGCTTTGTCTTTGAATGAATTAACCAACTGGGTGATGGCGTCACTAGCGAACCTTTGGCGAGCATCGGCGAAGACGACGATTTCGCCGCTCGCAGAGGCAACCCCGGCATTGATCGCGTTTGGCTTGCCTTCCGGCTTGGGGAGCGCGATCAGCTTGACAGAGTTAAATCCCTCATGCAGGGTTTTGCGCTCTATGTGATTTTGAACCAACTTCTGCGTTTCGTCCTGCGAACCGTCCGATACGATAATGACTTCAACTTTTTGCCCCGGGTAATCCTGAGCGAGAATATTGAGGATCCTTTCTTCTATGTTTTGTGCTTCATTGCGGGCGGCGATAACCACAGACACGAAGGGTTCGTAGACTTGCCCCGTATCTTCAGGCGGCTTCTTGCGAGCCACTTTCGACCATGCGTACAGGACGAGGAAGTATCCGAAATAGGTGTAGAACACAAGCAATAGGAGTGCGTAGAATGCGTACTTCATTTTATGGATTACTGCCTATCGGCTGGTTGCGATTGCGCGCTGCCAAGTGATACGGGACAATTGGGGCCTTACCTGGCGCCTTTGCCCAAAATGACTACGCCGATAGTCTGCAAAAGAATCTTCATGTCCTGGAGTACGGACATGTTCTTTATATAGAAAAGATCGTATTCGAGTTTGCGAAGCGCGTCTTCAACGTTAGCCCCATAGGGGTATTTTATCTGCGCCCAGCCCGTTATTCCGGGGCGTACCGTGTGGCGCACGCCATAGTAGGGGATCTGACGATCGAGGTCCTCTACGAACTCGGGCCGCTCGGGGCGAGGGCCGATAAGGGACATCTCACCCAGGAAGACATTCCAGATCTGGGGCAGTTCGTCGATGCGAAGCGTGCGAATGACCCTGCCCACCCGGGTAACCCGCGGGTCGTTTGCTTCGGCCCATTTGGCGCCCTGGGCTTCGGCGTTGGTGCACATGGACCGGAACTTATAGAGGGTAAAAGGTTTGCCCCCCCTGCCTATCCTCACCTGCTTAAAAAACACCGGGCCCGGGGAATCGATCCGGATCGCCAGGGCGGTAAGCAGAGCAAACGGCAGGAAAAATGCGATCAAAAGTCCCGCGAATATAAAGTCGAAAATGCGCTTGAGTGTCTGGACATATTGGCGCGATATGAGGTTGAAACCATCGGCGAACACCAGCCACCGGTCTTCGACGTGCTCGACGGGAATCCGTGTTGCCACCTTTTCGTAGAGACTTGGCAGGTCATAGACTTCCAGCCCGCAAAGCCGCGCTTCGAGCATGCTGCGGGTGAGGTTGCCCGAGCCGTTTGAGGCCATCGCGAGAACGACGGCCTTGATGCCCTTCTCTGAGATAATCTCGCGCATATTGTTTGTGGAACCCAGGATCGGAGGGGTGCCGTTTCCACTTGGTCCGATTCGTGCCGGGTCGTCGTCGAGAAAACCCGCCACCTCGAATTGAGAATAGGAGGAGCTAAGGAGTTTCAACGCGGATGTGCCCCTCTCTCCGGCCCCTATGATTAAGGTGGGAAGCCTGTTTTGAGAAAAATGAAAAACCCGGCCATAGCTAAGGCGCCAACAAGTAAGCAACACCAGCGCGCCTCCCGCCTGTATAGCGAGCATGCCTTTGACATAGCCCAGCGACGGATGGGAGTAGCAGACTCCGGCCGAGACGATCAGCGCGGGAATGACGGAAAGAAAGATCCTTAGCGGGACTTCCCTGGTCCTTAAGAGGCTCTCCACATCGTATAAACCGAAGATATAGAAGAGAAGCCAACACGTTAGCGCCGCAAGAAGATAGGCCTCGAGGTGAGCCGCCACAGCCTGGGCCGGGGAATCTCCGGCAAACAGGAAGCCTGCGAATTGGGCGATGGTAACGAGCATCAAGTCGATAAAAGCGAGAAAACCCTGTCCTCTTAGAAGAGATTTGAGAAGGCTCACAAAGCCGTTCTTTTCTGGTTCGGCTGTCTTTTTATCGGAAGTGGACAACTTTAACAGCGAATTGGAGTTCTTCCATTTTTTCTTTTTCGTAATGTATTCAAAATCCGTGCGGATCCCTTCGGCCAACTCCGGACCAAATTCGGCGGCCATGCTCTTCTTGAATTTGGCCAGGATCATTTCCATGGCTTCCACCGAATTCGAGTCGCCTATCTCACTTAGAATGGCTCCTACCACAGAGTAGGAGGTGTACCAGCCCAGGATGTCGCTCTCCCTTAAAATCGATGACAGCAGGGAGTTTATCCTGCAAACCATTTCGGGTGAGCCCTGACCGACGGAAAGGCTGTGCAAATCTATGAGCATCAAAAGAGAAGGATTGCCCGACCTCTCTGTCCTTTTTCTTTCCACACCCAATAGATGATGAAAATACTCCTCCTTAAGGAAAGTGGAATCTTCTGCAATGTAGCAGGCACCGTCAAGAAAAGCCGAGTCGGTGCGCCTAGGATGGGTAAGCGGACTTGGAGCTGTTTCTTTTGATATGCCGTTCATGGTTTTCTCGGGTCGCCTTTCCGTAGTCATAGGGAGGGTGAATTTTGATTTAAGCAAGGACGGCCAAACTAATCACGGAACAAGTTAAAGGGAGTTGCAATTTCGTGCCTTCATGCCGGGTCAAGGCAGACGGGGGCAGTTGCGCGCAATGTCCCTGATCGGTTCTGCCTGTCAGCCGAAATGTTTGTACGCCAGTCCGAGGGCTTTAAGCGCCGAAAGCGGCAGATGGTTGAAAAAGCGGGAAAAATGCAGCCACCTCTTTGCGGGGGCTTCCACGAAGGCATTTTTAGCTACATCGAAGCGGCGGTAATCGAGAAAATACTCCTGGGCGCCAAAACCTTTCTTAAATCGCCGCAAGCCCTGGTTTTCAAGGTCCGTTCGACCAAAACAAAACCAGTCGTATCCTTGCCCACTATAGAGGCTTATGGCTTCCCACATTACGGCGGGGCTCGCTCCCAGCCGGTTGTAATTCATATCGAGGGCTCCGAATTTGTAGATCGCTTTTTTGCCCAGATGGAAAAAAACAGCGCCCGCTACGACATCTTTGCCAAAGCGTGCAAGGATCACCCGGCCCTTTTGCTCCGAAATGATGTGTTCATAGACCTTGCGGAAAAAAGAAAAGGGCTGGGGCGGCACGGCCTGCCTCTTTCTGGTAAGGCAGTGCAGCCGGTAATATTCGCGCATTGCCGCAAAAGAATTGGAGGTCTCGATTTGAAGGCCTGAGGCTTTAGCGCGTTTTAGATTTCGGAGCGTATTCGCATGAAGTTTTGAAAAAAGAGCTTCTTTGTTTGAAAGCTTCAATTTGTGGCCCGCATACCTTGACCACACCGGCAGTTCAGAAGGAAAAAGGTTTTGTCCACGAAATTCAAGGTACTTCCAGCCGGTCTTTTTTGCCGTGTCGAACACGATGCCTGGAATTGCGCAAGGGCAAGAGGTCCCGAAAACGAGCGGTTCGCAATAGTCGCTAAAGGGCAGCGATACACCCCGCCTTCCGGTAAAAACACTGTTTACCTCCATGAGCGGGATCACCTCCGAGGCTGAGGCGAAAAATAAAGGCTTGTAGCCGTAGGATTCGCATAGAACCTTCGCCCACGCCGAGGAGTGAAAGAAAGAATAGTCGTTGGCTGTAAGGATGAGCTCGTCCCAGCCGGGATAGTCTGTGGGGTCGATTATTTTACTCACTCCGAAGCGCACGAAGAAACGACCATGGCCGATCCGCGGTTTAAGAGTCCGTCTGCGAAGTTTTGCCGGTTCTTTCCAAGGTGAGCAATAAGCTTTGCGCAGCGTCCATCTTCAAGTCTTTTATGGAAGCTCCCGGTCGGGTTGATCGAGAAACCTTATAATGCGTGCCGGATTGCCCACTGCCACGCCTTTTGGAGGAATGTCGGCCACAACGACCGAGCCTGCCCCGACGATGGCCTTTTCACCGATTGTGATGTTTGCAAGAATTGTTGCTCCCGAGCCAATCGAAGCGCCCTTCTTAACTCGGGTAGGCTCCACTTTCCAGTCGGCTTCGGTTTGCAGAAGGCCTTCCTCATTTGTCGCCCTCGGATAGGTGTCGTTAATAAATACCACTCCGTGGCCGATGAAGACATCGTCTTCAATGCTAACGCCCTCGCAGATGAAAGTATGACTCGAGATCTTACAGTTTTTTCCGATAAAGACGTTTTTCTGGATTTCTACAAAGGTTCCGATCTTGGTGTTGTCGCCGATCGCGCAGCCATACAGATTTATAAATTTGCCAAGTTTTACGTTTTCCCCGAGCTTGACATCGTCGGCAACGGCTGAAAAAATCACAGACAAATGGGCCCCCGCCTGTTCTTTATCTGTTTTTTCGCCGCTTCGAATATGCTTACCACCCTATATTGCGCCCGGCCAGGGTTAACAGGCGAGCGTGCACGTCTGGGTAAAAGCCCGGCGCAGGTAAAATTTTGATAAGTACTTAAATAAGTATCGAAATTATCGCTACTAAACGAAGCCTAATCGGTTGCAGTAAAATTTGGCCGGCAGATTGCGTGGCGGACATGGAAGAGAGCTCCGCCAACTCGGTTACAGAAGGACCGATAAATAAGACGATGAGCAGGGAAAAGGGGGCGGGCAAAATATGGTCAGACCCACACTCTCGGCGCGAGGCATAAAAACACCCCCTGCCTTACCAGACCCTGCATTTGGCTCCATCTAATTGCGCGTTTGTTGCCTGCCCAAGCGTGAGAGCGGATATGGTTCGCTCTTCTATCGCTACAGAGATCAAACCAAATAAATATACTAGAACTAAACCGTAAAGCTATCTGATTCTACGCAGATAGAACAAAAGCCGCAAAAAGCAAGTATGAAACTTATGCTATCGGTAAATAATCGCGCCTCCATGTTCCGTTTTTTTTTACTCCCCTACTGTGACTATCGGAAAAATCCCTTTATCCAATGAGATGTTTTTTATTTTCCGCCGAAAAATAAATTTCGTAAAGGGGGATTTAGGAGGGGAGAGATCTGGTATGAGCTATACTCAAAAGATCGTAAAATACGGTTAATACAAATGGATAAATAGAGAAACCAGTCCCGGGGAACGATCTGCGGATAGACCGGCATCGAGACACTCTTTCTGCTGGGCGAGCGCTTCGTTCCAGTCAAACCGGCAGCACCCCGCCCGTTGCCGGAGCGATCGCTCCAACGGCTCCCCGAGGGTTGCAATTTCGTGAGTCCGCTCTCGGC
>JBMFHI010000150.1:0-6870 GCA_049976905.1 Syntrophobacteraceae bacterium | reverse complement strand
CCAACAGGGGTGGCCCGCAGCGACGGCTTCCTCCTCGGTCATCCCCACCAGCCCGATCTGGGGGTCGGTGAAGATTGCGCGCGGGATGACGCGGTGGTCGACCTTCCGAGCATCCTCGTTGGACAGGGCATTGCGGGCTGCGATTCCGCCATCGTGGCTGCCAACGGGTGTCGCCAATTGACTGCCGCCCTGCGATCCGATCACGTCGCCCGCGGCAAAGATATGCCCCATGCTGGTGCGAAGGTGTTCGTCTACCATCACCTCCCCATGTTCGCCAAGCCGCACGCCGGCTTTTTCGATGGCGATCCTGTCGGTGTTGGGCCGTCGTCCGGTAGCGACCAAAAGAAGTTGCGCCTGGAAGGACCGAGGCCGATTATCCAGCAGAGCGTGGACAATGATCCCCTTTTTGTCCCGCTCTACACCCTGTACATTTGCTTCGGTTATGATCTGCACGCCCTCGTTCACCAGGATTTGCCCGATTGCCTGGCCGACTTCCGGTTCATAGCCGCTGGCGAGCATCCGGGCGCTGCGCTCAAGGATAGTGACCTTCGTACCGAAACGCTCGAACATCTGCCCAAGTTCCAAGGCGATATAGCCGCCGCCGACGATCAGCAGCGACTCGGGCAGATCTCTCAGCTCCTGCTCCTCTCCCACGGTCAGTAGATCGCTGGTCAGATACGGTACGCGGTCGAGCCCTTTGATGGACGGTTCAATCGGCCGCGATCCCGTTGCGATCAGGATCTTCTCGCCGCTCAATCGCCGACCGTCGATCTCCAAAGTGTGCGGATCGATGAAATGAGCGTGGCCCCGTTCGATGCGAATTCCTCCATCGAGGAGACTCTCGTACTTCTTTTGGCGGTAGCTTTCGACAAGCAGGTCCTTTTGCGCGATCAGGTCGGCGAAGGCAAGCCGCATTTCACCGGTAAGTCCGGGGTAGCGCGGGTGATTGGCATCGTGCAGGATTCGGGCCGCCTCGATCAGGTTCTTCGACGGCAGGCAGCCGCGATTGACGCACGTACCTCCAACGGTGCGATTTTCAGTCATAACGGCAGTCTTGCCAAGTTCCCGGGCCCGCAATGCTGCTGCGAAGGCCGTAGAACCCGAACCAACAATGAGAAGATCGGCATCACGGTCAATCATTTTCCACCTCCTGTCGAACCTTGATATAAGAGTATGGTCACATACTTAATTGGTGCTCCCCGCAAAGTCTACTGTTGAATTTTCCCCCGGGTCTTTTTCGCTTCCTCTAAAGATGAAACGGTGTAACCGGTAGCCTCCACCGCTTTTCGCAAGTCGGATTCGCTCACGGCAGGCGAAGCGAAAACCACGGCGAGACCTTTTCCATAGTCGATATTGGCCTCGGACACACCAGGAATCTTTCGTAATTCCGAAGCGATATGAGTGGCACAAGCCTGACAGGCCATGCCATCGATCTTCATCGTCCATTCGATGCGGTTTGCCCCGGCCTGAGCCGGCGCGGCTTCATTCCCCCTCAGGAAAAAACCCGCGTAATTTGGGAAAAAAGCGAACGCGAGCACGAAGACGGTAACGACCCAGAGCATGACCTTGTTCAGCTTCTTGATCGTGAAACCTTTCTTGTCCTCCTTCATGCCGGGTGCTGTGCAACAGGTCTCTCCTGTTCCGAGTGGCGCGGCGGCCACCGCTTTCGGCTTTCTGTAGGTGAAGTAGAAAGCCATACCAAGAAGGACGAAGGTCAGAGGAAGAACCACCGGCCGCAGAACCTCGAATTTAGCCGACAGCGCATCGCCTGAGACTCCGAACGCGATGAGCAGGAGAGGCAGCCAACAGCAGGCCGATGCAAGGACAGCTGAAATGAGGGCGCCTACCCGGGCGACAGTTCCCGCCCTATTCATTGGATGGATTTGATTCAATTTCTTTGGTTCCATCCGGTTCCTCCTTTTGGAGCACGTCGAGTATGGGACAGGAGTTGGCGATGACACGCCTCCGACAGCTGTCCACCAGTCGCACGAGAGATGCCTCCATGCGTTGGAGAGTTCCTATTTTCTCGCGGATATCTGCGATTTTTTCTTCTGCCAGCCTTCGAACATCGTCGCAAGTAAGAGCCGACGACGAATCGATCTGAAGTTCCAACAGTTCCTTGATCTCCCTCAGGGTGAAACCGAGCGTCTTGGCGCGCCTGATGAAGAGAATCCGCGAAATTGTCTCTTCGGGATACTGCCTGTAGCCCGACTCCCGCCGCGGCGGTTCGTCAATTAACCCTTCCCGTTCGTAAAAACGGATGGTCTCGATCCCGACCTCGGCGCACCGGGCGACCTTTCCGATTGTCAGCGATTCCATTGCAGTCTCCCTTCGCTCTAAGGTATATTTTAAGGTCTGTACCTTACTACAGAGTCAAGAGCAACATGCAGATATTCTTCTTGCCCGATCTGCTGGAAGCCCCGTAACCCAAGGTGTTTCCGCGAGGTGCAGCCTTTGTACATAAGTCGTTGGAACAGAACGAAAGAGTGTCAATTTGGACTATACCCCAACCTGATGTCAGGGAGAAAGCGCCGGCGCGTCAGAGTAGGGTCCTGAATTGATTGACATACGCGGCCGAGGATTAAAGGGGGCAACCTGACACCCAGGACGGATCGCATGTTCCGCGAGCAGGATATCTGCTTCCTGATGGTGTAATATAATCTCTTGCAGGGGATATAAAAGTGACATAGAATGAGTGACGTGATATGTGACAATCTGGAAGATGTCTGCGTTCACAAGATGCGTTGTCACACAATCGAGGGTTTATGTGACTCACGATCAGGCGATTTTCGCCGAATCCCTCGAAATGGCAAAAATTAAATCAGGAGCTTACAGAGTGGGAGTTCTCATCGGGTACATGCGGGTATCGAAAGCGGACGGCTCACAGGTTCTCGATCTGCAAAGAGACGCCCTGCTTGCTGCCGGGGTGGATAATAAACACATCTATGAGGACCTGGCATCGGGGCGAAAAGATGATCGTCCGGGCCTTTCCGCCTGCATCAAGGCGCTTCGAGAAAGCGATACTCTCGTAGTATGGAAGCTGGACCGGCTCGGCCGGAATTTGAGGCATCTTGTAAATATAGTCCACGACCTCACCACGGATGGAATCGGTTTAAAGGTCCTAACCGGCCATGGGGCTGCAATAGACACGACGACTCCGGCCGGAAAGATGATATTTGGTATCTTTGCCGCCTTGGCCGAATTTGAACGTGAACTGATTACAGAGCGTACACGAGCAGGCCTTGCCTCTGCCAGGGCACGTGGACGAACAGGCGGACGTCCGTATAAAATGACCCCGGCGAAGCTGCGTCTGGCAATGGGGGCTATGGGCAATAAGGACACGAAGGTTGGTGAACTTTGCACCGAACTTGGCATCACTCGTCAGACTTTATATAGACATGTCGCTCCGAGCGGAGAACTGCGGTCAGACGGACAAAAACTGCTCAACAAGAAGAAAGGGTGATGTTCTGGCTCCTTTGTTTTTATTCCTGCAAGAAGTTGCACATTTTGATCTCGGAGGAAAAGGCCGCTGCCTGTCATGCCGCGGGAGAGGAGGCGGCAAGTTGCACGATTGCGTACAAAGGTGCAAATTTTTGGCGCGGCTACAGGACACGTGCGTCTCCCGAGGAATTCTTTCTGGGGTTCCGGCTTAGAACCCCAATATGCGAATGAGTAACAGGCCTCACATCGTGAGCGGGCAGGCCAAACGGAAATGAACATGCCCAAGCAATGCCACCAAAAGCTCAAAAGCACGAAAGAACGAAAGCATGAAAGCATGAAAGCATGAAAGCAACCTGGGTGTCCACCAGGCCGTTGGCCGCCGAGAAGACCGAAGACGGCTCTTGCGTCCTGATCGACACCGATCCGCAGGTCTGGTTAGTGCCTGGTGGAATAGCCCAGGGAGAAATCCTTGGCGGCTTTTGCATATTTTTGATATTACCCCTACCCGTCCCAAAGATTTCTCGCTTCTTAAAATCGCCGTGGCCTGAAAGGATTGTTCCTTCGTGGACCTTGAATTGCTTGCACGTCTCAAGCGCCTTGCCATCATCGCCATGTTCTCCGACGACGATTTGATGGACATCCTTGTCCTTAAAGGTGGAAATCTTCTCGATTCCATCTATGCGGTTGCTTACCGATCTTCCATGGACGTGGATTTTTCCATGGAAGGTCAATTCAACGAGGAGGAACTCGGCCAGATAGAGGCAAAAGTTCGCAAAGCCCTGATCGATACCTTCCGAGCCGAGGGCTATACGGCTTTCGACATCAAATTCATGGTGCGGCCCAAGAAGCCCTTGTCGTCCGACCTGTGCGATTTTTGGGGAGGCTATCGCGTTGAGTTTAAAGTCATCGAGACCGGCAAATACAACGAGCTGCGCAACGATGAGCGCTCTTTAAGAATAGCCTCCATCAGCCTAGGGAAAAGCCATGAAAAGAAATTCCTGATCGACATCAGCAAATTCGAGTTTTGCGCGCCCAAGCAAGAAGTCGATTTGGAGGAGGGCTATACCATCTACGTCTACACGCCGGCGATGATGGTTTGTGAAAAAATCAGGGCCATTTGTCAGCAAATGCCGGACTACGCTGCCCTCGTTTCCTGTGTCGGCCAATCGGCCCGCGCCAGGGATTTTTTCGACATCTACACCGTTTTCGAACATTGGAAGATTGATCTCGCCACCCAGGAAAACCTTGCCCTGCTCAGAAATATCTTTGAGGCGAAAAAGGTTCCCCTCTCTCTCATCCAGAAGATTGCCGACACTCGGGAGTTTCACCGGTCCGATTTCTCCTCCGTTCGCGACACCATCAAGGCCAACGTTCTGCTCAAGGACTTCGACTTCTATTTCGAGTATGTCGTTGCGAAGCTCCACCCCTTAAAAATCCTTTGGGAAAAATAGCCGCCATTTTTGCGCATAATCCATATCTTTCATTTGGTAAGTC
Organism: Syntrophobacteraceae bacterium; assembly: GCA_049976905.1. Classification (GTDB taxonomy): domain Bacteria; phylum Desulfobacterota; class Syntrophobacteria; order Syntrophobacterales; family Syntrophobacteraceae; genus SbD1. The sequence goes on along the minus strand of JBMFHI010000150.1, from coordinate 1,935 downwards.
AGGTAGAAATCGTATTTCGCGCCCAGCTTCTCAAGCAACCTGATCGAGGTTTCCTTATAAGCCCCCGAACGCTCAAGATAAAAACCTATGGCCTGGTGATACGGATAGACATAATCAAGTTTTTTCAACATGGCCACGATCCTGTTCACCGAGACCTTGCCCGCCGCCGCCCGGTAGGCTTTGAGCACCTCAAAGACGCCCCCCGCGTAAAACGGCCGCACCGCAATGTCGATAAGGGTTCTTTCAATATTCGTGGTCCAAATCTTTTCACCGAAATCATCTTCGGTTTCAACCACGCCGAGGCGCCCCGTGTGCATGCCGTTCAGAACACATATCCGTTGATCTTCATAAGAGGCTATTCTGTTCGTTGTTCTTGGCTTTTGTTTAAACGCCCAGTCAATGCTTTTCTGTTCCAGCTTGCTTTTCGGACGGTCCTTGGCTTGCTGTTCAAAGTTCACGTAGATTGTTTTCGGGATCTGCTCCGTCAGTCCATGCAGATACATCGCCGTGTAATGAGTTAGGTACGAGCCCTCTTGCAGGGAAAGCGCCAGCTGGTAAACCGATGTTTTTTCACCCCACAGGTATCTCGTTTCCGTTCGTGACGGGAAACTTATCTTCACGGCCTTGAGTTTGGTTTTCTCCTCCAGAAAATTCAAGAACCGGTTGACGGTTGTGGCTTGAGCCAACCTCCATGAGGCCCTGTTTGCACGCAAGATGGCTTCGATTCCAGACCGCTTGAACAAATGGGTCGGCTGGGTCTCGAAGCACTTCACAATATCCGGTTTTGCTATTGCAATCCTGGTCTTGTTCATAGCTGCCCTCCCCCGTCCATTCAAAGTTTTGGGACTATAACGTTCTACGAAGTATATATACTTCGTAGAACGGCATATTTCAAGGGAGATTGGCACCCGCACAACGGCTTCAAAAGCAGAATTGAGGCTAAAATCGGCCAAACCATATCCAACCAGTCTGTAGTATATATACTACAGACTGGTTGGAGTATTCCAAATCTGGAAACACCACCCCCGCGCAGGCAAGGTGTATCTGAAATGAGAAGGCTGACGGTTCCATGAACAGCCGTTCGAGGCGTAGGTGACAGCTTGGCGGGGCATTGAGCACGAACGTGCTAACAGATTTAGGGCTTTTGGCCGCGCAACTTTCCTTTGGCGCGGGCAACTGCCGTGCTGGGATCGGCTGGATCGTAGACGCTTGCCCCCAGAGCCAGTTTGACGCCACGCGAGACCAGAGCATTTGCGATGGTGCGTACGTCCGGAACGGAGCGAGCCAACCGATCCAGTTTCGGCACGACGAGCGTATCGCTGGGCCGTGCGCGGTTGGTCCCGGTCAGGCTATGATCGGTATAGATACGTTCCGGGGGAACGCCGAGCCTTTCCAACGCCGCCTTCTGGGAGGAAAGATCCTGTTTGTCGGTCGAACAGCGGGCGTAGCCGATTGTGATTATCATGGTTGAGTTGTACGATAAAGGGGTCTTTATTGAAAGAATTATCATACTATCCTATTGAGACGGCTATCGCAATATTTGAGTGATATGCGCCGCCTGGGCCGAACCGTTCGCTGATCGATCCCCTTACGGACAGTCTTTCGGCTAAATACCTGCATAGGGGGTACTCTGGAGGGTTTTTGACCACCTCGCGGTTGTTCTCCAATTTGCGGCTGGTCGTTCGAACGTTGGGGTTACCGCATAATGTGGGTCGAGAAACGTATAATCTGGGTCGATGCCTTCGCCCAGTTCCAGATCATGTGGGCCGAAATTGGAGATTATTCCGTATCCTGGCGTCTATGATTCCGGTCCGCCACACCTACAGCTCTCACCGAAAAAGTACAAAATCGCCCGCATCTTGAAGACGTATTTGCATATCAAGCCCTAGTGGACGCCGCCCTGGCCGGGGGCAGGGCCCGGCGTGTTCCCCGCAC
>JBMFHI010000149.1:0-7001 GCA_049976905.1 Syntrophobacteraceae bacterium | reverse complement strand
TCCGCACCAAAACCTGAAAATCCGGCGCGACGATGTGGAAGTGCGGTGGACGGTGATCGTCGGCATACATGCGTATGCTAACAGGTCCGAAGCGTTGTAATACTGGCATACGACCCCATTAAAAAACCGCCATTAGTGCAATAGTTGCACCTTCAACGAAACATGTCAACCCGTTTGAAAGGGGTTTATTTCTTTTTCCCTATCGCCAAAGCCGTTCAAACCTTGCCGGATTTGTCGCGGTGTCCTAGATAGTCATGAATGAGACGCGTATCCGCTTAAATTCCTGAAAAACCCGCTCGTTTCGGCGATAATGGCAGTAGAGATGTTTATGGAAACCGCACGAATTCTTCATCCGGGTCTAAAGATCGTCGGCGTAAGGGATGCGCGCTTTAGTAACGCGATCGACTGCCCGCAGGGAAAGGACCGCCGCATCCAGTTGCAGGGCAAGACCCGGTCGAGGGAATGCGGCCTGGTCGAATGCGATGTTTCCCTCTCATCAGGGACGAATTCGGCCTTTGGCGCCAAAGCGGATTGGTCGGGTATCGACAGCCAGGCGATAGTGCGGATGGGAGCTTTACCCGGTATTAAACCCGTGATGGACTGGATTTCGATCCACCAGGAAGAATTGGACAGCCGGTCGATGGACCATCAGGAGGCGCTGCGCTGGTACGAGGACAGAACCGATCTGCAGGGCAGGTATCGGGTCATGGATAGTCTGGACGGTGCGGGGCCGGGAACGATCAAGGGGCGAACCCTCTACAGGGTAAGCACCGATTTTACGCATCCTAATCCGGCTGCCTACCAGTACTCGCCCTACCTGTTGGAAGCCCTCTTGCAAACGGTGTGCTTTTATATCGGCATGCGCGATGAGAACGAAAAGAGGTCTATGATACCGCTGGGGTTTGAATACATGAGTTTTGAGCGCACGTGCGCGGATGGGGAGGAGATTGTCCTGGAAGCGCGCATGCGTGAGCAGGATGAAGCCGGAATTGTCTGGGATGCGCAGGCCTTAGACCGGAACCGAAAGGTTATAATGGTGTTGAAGGGACTGAGAATGGCCTGGTTTGCCGGGTGAGCCTGTCCATGCACTGCGCCGAATTGAATCTGCCGCAAGGAAAGGTCTTTTTGGACCATGTTGTATGCAGGGAGCCGCGCAATCGCGCGGTTCGCGCCGAGTGCAAACTAAGGTCGGTGGACTCTGTACTGGCTCTGGCGGGAATTAGAGTCTGTCCACCGGCTCAAAACATCCTTCGCACCGACGGACTTGGAAGACCTGAGCTAACCACGGGTTACGGGCAACCGGCCGCGGTTTCCTTTAGCTGGCAGGAAGACACCCTGTGGACGGCGTTAAGTCTCCTGTGTCCCCGCATCGGCATCGATGCAGCTCTTTGCGCCGATTTCAACGTCGGTTACCCTTTTGCAAAGATTTTTAACGCGTGTGAGTGGCAGGCGAGCTCAGCGCTGCTCAAGGCCGGCTCTGCCCATGCAGCCTCTTTTTTGTGGTCCGTCAAAGAGGCCACCGTAAAAATGCTTGGTTGCGGCTTTAACTTTGTGGAACCCAGACGTATTTGCGTGATGATCTCCAGGAGTGACGGGCAGCTATTGCACAGCTGCGTGGAAATCCCTTCGGGCAGATGGGCGGGCAAGGTTAACGTCTATTCCATGGAGTATCAATGGGGCTGGGTTTCCCTGGCGCTCTTTGATCCGGGCGGTTCTAAGAGCTGCCATCGTTTCATCTGAGATAAGCAGACCTTAAGTAAGCGCCATTGGGGTAGACCCTCCGGCCCTGAATTTGCCGATTAAAGAATAGATCTGTAAACCAGATGAATCCCTATTAGAGTAAGCAGGAAGATAAAGACCTCTTTTAGCTGTCTGTCATCGATTTTGTTAAGCAACCGTGGACCGATCTGGCCTCCGATAAGCACGCCCGGTACGCCCCAGGCCGCTGCAGTGAGGTTGGGCCTGGTTTTCATTACAAAATGCGAAGCCGCCGCCAGTATTGACATGCCGCAGGTAACCATGACGCATGTGGCTATCGAATTGCTCATCTTCAGGCGCATCTTCTTTTGCATTATGGGCACCAGCCACTCGCCGATATTTATGGTGAGCATCCCGCACATTATTGCTGTGACGCAGGCAATCCAGGAATGCTTGAAGGCGGCCCGAAGATTTACCCGCTCATCTCCTTCCTCGCCATACTTGTGATTGGAGGAAACAAACAATAGCGCTGTGGTAAGAGATATGAGGCCTATGAAAAGCCCTATATGCGAGAGCGTAAGATGACAGCCGATATAGGAGCCAAGTATGAGAGAGGGCAAACCCATTGCGAGAAGAAGAAAGGCAAGCCTGATATCCACCTTTTTATTGCGAATAAAAGCGATGCTTCCCGAAGCCGTACCCGCGACCTGAATAAGAAGGGAAGTCATAAGGGCGGAGGCGGGGGGGATGTTTAGCGCAATCAGCAGAAACGGGACCCAGAGGATACCACCGCCGAAGCCCACGATTGTTACCAGAGTTGCGATCAAAATACCGACTGGCAAAGCGAGCCAGAAAGGAACCACGCCTCTACCTCCCGATTCCGTAGAATTTGCAGTTTCGAACGATCTCGTTTATGAATCTGGCCTCGGAGCTTAGAAGATTTACCTTCTGACGGAGACTTTCGAGTCTTTCCGGCTCGATCTTTTCTGCGTTCAAAACCTCGGAAAATGCATCCGCGAATCTAGTAACGGTCGTACTGATACCGCTGGAGAGCAAAATCATTTCCTGAAGGTTGCTCGTCAGATCGTTGACGGTATTGCCCAATTCCGCCAATTCATTGTCTGCGCGAATAGTGACCGTCTGGCTAAGATCGCCGGCGGAAACCAACTTTGAAGTCTCTATCATATGCTGAAGGGGTTCGGTTATGTTCTTAATGAACATGGTAAGAAGGATCAAAACTACGATAAGCAATAGAAACACCATGAGGATGGCTTTGTCTCTTAAGATCTTGATCGGCCGGAAGGCCTGGGCGGGCTGGAGTGCTCCCGATTGCAGCCTGTCAAAATTTCGGACCAGTTCTGTGTAAAGCACCTTGCTGTGGGTGTCGTAGATGAATTCGGAGGCAATCATGAGAGAGGCAAAGCTGATCATCAGGAAATAAATAATCATGGAACGCTGCAAACTGCCCTTGTAGGAAATCTTCATTACGTAACCTCGTTTTTGTGCCTAAAGCCTTGCCAACTGCTCAATTATACTGCAGATATCATCTGATAAAGACAGCTTTTAACCCAAGGGGCGCTCCCGCATGTTAGGCTAAGGTTTTAACGGTTGTCAACCGATTTATAGGAAACGATCCGGCTTCTGTCGCCTGGCAAAAAGATAGAGTTTTCTACATTTCTGGAATCGGGTCCACCTCTGTGCAAAAGGAGCAAATGCTTTCAAAAACGCAATTGAGCCGGTTTGGGCCCTTGGTTCCAAAGGGATTTGACAGCTGTCTTAACTGGTTGAAATAGCAACTATAGTGAAAACCATTTCCTAGGAGTGCGATCCTTTTGACGGAGTGTATTACCTTTTTGTACTTCTGTTCACGAATATAGCCCCCTCGCAAATAGTGGCCGCCGGACTTTTGCGAGGTATTGACGCCCCTTGGTAAGTTTGGCGGTAGGTATACAAATTGCTTGAAAATTGATGTAGTTTGACTGTAAACTCTTTGAAACTGAAGAGGCAAACTAATTTGGGGAATGGGGTTTTGGGGCGCTGGTCGTTTTTCGCCTTATTGTTTCTTTTGGCAAACCGGCTGGTCCTGTAAAGATCTCATTGCATTAGATTTCTGGGACTTCGCATGATTGTGGAATTGTGATGACTGCTTCAACATGCAACGTTGAGCTATTCCCGAGTATCGCACAGGTCGTCCGTGCGCTTGGCGGGTTAATAATCGACGGAAGCCTTTTGAAACATTGCGTCGCAAGCCTTTTTCGGGTCACTGTCGGCTTCTATCTGGCAATCGTTACGGCTGTGCCCCTTGGGATTGTGCTTGGTTGCTACCGCACCCTTTACCGAATTTTTAATCCCGTTATCCAATTTTTAAGACCGATATCCCCGCTCGCCTGGGCTCCCTTCGCAATACTCTGGTTTGGTATAGGAGACCTGCCGGCAATTTTTATTATTTTCCTCGCCAGTTTCTTCCCGCTTCTTATCGCCGCCATAGATGCGAGCGCAAACATCAATCCGATCTATTTCCAGGTGGGCGCGAATCTGCAGTTGTCGCGCTGGGGGTCTTTTAAAAATGTGATTTTGCCGGCAATCCTTCCAAACATCATGTTGGCACTGCGGATGACCATGGGGGTAGCCTGGGTCGTGGTGGTGGCCGCGGAGATGATTGGGATGAAAAGCGGCCTTGGCTTTCTTATTGTAGACGGCCGCGACGCTCTGCGCCTTGACCGGGTAGCCGCGGCCATGGTGGTCATCGGGCTGATAGGTCTTGTCCTGGATCGAGTTATGCTGCAACTTGGGGCGATGGAATCTCTGAGGTGGAAAAGTGAGCAAAAATAAGATCCTCTTTGACCGCGTCTCGCTCGAATACCCCAAGGATCCCCGGGGCCCAAAGCCTTTGCGTAATGGGGAAAACGGCAGCGCAAACGGCAATTGCGCTCTGGTGCTGGAAGATATTGACCTGGCTATCGAAACCGGTGAATTTGTCTCTATCCTTGGCCACTCCGGTTGTGGTAAATCATCATTGTTAAAGATTGTGGCCGGATTTGTCAAACCCACCCGCGGATCGGTCTGGATAGATGAGCATCAAGTCCAGGGACCGCGCGCCGATCACATGTTTGTATTCCAGGAAGGAGCCCTTTTCCCCTGGCATACTATCTTAAAAAACGTCTCTCTTGCGCTTAACGGCCTCAAAAATGAATCGGAGCGGCGCCAGGAGGCCAGGCAGTACCTTGAGTTGGTATCTCTTGAAGCCTATGAGGAGTATTACCCCCACATGCTTTCGGGAGGCATGAGGCAAAGAGCCGAACTGGCGCGCGCTCTGGCCGCCAAACCCGACGTGCTTCTGGTGGATGAACCTTTCTCCGGCCTTGATTATCTTACTCGGTTGCAGATGAGGGAAGAAATTCTTTATCTGCATAGAATGCTCGATAAAACCACTATTCTTTTCGTGACCCATGATATAGATGAGGCGCTCCAGTTAAGTGATCGGGTGGTCATTATGAACGGGCCTCCAGGCCGGCTTCACTCCAGCCGTCCTGTTGCTGTGCCTCATCCCAGGCGGCTGTCAAGCCCGGTGTTAAACCAGATGCGAAACGACATCTACCACCATCTGGGAGTCCATGTGGCGCTATGAGCAGGTTTTCAATCCCAACATCGAGCGGGGTTCGTATCTGCCTGACAGCCGGCTGCTGGCTGGTTTTTATCAGCTTGTTGCATCTCTATCTTGATTGGGAGGGACGCGCCCGCAATATAGTTCGCATGGGCTATATGCCCGTGGTTACAAACCTTGCGGCCCCGGTGATCGACTATGAGACCAAAAACGACAACCTTCATTTCGAGGCGGTAAAATTCAGTTCCTTTTCGGATATGGCCGAGGCATTTCACTCCGGGGCGATCCAGGCGGCCTTCATTATAGCTCCCCTTGCAATCAGGCTTTTCGAGCAGGGTGTGCCGCTAAAGATCGTCTACATTGGCAACCGCAACGAGAGCACCCTGGTTATGAGAACCGGTCTTACAATCGAATCCCCCCTGGATCTGGAGGGGAAAACGATCGCCGTGCCTATCAGGTATTCAGGCCAATACCTGGCTCTGCGCCGATATCTGCGTCAAAATGATCTGGATGCCTCCCGTGTCAAGATCGTCGAAGTGCCGCCGCCGGACATGCCCGCCGCCCTGGCTTCCTCGCAAATCGACGGCTATTTTGTAGGCGAGCCCTTCGGCAGCGAAGCTATTGTGAGCCGTATCGGCAGTCGGTTTCTCGATGCCGAGTCGATCTGGCCTAAATTTATTTGCAACGTTCTTATTGTGCGAACCGAACTTATACGATCGCATCCTCAATGGGTCCAGGTCCTGGTCGGCATGGCTGCGGCCTCGGGCCTATGGGCCTCGACGCACCTCCAGAAGGCCGTGGGGATCCTTTCGACCTATTGGGGGATGGTGCCCCGAATTATTCACTACAGCTTTTCCCATCCCCCAGGCCGGTTTCGCTTTGATCTCTACGTTCCGGTTGCGGGGGAGCTAAATGAAATTGCCCGCGAGATGCGGCGCGATAATCTTATGCACAAAAATGTCAATGTCGGCGAAATGGTTGATGACCGTTTCGCCCTGGCTGCCCGGAAATATTTTACAGGGTCGGTTGATAATCTCTCATCTATCAAATGGAGCCTTGAAAAAGGTCTCCGGATTCAGGCTGCTCAAAGATGAAAGTGCTGCTATTGGCAGAGCCAAGCGCGTGTGAAAAGCTGCTGGATCAGCTATCTGGCCTAAGTGGCGATATTGTCTTTATTCATGGACGAGACGCCGTAAAAATCCAGATCAATCCATCGGAAGTTGACGTCATTATAGCCGGAGCTCCGGTGGATGCGTCCAAGAGTTTGGCTCTGGCTTGGCGATGTCATCCCTATACCTGGCTTGTTCCCTGCTGGTTTGCGAGCGAGAAGGAAGCTCTTGACAGGCTCAGTCTGTGGCCCTCTCTGACAATCGATCGCTTCGATCCCGAATGCAGCAAGGAGTCCTTTTCGCAATGGCTTTCCGAAATCGTCCACTGGCAGCAGAACCGGAGCCATTTCGGCGAAGACGACGACTTAAGGAAAAGAAGTCCTCTCGAGTTGAGCACCGCTCTGGCCTTGAGAAAGGCTACGGGCGTGGTTTCCGTTTTTGACGATGATGGCTCCGAGGGACAATTCTCTCTGAGGGACGGGGATTTAACGTCGGCTTCCTTTAAGCATCTGCGAGGCGTTCAGGCCTTCTACGAGTTTTTGTGCACCTCCGGTGGCGGCTATGGTTGGAGAGGCGGGGATGTGCCAAAG
>JBMFHI010000148.1:0-7107 GCA_049976905.1 Syntrophobacteraceae bacterium | reverse complement strand
TGAGCGAAGTTGGGTGTGTAACTTCAGGGGCACGTATTTTCGCCAATAATTGTAGCGCCAATGCCGGAACAAGCAGAACCGGCCGACTAATCGATTCCGGTTTTTTAAGAACAACAGGTAGGAAATCAGCCATGAACCCAGCACGTGTAAACGGGCTGGAAAGCCGTGCAATGCCGGCTAAACACCCGCCTCCGGCGGCGGCCTGCGTAGAGTCCGATCACTTCTTTTTCAGGCAAGTCCAGTGTCGTTCACGATCCTTTGACTTGAAGCCAGGGCGCCATAAGACATTGTCCGCGCCGATGAATGGCGCGCTTAAAGGCCCCCATGATCCTTCCCGCCGGAACTAACTGGAAACGTATTCCCGGCCTTCGCCGGCAACGAGCAGAGCTTACTCGGACACAGTCCTGCCAGGGCAAGACCCAGGTGGGATGTATAAAATTGTTTTTTCGATTGAGCAATGGGGTAATACCCGCTGGAAAGGGGAGCGTATTCCCGATAGTTTGTGGGGCGCGAGAAGATGTGCTCCGCATCCGTGCCGTCATCGCCAAAAATCCCATCGAATAGCTCCCGCAAGCTCTCAGTAAAGCTTTGAGAGGCATGGAACGGGGTGGGGCAAAACGGGACGCTGCGAGACACGGTCTGGCGCTCCTTCATGCCGGCTTGCCGAAAACCCACAATTTTCCGGTGATCGGGCTTGCACCCCCTGGAAGTAAAGACGGAGCCGACATCGGAGCGGGGTGGAACTGCCGCGCATTCCAAGGCGAAAGGATAATCCCTGGTTTATTCGTCAAACCCTCTCTCACCGCAATATATCTAAAGGTTCAATATTCACAAGACTGTAACAGCCTCGCAATAAAATTTCGAAGGTGTTCCTGTAGTCTGGCCCGATTATGCGGGCAACTATTGGGAGCCATTTTGCCGGAGAGCAAAAGTGCTTGGAAAATTTCAGACGGGAAAAAACACAGCATAACTTTCAGGAAGGATCAGCTCTATGAGGTTCAGCATCAATCGGAAAATCATCGCACTGACCTGCATTCCCATCGCCGTCTTTATCACCTTCACCTGCTTCATGGTTTTCAAAGACTGGAGGATCATGAAACAAACCGATAATATCGCATCAAATGTAGGGCTCATAAACTCGGCTTCACACCTGGTTTCGGCTCTCCAGTCGGAAAGCGAATACTCCAGCCTGTTCCTAAAGATCATTGTAGATAGGGCGCAAGTGGTGACAAAGAGAAATATAACCGACTCTTTTCAGGCGGCCTTCTTAAAAAGGCTGGCTCTTGCGAAAATTTCGGCCAAGTCTCGCGATGCGGCGCGCCGGGCATTGTTCGGCCTCAGCCGGCTGCGTGCCGATGTGGACCGTAAGGTTTCACTGGCGCAAAGTCTAAGAGGCTACTCCGGCATCATCTCTGCCGTGATGGCCGCTGAAAAAGCCGGCTTAGACGTTGACACCACCGGGGGAATAGGTAAAAAATTGATGAACGTAGCGATTTTTGAAAGTGTTGGCGAAAATGCCGATAAACTGAGGGCTATGCTAAGAGGTGTGCTTGGCGCCGATCGTCCCGTCTCCAGTGCTGAACTGAAAACATTAATGACTCTCTATACTCTCGTGTACTCGGGCATCCAATCCCCCGCCCTGAGTGTGTTGATAAAGACATGTTGAAAACAATTGAGTCCTTGCCTAAAGAGCGCGCCTGGGTGGATGTTTCCAACGCTGTGGGGATTGTCTTGAAAAAAGCGGCGACAGGCTACTACGGTGTGGACGCCGAAATGTTTTTCCGCAGCGCCACGCAACAGGTTCAAGACGTGTATGAGCTGAAAAAAACGGAACTGGGAATCGTGGATGAGCAAATCGGCCATCTTAAATCCAACGCCGCCGGCAATATCGAAGGGGTTCTCGTCCTCTTTTTGACCCTGGCCGCTGGCACAACCGTGTTATCCATCGCTATCGGACGCGGTATTTCGAGGCCGGTGGCAGACCTTACAAAAGAGCTCTCAAAGGCTTCCGACAGCGTATATTCTGTAGCCTCTGAATTGGCCTCCGCAAGTAGTCGGTTGGCGCAGGGGGCATCCGAACAGGCCGCGGCCATCGAAGAGACATCCTCATCCCTGGAGGAGGTGTCTACCATGATCAAACAGAACGCCGGTAATGCCGGTGAGGCCGATCAGTTGATGATAAAGACCAAAGAGGCGGTTGCCCAGTCGGCTCAGTCGATGGAGGAACTTACTACATCGATAGAAGAGATAGCTAAGGCAAGCGAACAGACCTTGCAGATCATCAAGACCATTGACGCAATAGCATTTCAGACCAATTTGCTGGCATTGAATGCCGCCGTGGAAGCGGGGGGCGCGGGGTTTAGCGTTGTTGCCGATGGGGTGGGAAACCTTGCGATGAGCGCCGCTGAAGCGGCGAAAAGTACCACCAGCCTTATCGGAGGCGTTATCGAAAAAATTAACAGGGGATCGAGACTGGCGCAAAAAACCGAAAAGAAATTTCGCGAGGTTACCCAGAAGGTGGAAAAAACCGGCGCACTGCTAGGCGAAATCTCGGCGGCATCCCTTGAGCAGGCCCATGGGATTGAACATATCAATACAGCGGTGAGCGAAATGGACAAGGTCGTCCAGCAGAATGCCGCCGGTGCGGAACAATCAGCCTCGGCATCTAAAGAGATGAACTCCCGGGCCGCTCAGGTGAAAGACATCGTAAAACAACTGGCGTTCCTGGTGGAGGGTTCCAATTACCCTTCGCAAAATAGAATAGTATAGCTACCTACCCGACATACGGGCGTAACGTGAGTTTTCGGTAAGCCCGCGTGCTTGCTGCCAAGATAGGCGCTAAGATCGGCTAAACTCTTCCTTTTGAAAGCAGAAGCCGATCAAGGCCCAAAAACGAACTCATCCTGTTGTAGCGCTTTGGCCTTACCGCCGTTATAAAAAACCCGGACGGATATAGTCCGTCCGGGTGCGGTCGTTAAAAAACCTTGACATTTTCATGCCGGTTTCAGATCAGAAGTCAAAGAGCATCCGCATGGCCAAAATATTGGCATCGGCGTTGTTTAAATTTTTGAGCGTTGCACCGCTTCCGATGCCCACGACATAGGTTCTGTCGTAGATGTGGGCAAAAACATAGTTGAAGGTAAGCTTTACATTGGGGTTCCAATACCAGTTTACGCCGGCGGTAAAATCGGTTTCGTCTCCACCGGTTATTCCTCCGCTGGTCAGGTTTGCGTTGGAGACGCGGGCGGTGAGCTCCCAGGCGCCAGGGGCACCGGTTTTCGCGCTGAAGTTGTTTAGGGGAACCGTTCTTGTAAAAATTCCCTCCTTTATGTCGTAAGGCCTGTGTTCGCCGGTTAGAAAATAGGCGGCCTCGGCATAGTAGCCGCTAAAATCGGGATCGTGAATTTTGGTTCCGGCGAGGTTGGAAACCGTGTTGAAGCCAAGGGCCGTATTGGAGCTGACCATGGAATTGAAATACTCGGCGTGAAGCGAAAAGGGGCCGACTCCCAGCCCAAGTTCCGGATTTAAAGTGTTCGCGCTTGTAGCCGGTATCAGGCCCGTGTCGATCGTATTCAAATTAGTGAGATGGAATTCGGGGGTGGTCTGAAACTCAAGTGTGGGATGGTCCGTTTTGCGAGCTTTGTAAGAATAGCCCAAGCCAATGTGGAGCAGATCTTCACCGTTATTCTCATACCATGGGAGTCCGGTTACCCGGGCCACCAGGTCGGTGTTTTCATAATTGCCGAAGAATGAGCCCGAAATATTGCTCTGGTTTATGAAAGCTCCCAGTGCCCACGTCAGGCGGTTGTCCAATTCCTGATGGTATGCCTTGATGCCGGTGTTGTAATCCTTGTTTGCATTGCCCACAGCAAAGGTATTGGGAAGCGCGCGCTCCATGAAGGTGGTCCATTCATCGGAGGTTAGCTCTTCAAGGGAGAAATTTTCCTTCTGATGGCCGATGACTATATGCCCGAAGTGAGGAATGTCATTTAGCCTCACCCAAAGATTGGTGACCCTTGTGTTGCCGTCGCCGAAATCCATTTGAGACTCAAAGTCGATATCGCCGTAGAGGGTTCCAGTCACTGTCGGCCTGAGTCTTCTTATTTCCGCCCCGTGGCCTATCGAGCTGGCAAGCAAGCTTTTCCCCATGGCCTTAAGGTTTGCTCCGGAGGTCATAGAGCCAAAATCTGTTTCGCCGTATCCTCCCACGTGCAACTTAAACAAGCCGTCGTCGCTTTGGGTGACGATACCGTTTTCCCAGACCGTGTGGAAACCGTGAGGGTTTTTCTCCTTCTCGATTTGAGCCTGAGCGGCCTGGACCTGGGCCGCGACAGCGGCGGCCTGTGCTTTCTTGTCTGCTTCGGTCTGCTTTTTAACCTGTTCGGCTATAGCGGTCTTTTGCTTTTGCGTAAGTTCTTTTTCCGGCCCGGCGGCAACCGCCTTTCGAGCTTGCAGCTGTTTTTCGACCTGGCGGGTGATGGCCGCTTTCATGGCCGCCTTTTCCTGTTCGGCCTGTTTTTTGAGATTGCGGTACTGCTTTTGAGTAATTTCATGCCTTGCCTTCATAATATCGAGGAGTTGCTCGGCAACCGTCTCCCCTGCAAGGGCGCAGCCCTGCCAGGAAAGCGCAAGGCTAAAAAAGAGCACTTTTGCCAAAACACCCACAACACAGCGCTTTACCCCTTCACCCGTAACATTTTTAGATCGCATCATGTCCTCACCTTCGGATAGCATATAGCAGAAAGAATTTGCGGCTCGGCAGCATTTGAGCGCAAGCCTCAGGCCCCGGAAACTGGAGCCGCCTTACGATAGCGAATTCCGAAACATCCTCAGTGAAGAAATGTATCTCCCCCCGAACTCATGATACAAATCTTTCCAACTCCCCTTATCGACTACCTCTTTCTGATCCCGACTTCCTTTCTCTGTTAGAGTCCTCGTCCATCCCTCAACACATAAAAGAGAGCGATCCATATTCAAGGCCTTACGACCCCATTAGATAGACTTGTACAAAAACATTGTAGATTTCACAATCTAAAAAGTATCTGAAAATTCGAAAAATTTCAATGAAAGTGGTTTGGATGAGCGGGAGCTTTTGTGGACCTTATCGCTTAAAAGAGAAGGGCAGAGCTACGACAAGGCCACGGAGCTTTCCGGTTTTGCGTGGGGTTTGCCTTTCAGACATTAAAGCGGAAATGCATTATGTCTCCATCCTTTACGGGGTAGGTTTTGCCTTCCAGCCGCACCAGGCCAAGCTTTCGCGCGGCAGCGTAATCGCCCGTTTTTTTTAGGTCCTCATAGGCTACGACCTCCGCGCGTATAAAGCCCCTTTGGATATCGGAGTGAATGACCCCGGCCGCATCGACGGCGCGCATGTCCCGTGGGATGTTCCATGCCCTTACCTCGTCTTCGCCCACGGTCAAAAAAGAGATAAGGTCCAGGAGGGAAAAAGAACTCTTTATAACCCTGTCCAGGGCCGATTCCGTAATGCCGAAATCGCTCATGAAGCTTTGGGCCTCCTCCTCTGAGAGCTGGGCCAGTTCCATTTCGAGCTTTCCGCGCACCACCACGGCCTCAGCCGACCTTAGCGGCAAGGCGGGCATCGCGTCGTCGTCATCGGAATTGTTTACGATCACCAGCAGCGGCTTTGCGGAAAGAAAGGTATAACCGCGTAGTTCGGGCTTATCGCAAATCTCGGGTATCGTTCGGAGGGGCTGCTCGCCATTGAGGGTTTCCGCGCACTTTTCAAGGAGTTCCTTTTCCGCGCCGGAGGGTTTTTTCCCGCGTTTTAGCTCGGCTTCGAGTTTTTCGAGCCGTTTTTCAATGGAGGCCATATCGGCGATGAGAAATTCATCTTCGAGTTCCCGCAGATCGCGGGCCGGATCGGGAGAGCCCAGCGCGGAATCGGCGAAGTTGCGAACGACCATGATAAGAGCGTCCATGGGCCTCATATGGGTGAGCAGAAGCGCCATATATTCCTGCTTGTTGTCGGTCATTCCCGGAACGGACTGGAGGTCCATGTAGGTAATCTGAGCGTGGGTGGTTTTTTTGGGGTGATAGAGGTCGCTTAGCCAGTCGACCCTTGGGTCGGGCACGGGAACGACCCCCAGAGCCGGTACAACCTGGCCTCCGGCCGGGGCCGATTCGCCGCTCCTTTTTGTCAATGCGTTAAATACGGTTGTCTTGCCGCTTCTACCCAATCCTGTTATTCCCAGTTTCATAAAGATCCCGTTTACTCCCCCTTGAAGCCAAGCTTTAAAATCTAAGACAATTTCGAATTACCGGCCCACCCAGGCTTGTCCGAAAGCCAAACGTTTGGGCGTCTGGCGGCCGATAGGGTCTTTTAGGAGAATGTACGCTGCCAAAGATCTTTTGGAAAGAGCAATTATGATGAAAATCGGCGATTTTGCCCTCCGCCGAGATCGTTGGTTTCAACTATTTGCCCTCCGGAAAAAGAGGTTTTGCGGCGGCCGCTTTGCTCAGCGGTACTTCCCACAGGTTTTACGAAGATCGGTACCTCCTTCTACCCAAAGACATTGCACTGGTCCAGAAGGCAAGAAGGGGTGAGAACCGACGCGCCCACATAAGGGACCTTAAGAAATACCGGTGTCACTTCAGATAGGCTCGAACCGGCAGTACCGGGGCTATCACGCGCACAAGACATGGCCACCGTCCATCCTTGAAGGTGTGGACAAAACACCCATAAAAAGAAAAAGGACTTAGTGGAATGTCCGCTAAGTCCTTGATTTTTTTAGTACGCCTGGGGCGATTCGAACGCTCGACCTACGGATTAGAAGTCTGTTTAAATACCTTTTGACAGCTTTTCCTATCTTGATATAAACCTTGACTCCACAAGGGTTTTCGGGTAATCATGGTGTTACACGTTAAGACGGTTTTTGATGGTTTAATCTGCATCCGTGCACACTATATGCACACCACGAATCAAGGGGTTAGCTATGGCGATTCAGATTTTTTGTCTTGGCTGCAAAACATCAAACAGCTTGACCGCCCGGCAATGCTCGAAGTGCGGGGCAGCATTCAGCAGGGGCAAAAAGTACCGTGTGTGTGTGTCCGTCAAGGGTAAGCGGCAAACTAGAGTCGTTGATAACC
>JBMFHI010000147.1:0-7183 GCA_049976905.1 Syntrophobacteraceae bacterium | reverse complement strand
AGCGCCATTTCGGACTGGTCTTCGAGGGCTAATTCAGGCCTGGAGCGCTCAGGTGGATTCGGACACATATCGTATTGTGTTTCTTTCATCTCTTTTTTCGCGCCCTCGCGTGAGCCTAAATCAACAACACTGCCTCCAGGCGGTGGTCTGCCCAATCAAGACCAGGTACTTTTAAGAATAACGGCCTATTGAAGGCGAGCTCGGATCGTCCTGGCCCACAGGAATGTAGCCGCGTCTCAGGGGCAAATCATTGTTTAGCCCGTTTGAAAACAATATCTGGTAGACTCTGGTGTTTGCGAATTTAAATCCCGCCGACGCGGAGTTAAGATACATGCGCCACATACGAACAAAACTTTCTCCAAACATATCCCGGATGCCCTCCACATTCCTTTCAAAGTTAGCTATCCAGCAATCCAGAGTCTTTGCGTAGTGAAGCCTTAGCCCTTCGACATCGAGCACGCATAGACCCGCGCGCCCCATTGCACGCAGGGTCTGGGCAAGGCTTGGAATGTAGCCGCCGGGGAAGATATAGCGCAGGGTCCAGTCATCGGTAGGCGACTCGACTTCCTTAGCAATCGTGTGGAGCAAACCGGTGCCTCCTTTCCTTAAAAGCCTTGCGACCTTGTTCATGAATGCAGGAATAAACCATTTGCCGACATGCTCGAACATCCCGATGGAGACCAACTTATCGAACTTTCCCTCAAGGCGCCGGTAATCAAGAAGTCTTACCTCGATTCGATTGCCCTGGCCAAGTTCTTCAATTTTGCCGAGGACATAGTCGCATTGGGACTTTGAAAGTGTAATTCCGACACCGCTCGCGCCGTAGTCCATGGCTGCTCGCAGCAGCATGGCGCCCCATCCGCACCCGATATCCACCAGAGTGTCTTCAGGGCCCAGGAGCAGTTTGCGGGCGATCAGATCGTGTTTTTGCCGCTGCGCCAGGGCAAGGCTATCATTTTCGTTTTCAAAATAAGCGCATGAATAGGTAAGGGATTCATCGAGAAAAAGAGAATAGAACTCGGGGGGCAGATCGTAGTGATGGGCAATGTTTTGGGGCGAGCGTTTCAGCGTGGCCATGGTTTTAAGATAGGAGGGCAACATCCGGAATTTCTCGCCGAGGGTGACTTTACTATCGAATCCGGCGCGCATGCCCAATCGCAGGAGTTCCTGCAAGTCGCCCTCGATTTCCAGATCACCGGAGACATAGCTTTGGGCAAAGCCCACAAAGCCTTTGCCAAACAACTCATCGGCAACATTTGGTGACTTCAGGGCCATGGTTGCCTTGGGAGCCGAACCATATCCTATGACTTCTCCGTCCCAGAGTTTGAAAGCGAAGGCGGCGGAGGGTTCGGCGCGGTTAATGGCCGTGGCGAGTTTTATCAACGCTTTTTTCATTGGAACGTCTCCTCTTTCACGAAAGAAAGCCCAAGTACATGGAGCCGGGATGGAATTTAGAGGAAACAGCCGTGGAGCCAAGAGCATCCTGAAAAATCCCGCGGACAGTGCTATTTTTTGCACGACCTTGACCCAAGTCAATGGTGCAAAACGCAAGGGAAGGGTAAAATAGACAAAAAAGGAAATATTATTTATAACGCATTGAAAGAAGGCCGTTGATAAAATGATCTGGACCAGGGAAGCCGAAGAAGCCGTTATGAAGGCGCCTTTTTTTGTAAGGCGAAGAGTACGGCTGGAGGTTGAAAAGGAAGCTGCGAGGCAGAAGGCCCCCAGAGTGTTGCTAAAGCATGTCACAGAGTGCAGGCAAAAGTTTTTGTCCGGAAAGCCGATTGAATCCAAGGGGTTTCAAATCGAGTCCTGTTTTGGTTCAAGCGGGTGCAACAACCGCGCAAACTCCAGCCAGGACCTTTTAGCCGACTTGGAAAAGGCGCTCACAAGCCGTGACATGGCAGGTTTTTTAAGGCAACGAACGGCCGGGGAGCTAAAGATTCATCACGAATTCCGGGTTTGCTTCTCGGAGTGCCCGAATGCGTGCTCACGTCCACAGATCGCCGATATAGGCATTATTGGCGCAGTGCGTCCCAGAGTGAGGCAAAAAGAGTGCACAGGCTGCGCCCAGTGCGTATCGGCATGCGTTGAGGGCGCAATTCCTATCGAACCGGGCTCGGGCTTGGCGCTAATCGATACGAACGGGTGCGTAGAGTGCGGAAAGTGCATCCAGGCCTGTGCTTCGGGCGCGATCGAGGAGGCCCAAAGGGGGTGGCGGATTTTAGCGGGGGGAAAACTTGGCCGGCATCCTCAACTGGGAAAAGAGATGGAGGGTATGTACTCAAGCAGTGAAACCCTAAGGATAGTGGGAGAGTTCCTGGACATCTATTTTGCTCACAACATAGGAGGAGAAAGGCTGGGAGCAATTTTAAACAGAATCGGATACGGTGTGGAAAGCTAAGCCTGGCGGCTCCAGGCCGATTTGCACAAAGGCTGGGTGGGCAGTCTCGGCTGCCGGCGCGGGAGTGCAGGCTAGGCAATCTTTTCCTTTTCCTTCAAAAGGATTTCTTCGAAAACCTTCCCGCAATTTTTACACCTCTATTTGTAAAGAGACATCTTCCCCCGTCCCATTGTTTCCGTTATTTATGAGTAGCTCATTATCAGGCCTTGAATTAAAATTAATTTTTAAGGCCGGCAATTGTGGAAGCGACTTTGGACAAGCTTGCAAAATCGGCCCGAAAAACTTATTAGACAACTTGACAGGAGCCGGGCGCATGTTGGAGGGACACGGCGGGCAAAAGGAGACAGGCAATTGGAAAAAGAGGGGGGAAGCGATATCTTCGGCATTTTTTCGAAACTTTCCGGGGATGGCTTACCGCTACAGGTCCACCCCCGAGCATTCCTTCGATTTCATAAGTCCTGGAGCCCTGGACCTGACCGGACTGCTCCTCTGTGAGTTAAGCACAAGGGAAGATTTCTCCGAGCTCATCCTTGAAGAGGACCGCAAACGGCTGGAGGCCCAAATCCATGGGGCGCTCAGCACCCAAAAGCCCTTCAGGCTGACCTATAGAATCCTCGCCCGTACGGGGAACCTCAAATGGGTTTTGGAGCAGGGGCTTGGCATTTACTCCAAAGAGGGTGAACTGGAAGCCGTCGAGGGTTTCATCGTCGACATCTCAGGGCCAAAGCGCACGGAAGAAGCCCTCAGACGCTCCGAGGAACTCTACAAGGTGCTTGCCGAGAGCATATCCGATGCCATTTTCATGGTTGACGAGGAGCGCTGCATAGTTTCCGTCAATCGAGCTTTTCTCGATCTTTTCGGCTATACCAGAGAGGACATAATCGGCCAGACGATCAGAATACTGCACACCTCGGAGGAGAGCTTCCAGGATTTTGGGCAACTGCGCTCCGAAATGGACCGAGGACCCGTAAGGGTCGAATGGGAGTTGAGGAAAAAAAGCGGCGAAGTATTCCCTGTTGAGGGGACCTTTTCGGTGATAGAGGACCCCGGGGGCTCAACCGGAGGCCATGTAGGAATCATCCGGGACATAACGGAGCGAAAGAGGGTGGAAAAGGAGCTGCGCGAGCACCGCGAGCACCTGGAGGAGATGGTCCAGGAGCGCACCCGTGAGCTGCGCGAAGCCCAGGCAGCGCTGGTGCAAAGAGAAAAGCTCAAGACCCTTGGGGCAACGGCGGCGGAGGTTGCCCATGAGATCCGCAACCCTCTCGTTTCCATAGGAGGTTTTGCGCGGCGGCTGCAAAAAAAACATCCCGACTCGGTGGAAGCCGAGATCATTTTAAAAGAGACAAAGCGGCTGGAAACGATTCTAAACCGTTTAAGCGATTATCTTCGCCCCGTGGATATGAAGCCGCGAGAGTGCCATGTAAACGTAATTCTAAACGATTCAATAGCCCTTCTGGGCCCACAGTTGGAAAAGAAAAATATAAGGCTCGACCTTAATTTCGCAGGTGATCTGCCTACAGCCCACGTGGACCCGGCAATCCTCACCCAGGTTTTCGTAGCCATGATACGAAACGCAATGGAAATAATGGATCAGGAAAAGGAGATAACGTTTAGGACCTATTACGGCGAACACAACGTCTACGTGGACATGACCAGCCCTGTGGCCGCAAATCGTTTGCTCGACCCTGAACTTATGCTGCTGCCCTTTGAAGACAGCATCAGCGGAACCGGAATCTCCTCGACATTCAAGCTCCTAAAGGAAATGGGCGGCACACTTTCCTTCCTTCGACAGGGCTCCAAAGCCACCTTCACGGTTTCCCTTGTAAAATGCAATGAAGCCAGCCACCGGGAAACTTTCGAAAAACATGACCGAGGCCGACCAGAAAACCTCTAGGAAGGAGTTTTCAATGGATTTCCGAATACCAGCCGAATTTATTGAAGAACTCGCGGGCTACAAGGAGTTTGTTTCCAATCGTCTCACCCCAAATCTGGGCGGGTGGTATGCTCAAAAGCAGATCCCGCGCGAATTTTTTCTCGAACTTGGCGCCAACCAATGGTTGGGACTCCAATCCCAGAACGAAAAGCCGCGCGAACACAACCCGCTAAAAGCCGCCCTTTTCATGGAACATCTCGGGACAGTTTCACCGGGGGTGGGCGTAGCCGTCCTGGCGCACGTCTCGCTGGGCACCCAGGCAATCATTCTGTTTGGAAACGATGCCCAGAAAAGCCTCTACCTTGCTGCGGCCGCCCGGGGAGAAACCCTTCTTTGCCTTGGCAACACCGAACCGGGGGCGGGCAGCGACGTGGCCTCGATTGCAGCAACCGCGACAAAAGTCGACGGGGGCTGGATTCTAAATGGGGTCAAATCTTTTGTTACAAACGGCTCCATTAGCGATCTCGCACTGGTGACGGCGGTATCGGACCCCGAGGCCGGGCGCAGCAGCCGCGTTTCCATGTTCCTGGTCGATCTCGGGTCGAAAGGGATCAGCCGCTCGAAGCTCCACAAGGAAGTGTGGATCCCCTCCGATCTTACGCGCATCAAACTCGAAGAGGTATTCGTACCGGATGCCAATCTTATTGGCAAGCGCGGGCGAGGCCTCCAGCAGGTGCTTGAAATTTTTACCAACAGCCGCATCGCAATCGCGGCCCTCACCCTGGGAACAGCCGAAGGAGCTTTTCGACACGGGGTCGAACATGCCCAAAAGAGGCAGGCCTTCGGCAAAAGAGTCATCGAGTTTCAGGCCAAATCCTTTGAGATAGCCGATTTTTACAGCAAAATCGAAGCCATCCGGATGCTTTTATGGAAAACATGCTGGGAAAAGGAACAGGGCATGGATTTTAGGCTGGGCGCCTCCCTTGCCAAGTATCTTTCGGTTGAAGCGGCAAGGGCCATAGGCCAGTGGGCGAGCGATCTTTTCGGGGCCGCATCGGTTATTTTCGAACACCCCATTCACAAATACCCCATGGACGCCTGGGCATCCTCGCTTGGCGAAGGGACCCAGGACATTCAAAAACTTATTATTTTCCGGGAAGTTATGAAGCAGGAAATGGCCTGGTAGAGCGCGCTTGCGCTCAAAAACAACCGGAGGCGGCCTGCGCCGAGTTGCCTTTATCTGCCCCCTTGATTCCGCGTGCAGTATAGCCGATACTGTGCGCTCGGAGGCAGATCATGAAGACAAAAAACAGACTGTTCTATTTGTGGATACTAACCGTGGCAGGGCTAATTTTTACCGGCCAGGCCAAAGCGGATCTCTACTGGGAAACTCGAAGCGTCTCGGTCGGTATTGCCGGGCAAACCAATGGGAACTCGATTCAGAAATATTATTTTACTCCCTACGCCTCGCGAGTGGACCTTGGCGCGGGCAAAATCATCATAGTCTACTACAAGACGAGGAAAGTCTACTCCCTGGATACCAGGACCAGGACCTGCACGCCAATCGATCTCAGCAGGATTGGGGGCATACCCGGCTTATCGGGCAAAGACCAGGCGAAGATGTCCCAACTGATGGGAGCGATGCTTGGAAGCCAGATCGTTTCCACAAACAAATACAGGACAATCGCGGGCTACAGATGCCGCGAGTATTTTGTCCACGTTGCGATAGTCAACGGAGAATACTGGGTTTCAAAGGAGGTAAAGGGCTACAGGGAGCTGAAGTCCCTGGGCGTTGAGGCGGGAGTTCTCGCACAATACAACCCTCTGTTCCGGCAGATTGATATCGCGGACCTTGTTAGAAAGCTTGACGGCTTTCCGGTACTCTCGGTTAACCACGTAATGGGCGGCACGGTCAGGTCCACTTTGACCAAAATCGACCAAAGATCCCTTCCACGATCACTTTTCGATATCCCTCGAAACTATGCGATGAAGAAAATGCCTTGATCGGCGCATTTGTGTTTTTCGCTTGAATCTAAAGTCGCTACCCATGAAAAAGGGGCGCCGCAAGGGCGCCCCTTTTTTACCCGGATGAAGCCTGACGGCCCGGCCGCCTGTTTTGGCGCCGGTGCGGCCTGGGACGCAGAAAGTCCACCCTGATATACTCGAACTTGTTAACGAAGGAGACAAAGACCCTCTCTATATTGAGCTCCTTTTGCACCACGGCCCTGATAAGGGCCGGATCGGAATATTTGCTTATTCCGTGTTTGCGGTAATCGTCGGTTTTAATGTAAAGAGACATCGAGCAAACCCTCCGCCGGCATGTAGACTTTAAAAACCGACCCGGCTGTTAAAGCAGCCAAAGACAAAATGGTCCTGTTTTTTTCCCCTTCTTTAATGTTAACAAATTACCGAAAGTTTTCAAAATCAAAGATCGTAGCGAGCCAAAAAATACGGCCTCCAAGGGCAACCGTTGCTTTGAGAAACAGCAAACGGGGAAAATCCGATTTAGCAACAAGACGGTCTTTAATAACGCTCCGGTAGAATCGATACCCTTGAAGACATTTTCGCACCGGAGTTTTACGGGCTTTGGGAGCGCCACGGGGTCCAATTCGCCCAACCTCGGAGGTCCGCGCAACTAGTGTGACATCCCGTAAATTAGCTGATATATTATATGTAGTTGGTGGGCACGAAAAGCTGTGCCCACCCATCATAGAATCTACGCTTTTGGCCGGTTTGAATATCATAGATCTTAAGGGACGTCACACTAGACAAACAGGGGCGCTTAATTTTTCCTAAAGAAAAAAGCGGCCGCATCCAATACAAGCAGTATTTGGATGAAATGGAAGGTGTTAAACTTCAAGATCTTTGGACAGATATTCCTGCTGTAAATCCCGTTGCTAATG
>JBMFHI010000146.1:0-7345 GCA_049976905.1 Syntrophobacteraceae bacterium | reverse complement strand
TGGGCACGTAAAGCTGTGCCCACCCTACGCTTTTGGCCGGTTTGAATATCATAGAACTTAAGGGACGTCACACTAGAGGGCCATTGGATGCCGGGCTACGGCTACAGCACCGACAATAGCGGCGCCACAATTTATGTTCATGATGCGTAGAGTTCCGGCGACGGTACTATGACATGGGGCGGTTCCTACGGCGGGATGCCGATGATGGGTGTAACCGACTTCCTGCCTGTTTGCGAATCCTGCAGTCTTCTTCTTGTGGCCTCCTGCCTGCTTGGACTGGCGATCTTGAGGATTCATACCTTTTGGCGCCTGCTTTCATTTTTTCAGGCACAAGGGGGCCAACTCCCAGGCCACAATGGCTTGAGGGACCCAAGGCGGATAATTTAGTAAGGCCCCTTTTTAGACTAATCACTGTGTTTGGAATTTCTGTATACTCTCTTTATCTGAACGTTGGAAATGAGAGCCATAAAGTCTTTCCCCTGTTCCAAATCGACCTTTACGGACCCGCCCTCGATTTCCATATACCTGGATAGTACTTGTATTATATCGTTTTTTACCGCTTCCATCACATCCGGGGTGATGTCGATGCGGTCATGCATGAGGACGAACTGCATCCTCTTACGGGCCACCTGTCCGCTGGCCCCGTCTCCCCAAATGCGCCGCAAAATTCCAAGCATTCGCCTGTCTCCTTTCAGTTCCAGATCAGCCGCTTCATGCGTCCGAAAAGCCCTTGGGAATCACCGTCGAGTGGAATGGTTTCGCCGTTTAAGCGCGCGGCCATGCTTCTAAACGCGGCGCCGGCTTTGCTGCTCTTGTCGTGAACCAGCGGGACACCGCGATTGGTCGAAACCACCACATCCTCGCTTTCCGGGACCACTCCCAGAAGTGGAACTGAAAGCAGGGCGATAATGTCTTCAGTGGACATCATGTCGCCCTTTTTGACCATTCGGGCGTTAAGCCTGTTTATAATGAGGTTTATCTTTCTTACCAGGGCGGCTTCCAGCAGGCCGATAACCCGGTCGGCATCGCGAATGGCCGAAACCTCGGGCGTGGTTACGACAACGGCTGTATCGGCGCCTGCGATCGCGTTTTTAAAGCCCTGCTCTATGCCCGCGGGACAGTCGATTATTACGTAGTCGAACTCGGCGGAGAGTTCCAGGCAAAGCGCCTTCATCTGCTCCTCGGTTATGGAATTTTTTTCCCTGGTCTGGGCCGCGGGAATCATGCAAAGGTTTGAGAGCTTCCTGTCGCGGATCATTGCCTGTTCCTTGCGACACTTGCCTTCGATGATATCGACAAGGTTATAGACAATGCGATTTTCCAGCCCCATTACCACGTCCAAATTTCGCAGGCCAATATCGGTGTCGATCAAAACGACGTTATACTTCTTTTTTGCCAGCGTTGTTCCAAGGTTGGCCACGGTGGTAGTCTTGCCGACGCCCCCCTTGCCGGAAGTGACCACAACTATTCTACCCGCCATACGTTATCACCTGTAATTGAGAAAGAGGTTGCATCGCTATTGGTTGCCTTTGCCAAATGACTAATTGACTGATTTAAAGACTGACCACCTGGATAACCGAGTTGCGAATTTCGGCAATCTCAAACCTTTTCTGGGTGGGTTTTGCCCCACGCGGGGGCACAGCCACAAGATCGGCGATCCGGATCTGGTTGGGCTCAAAGCTAAGAGCCCAAATCCTTGCGCCGCGATCTCCCGCCGCCCCCGCGTGTGCCACGCCCCTCAGGGTGCCGTAGATAATGACATCGCCATCGGCAATTATTTCGGCTCCAGGATTTACATCGCCTAAAACGACACAGTCGGAAGGGGACACGACCCGCACGCCCGAGCGGCACGTATTGCGAACGATCACGGGGACCATGTCGGGGCTTTGCCTGTCGGCCTCCACACCGGCGCGGACCCTTGTTTGCGCACCCGTCATGGTAAAGGAGAGGTCTTCGCTAAGCTTTATTTCCACAACCCTGACCGTCGCTTTTTGATAGAGCTTTTCGCAAAGGGCCGAAATCTCCTCTGAGCCCATGGACCGGTTTCTTAGATCCAGGACCATTTGCGAATTTTTAAAAAAATCGCGCGACTCTTCGAGCCTGCGGCCCATGAACTCCATAACATCGGCAAAAGGAGCCTGCGGGGCCAGAATCAATGTGAAGCCGGCTCGGTCGGCTTTTATCAGTATAGGCGCCATTGCGGGTGATGACATAGTTTTATGCCCGATCAATCCGAAAAATTAAAATTTTGAATTTTACAGTCAGGGCGAAGGTGCTGGATAAATTTCGAGAAGATAGTTCCCCACCAAGTGAAAAGTACTTTACTCCAAGTTGGCGCCGTTGGGCAATAGCCATTGTCTAAGCTGCGCCCAATCGTGTATGCGAATAAATCCCGGTGCGACTTCATCGCGATTCCAGGGCTGCTCGAACACCAGGGGCTCGATCCCTGCCTCTTTTAAGTTCTTGCAGGTTTCTAGCCTGTCTTCCACAAAATAGCGAATCCCAAGTTGCCGGAGAATCCCCAGCTTGCAATCAGGCGATCCGGAGGCTATCACCGTTATGTCGCGGCGGCAAACCGTGGGCAGAATGGAAAAAATCCACTCGCTGATCGAATCGGCGCCGGTACGGGCCGTTATGAATCTAAGGGGCGTAGAACCGGCAAGTTCGGTAAGCACTTCCGGTGCCCCGGCAATGGGGGGGAGCAGCCGTGTATGTTCTTCGTCCAGAGTAAGGTCTATAAGGTCGTCGATTATCCCTTTTTCAAGCCCCAGGCAATTGTAGAGATTGTAGCAAAGCATGTCCTGCTTGGAGAGCTTTGTTAGCCCGTATTTTTCATGGGCCAGCCTTACAAAGACCGACATGGTGTCCGCGACAACCCCGTCGATGTCGAAGGCGATGGTGTCCAAGTCGATTGGCCTGATGGGAGATTTGCTCATTTGAATTCTGTCGTGCGGCAGGCCAGAGCCGGTTCGTCAAAGCGAAGCGACACCTCGTAGATGCCTTCCTCGAGCTTTGAGTGCACGGCGTAGCCCAAGCAGTGGAAAACGGCCAGCATCGCCCTGTTGGCCGCCAGCACGTACGCCATGAGTCCGCTTATGCCCTTGGTCTTCGCTATTTCGGAAATATAATGAACCAGGAAGGTCCCAATGCCCTTATGCTGCCATTCGGAGGCCACCGCGACGTCTATTTCGGCCAGGTTGGTTTTCTGATCCAGGATGTACCGGGCGATGCCCGCGATCTTTTCCGAGCCTATGGCGCCGGTAACCGCGATGACCGACATTTCGTGTTCGTAGTCGAGGTTGCACATCGCCTGGACGTTTCTGTGCGGGAAAGCCTTCATCGCCGATAGAAAGCGAAAGTAGATGTCTTCGAAGGGCAGATTGTAGAAAAATTCCTGAAGAGTGCGCTCATCGGTGGGTCTGACCGGGCGGATATAGAGACTTTCATTGGGGGGGAAAACCTGGTGGGTTTCCCACTGGCCCGGATAAAGAGGCTCGTAAATGGGGGGAACGATCTGATCTTCATAGACGTAGTGAATATTTTTGGCCTCGTTCATCAACTGTTCGCGAAAGCGCGGGTGGGCGATACCGATGAGCGCCAGCGCACGTTCCCGGATGGTCTTGCCGTGCAGGTAGGCCACTCCGAATTCCGTTGCCACATAGCCTACCGTGCTGCGGGGACTGACAACGCCGGCTCCGTTGGTAAGATGGCTTACGATGCGCGATTTGCGTCCGTCCGAAGTCGTTGAGGGCAGCACGATGATGGTTTTGCCCTCTTTTGCGCTCGAGGCCGCCTGCATAAAATCGACATAGCCCCCCACGCCGCTGTAGACCTTATGTCCCATTGACTCCGCGCATATCTGCCCGCTAAGATCAATTTCGAGCGCCGAATTTATGGTGACCATCCGGTGATGCTGGCGAATCAGGTTGCGGTTGTGGACGTATTCGGTCGGGTAGATTTCAACCTCGGGGTTGTTGTTTACAAAATCATAGAGGTTGCTGCTGCCCATGCAGAAGGAGGCTACGATTTTGCCCTGGTTGATAGTTTTTTTAAGCCCCGTTACAGCGCCCGAATTGATAAGATGCAGGTGGGCATCGGTAAGAACTATCGTGTGGATGCCAAGGTCCTTTTTATTTTCCAGATAGATCATGACCCAATTGGGAATTCTTCCAACCCCGGTTTGGATTGTGGAGCCGTCCTCGATAAGGGGGGCGATATACTTTGCTATACGTTCGGCAACCGCGCTGCGCTCTCTAAAAACAATCTCCGGCAAGGGTTCGTCGTAGACCACACTGTAGTCAAAGCGCGAGGAATGCAAGAAACTGTCGCCAAGCGTTCTTGGCATTTGGTGATTTATCTGGGCAAATACAATGCTTGAGCATTCAACGGCGCACTTGTCCATGCCAACGGATATACCCATCGAGCAGAATCCGTGTTCATCGGGGGGAGTTACCTCGACCAGGGCAATATCGAACTTCCAGAGAGGGTCCTCTTTGAAAAGGCGGGGTAGAGACGAATAATAAACGGGGATATAGTCGGCTAAACCCTCATTTACCGCCTCCCTGGACTTTGGGCCCACATAGAAGGTCTTTAGCCTCGCGTTTTTTTCAAGCGGTTTCCAGTCATCGGGAAGCGCGCCCATCGAAAGGTTTTGAACTATCTCGATGTCGTGATACTCGGGCAAGATTTTTAGCAGACACCGCACTAGGTGCTGAGGTTCTCCGCAGCCGGACCCGATATAAACGCGCATGCCGTCGCGAAGTATTTCGCGAAATATGTCGAGCTCGCCCTCTTTTTTCTGCTGCTCTTTAGCTTTAAATCTATTCATGGCTCGAATTCTCCGGGGCCGGCCAAAGGGGTTGTCTCGCCCACCGACATGGACTTTTCTAAATTTCAGGGTCTGTCCCGTAAGCGGGAGCATCTCATAGCAAAATATTTTTCTTATACCACAAAAGGGTAAAAAAATGGATTGCATTATGAAATCGGGGGTGGGAAAAGTCTTGCTGCGGCGCGGTAGCGTTCATCGGGACGGATTTAGCTTGATTTCAAGGTTTTCCCGAGGGCGCGAGCCTCCGAGGGGCAAATATATCCCTTCTGTTGGTGGCTTTCGGCCTCACCGCTTATAATTAAAAATTGACTAATTAATTGCTTTTGAAAAATCGAGAAGCTAGTCTAGCATAGGATTTGTCTTGAACAGGTGGGATGCAAGGTTTGTGAATCCCGTTTTGCTGGAAAATGCAGATATTTTTTCGTCCCGCTTATGTGGGGGGCTTGCGCGAGGAAACGGCAATGCGCATTGCGATGGCACAAATCGATCCCTTCGTTGGCGACCTTGAAGGAAACACCCTCAAAATATCCGAATTTATTCAAAGAGCCAAAGAAGCAAAGGCTGAACTGGTCGTTTTCCCGGAATTGTCTTTAACGGGATATCCTCCCAGGGACCTGCTCGATAAGCGCGGCTTTGTATCAGATAGTTTGCGATGCTGGGAGCGCATCGCGCAGGCAGGCAAGGGCGTAGGTGTAATTTTTGGCGCCGTAGCCATAAACGAGGGCTCAGGGAAACCTTATTTCAATTCAGCGGTTTTTTATGAGGACGGCCGTCTCAAGGCCATTGCGCACAAGAGGCTTCTTCCCTCCTACGATGTCTTCGACGAAGAAAGATATTTCGAACCGGGTAAATCTCCGGCCTGGGTCGATTTCAGGGGCCTGCGGATCGGGGTTACGATTTGCGAGGACGCTTGGAACGTGGCCGATTACCTTCCCGGCCCTCTCTACGATACCAACCCTGTCGATGAGTTGGGAAAAATTTCGGTTGACCTTCTGGTAAATATTTCCGCATCTCCCTATCATGTGAGCAAGTCGGCCTTTGTGGGGGAACTTCTAAAAAAACAGGCGGCCTGCGCGCGCGCCCCGCTCCTCTATGTTAACCAGGTCGGAGGAAACGATGAGTTGATCTTCCAGGGCCACAGCATGGTGTGGGACCAAAAGGGCGCTCTTTTGGCCACAGGAGCCGATTTTGCCGAAGACCTGATCGTTTTGGATACCGGGCAAAGCTCTTGTGAGTTGCACGCAACGGCCTGCGAGCCCATCACGGAGGTTATAGACGCTCTTACCCTGGGCCTTGGCGATTATGCCCGAAAGTGCTCCTTTGATCGGGCCGTGGTAGGACTTAGCGGCGGGATCGATTCCGCGGTGGTTGCCTGCCTGGCCGTGCTGGCCCTGGGAGCTTCAAACGTTCTTGGCGTTGCGATGCCGGGTCCCTATAACGCGCCCGAAAGCCTTGAGGATGCGCGCGAGTTGGCGCGCCGGCTGGGTATCGGCTTCGATGTCGTGTCCATAGGAGAGCTTTTTTCAACGGCGCTAAAGTCGATGAGTCCGCTCTTTGGCGATTTGCCCCACGATTTTACGGAGGAAAACCTCCAGGCTCGTCTTAGGGGTATGATCCTTATGTCGATATCCAACAAGTTTGGAAGGCTTTTGCTCAGCACCGGGAATAAATCCGAGATTTCCGTTGGGTATTGCACTCTCTACGGCGATATGAACGGAGGTCTGGCCGTGCTTGGAGATGTTCCCAAAACCATGGTCTACAGGCTTGCCCAAAAGCTAAACGAACAACATGGCTGGATTCCCGAACGTATAGTTACAAGGGCTCCTTCGGCGGAACTACGTGAAAACCAGACCGATCAGGACACTCTACCACCCTATGAAATCCTCGACGCTATTTTGAGCCACTATGTCGAGCAGCGTCTTCCAATCGGGCAGATCGCGGCAAAGGGCTTTGACCCCGAAACCGTGCGCTGGGTGGCCAGGCGGGTCGAACTAAACGAATACAAACGCCGGCAGGCGCCCCCTATATTGAGAGTTACGACCAAAGCCTTCGGTATGGGCAGGCGAAATCCGATCGCGCACGGATATGTGGAGAGCTGCGATAAATAGAAAAAAGGAGAGAAGTTATGAAAAAGATCGAAGCGATCATAAAGCCGTTCAGGCTCGACGATGTCAAGGAAAAGCTAAACAGCCTTGGGATCAAGGGCATGACGGTCTCGGAGGTTAAAGGCTTCGGGCGTCAAAAGGGCCACACCGAGATCTATCGTGGCGCGGAGTATGTGGTTGACTTTCTTCCTAAAATTAAAATAGAAATAACGGTCTCGGACTCCCAGGTCGCAGAGATCGTGGCCGCGATCCGTGAAACAGCCAATACGGGTAAAATAGGCGACGGTAAGATTTTCGTCTTGCCTGTGGAGGAGTGTGTTCGCATCCGGACGGGCGAGACCGGGGAAAGCGCGCTATAGCAGGTGTGGGGCCTTGGGCGGCTTGGCCCTCCCGGCAATGTTGTTGATTTAGG
>JBMFHI010000145.1:0-7402 GCA_049976905.1 Syntrophobacteraceae bacterium | reverse complement strand
GCGTGAGATAAGAAGACCTTAAGTCAACGCCATTGAGTTCAAAGGGGAGCCGGTCCAATGCGCGGTATGCTTATAATTTTGGGGGCGCTTTTGCTGGCCGCGGGCCTTGTGTGGCCCTGGCTTGTGAAATTGCCTCTGGGCCGGCTTCCCGGAGACATCGTTATCGATCGGCCCAACCTGAAGGTTTATGTCCCAATCACGACGATGATCATCGTAAGCCTGGTAATCTCCCTTTTGCTCAGGATATTTCGTAAATAGCGGTCTTGACGTCGAAAGATGAGGTTTTCGAGGTTTTACATGCTGTTCGCTATGCTTTTTTCTCCTTTAGAGCCTGCGCGATTCGCCTAAGGGCCTCGTGCAAAGTCTGCCGAGTGCAGGCAATGTTCATTCTGGTGAAACCCTCTCCGCCAGGACCAAAGAGGTATCCATCGTCGAAGGCGACCCCGGCTCGATCAAGCATGAACATCTTTAGTTCTTCGCCTCCCATGCCCAGCTCCCTGCAGTCCAACCAGACAAGATAGGTTCCCTCCGGTTTTATTACATTTATGCCCGTGATATTTTGATTTATGTAGTGGAGAAGGAAATTAAGATTATCTTGTAAGTAGTTTTTGACTTGCAGAAGCCATTCTTCTCCGAAATTATATGCGGATTGCGTAGCAACCTGACCGAATATATTAGGCCGCAGCAAGTTGAGTCGTGTCATATATTTGTAAAAAATGTTTCCCAACTCGTTATTTGGGATAATTATATTTGCTGTTTGTAATCCGGCGAGGTTAAAAGTTTTGCTTGCTGATGTGCATATAATGGTGTTTCTGGCAAAATCGTCCGATATATTAGCGAAGGCTGTTGTGGAAAAGTCACCAAAAGTAAGGTCGGCATGTATTTCGTCTGAAACAACTATAATGTTATATTTAAGACATATGTGTCCTAGTATTGTAAGCTCGTCACGGGTCCATACTCGGCCAACAGGATTATGTGGATTGCATAGAATCAACATTTTTACATTATCTATAGCCAGACATTTTTCTAGATCATCGTAATCTATTGTATATAGATTATTTGAAAGTGTGAGGCAATTATTTACAACACGTAGATTATTATTTACGATACAATTAGTAAATGGATAGTATACAGGCGGCTGAATTGCAATGGCATCACCTTCATTAGTAAATGCATTTACTATACAGTTCAAACCGGTAACAATCCCTGGAGAATGATAAATCCATTCACGTTTTATAGACCATTTATATTGTTTGTTCATCCACGAAATTATGGAATCATAATAAGAATCAGGGATTATTGAGTAACCAAAGATTCCATGGTCCGCGGTTTGTTTTAGCGTCTCAATTACTTCCCGAGGGACTCTAAAGTCCATGTCCGCCACCCACAGGGGAAGAGCATTCATGGCTTTTTCTCCTAAAAAAAGGTGGGCGCCATTCCATTTAAACGATGTTGAATTATGTCTATCTATTGGCGTATCGAAATTATATTTCATCTTGGTTTATCCTGGAAAATATATTGGGCAAAACAAAAGGGATACATTAGTACTAAGAGCGTCATTAATTAGCGAATACCACAAATTATTGGTGGGCACAGAAGGCGGTGCACACCCTACGCTTTCGGCCGATTGGGATATCGTAGAACTTAAGAGATGTCACACCCGTAATGGTTTCTGCTTGAGGGAGGCATCGCGGTTTCGATGGGGATTGGGTTGAGCTCTTTTTAGTTGTGAGAGGCATTTTCACCTTGCCTTTACATCGATTTTGCAGGGTAACATATTTTATATTGCACTAATTCCCGGTGCCTGGGATATATCATCGAAAAGGGAATTTGGCTAAGACTTAAAATTTGCGAGGAAGCCGTTGTGCCAGAAGGTATGGGCCATGACTTTTTTATGTCCTCCTGGTGCGCTATGCAGGCAGAAAGAGAAAAAGAGGTGTTTTGGGAAATGATCGCAAAAGACAAAGGCAGTGGAAGGCCGGGCTGAACTCTTAGGTCGCGCGCCTTTTTTCTGACGGTTTGCATTTTTATATTTTAGCGGCCCGCGGTGTTTCGCACGCCATGATTCCAGCCGATCAGGACAACCCGGCCACGGTTAAAAGGGTTAACAATCGTTTTTTTTCTTGAGAGGCTAAATCACGAGCGTACCCCCGGATGTTGGGATCAAGCACTTAGAGCCTGGCGGATCTTTGCCGCCAAATCATTTAGTGAGAACGGCTTTTGGAGGAATACAGCCCTCTCATCGAGTTCCTCGAGGTGGGCGATGGCGTCGGCGGTATAGCCGGACATAAAAAGGGTTCTTATCCCCGGTTTGAGCTCCCTTATTCTTTTGGCCAGTTCTTTTCCGTTCATGTTAGGCATTACAACGTCGGTAAAGAGCAGATCGATCCGGGAGGAGTGGTTTTCAAAAAGGGCAATGGCTTGGCTGGGTTCATGGGCCTCGATGACAATGTAGCCAAGCTCTTCGAGCATGGTTTTTGCCATTTCTCGAATCTGGCCTTCGTCTTCGACAAGAAGCACGGTTTCCTTTCCGCCCTGGCTGCGGGGCTCCAGGACCGGCTCCGTGGCAGCTTGCTTTATGCCGGTATGGCGGGGAAGATAGAGTTTTGCCGTAGTCCCCAGGCCCGGTTCGCTGTAGATGTTAACTAAGCCGCCATTTTGTTTGACGATACCATAGACCGTGGCCAGCCCCAGTCCTGTTCCCTTGCCTTCGGGTTTTGTGGTGAAAAACGGCTCGAATACGTGCTCCAAGGTCTGCCTGTCTATCCCGCAGCCCGTGTCGGTTACCGCGATCAGGACGAAATCGCCGGGTGTAAAATCGGGGTGTCTTTGGCCAAAATCGCTGTCCAGGGTTACGTTGAAAGTTTCCACCGTAAGCTTTCCGCCTTGGGGCATTGCGTCTCTGGAGTTAACCGCCAGGTTGGCAAGGACCTGGTCTACCTGGGCCGGGTCCATGTATACCGGCCACAATTCTTCGCAGAGTCCCAATACGAGTTCGATGTCTTCGCCTATTATGCGGGTTAGCAAGCGCTCCATGTTTTTTGTCTGTTCATTTAGGTCGATAACCCGGGGGGCTATCGTCTGCTTGCGGGAAAATGCCAAGAGTTGCCGTGTGAGATCCGCCGAACGTTTGGCCGCCGACTGCACGGCTTTTAGGGGCGTAATCATGGGATCGAGAGGTTTTAACCGCGAGAGGATCAATTCCGAATACCCCAGGATAACGCTTAGCATGTTGTTGAAATCGTGGGCTACGCCGCCGGCAAGCCGTCCCACGGCTTCGAGCTTCTGGGCCTGGCGCAGTTGTTCTTCCAGTTTTTTTCGCTCGGTTATGTCTTCTTTTACCGCGACATAATGGGTAATGAGGTCTTCGCCGTTTCTAACCGGGGCAATGGTGGCTTTTTCCCAGAACAATTCACCGCTTTTTTTTCGGTTGTGGAACTCTCCCTGCCACACAGCGCCGGAACTTATGGTGCGCCACAGTTCCTTATAAGTCTCGGGCGGGGTTTCGCCGGATTTAAGAATGCGTGTGGACATGCCCATGGCTTCCGCAAAAGAGTATCCGGTTATTTGTGTAAATTTGGCGTTGACAAACTCAATTTTTCCCTCAACATTGGTGATGACAATGGACACGGGGCTTTGTTCGATGGCCTGAGAGAGCTTGCGAATGGATTCTTCGGCCTGCCGTCGTTCGCTTATATCCTCGGATATGCCCAGGACGTATTGCACCGTTCCCGTATCGTCTAGAAGCGCCATCTTTTGCGTGTGCATGAATTTCTTTTCATTGTTTTTGTTAAAAAACACTTCCTCGGGGATGTCGAGGATTTTGCCGCTCTCGATTACCTGGCGGTCCTGGGCCTCAAAGGAATCGGCCATCGCGGCGGGGAAGAAATCGGAAGCGGTTTTTCCCAGAAGCTCTTGGCGGGAATATCCCAGGTAGTGTTCTCCTGCGCTATTAAACCTTACGTACTCAAGGGTTTTGGCATCCTTTACGTAAATCAGATTGGGAATATGTTCGACGATCTTGTCCAGGAATTCTTCGTTTTCACGCAGATCGCGATAGCTTAGCAGTATACTGAGGCCGTCCGCCAAACGTCTGCCGATGGCTTCGAGCAATCTTTTCTCTTCTTTTGTCCATTGGCGGGCGCAATCGCATTGTTGGACGCCGAATTCCCAGGGACTGCCCGTTTTGGGATAAATAGCCATGGACATGTAGCTTTTTACGAAGAATCGCTCCAAAATAGCTGATCCCGGTTTGTGTGGTGAACCGGGACCGAAGATTACCGGACCATCGGAGGTGAGTAAAATCCAATCGGTTTGTGAAATTGCTCTGTCCATGTCCATTGGGCGATGCAGTTCCCAAACGCCCGGATATTGCGGCTTGCAGCTTTCCATGGGGATGGTCCAGGTCTTGGCCTCGGGGTCGCAGGGGTACTTTAGAAATGCCCTGTCGCAATCAAAAATCGCCAAAACGACGTCGAGCAGGTCTTTCATCATCTTCTCAGGACTATCCGCGCCCTGGATCGCCCGGTTTACGAGGTCCATGCTTTCAAAAAACTTCAGATTGCAGAGCCTTTCCTGCTCGGCCTGTTTGCGATCCGTTATGTCTACGAGGGCGCTTACTATGCCCGCAACGTTTCCGCCGGCATCAAGAAATGTCGCCTTGTTCATAACCACGTCATGGTAGTTGCCGTCGTGAAATACGTTGCCGAATTCATAAGTTTTTATGCCGGGCCGGCAAATGAGCTCCAAATCTGCCTGCTGGTGTACGTCGGCTATGCCCTCCGGGGTCAGGTCCGGTAGTGTCTTATTAACGAGGTCGTCTCTTTTAACTCCAAGGAATGTTTCGAAGGCCGCATTGCACCCCAGATACAATCCGTTGCTGTCCTTGTAGGAAACGGGCACAGGAATGGAATCGAGCAGTTGCTGAAAAAAATCGAGTTGTTCTTTTTGCCGGTTTTCAATGCGCTTACGTTCCGTGATATCCCTAAAAACCGTTATGGCGCCGCCGACGGAGCCGTTCTTATTTAGCGGCGCGGCCACATAGGCTACGGGAAGCAGCGATCCATCCTTGCGAAGGAAAGTATCCTCTTCAATCCTGCAGGTTTCACCCGTATCGACAACGTTTAAAACAGGGCAAAAGTCGGCGGTATCCCCCGGGAGTGAGATGTGGCGATGGAAAACGTCATGGGCCGACCGGCCAAGCATCTGCGCCTGGTTCCAGCCAAGCAAGCGTTCTGCTTGCTGATTCATGAAGACAACCTCGCCGGCCTTATCAACCACATAGACGCCTTCACCCATCCCGGTAGCGATATCGCGTATGGTCTGCTCGCTTACCTGGAGCTTTCTCATCATTTGAGCGATATTGGCGCTTAGGAAGGCGAACTCCTCAATGCCTTCATAGCTGGGTTTTTTGCCGGCGCGAATGTCGTCGATGATTTTACGAACAGGCATTTTGACGGCTTGATTAAAAAAATAAAGGAGCAGGGCGGCCGAAAAAAACAGAAACAGTTCGGTAAAAAGGTATGCGTTGCGGACGGTGGATTTAAGATGGGTAAACTGGGAGGCGTCCTCATCTATGGTGATTTTCCATGACCAGGGTCTAAAGAGTACGGAGGTCTCATAATAGTCGGACTTGCCGGTTTGCCTTAGGCTGCCGACCGCGTTAACCTTTGGCCGTAAGCGAGGCCGGTGGGGTTTTATGGGGCATTTTGACGAAAAGATGTTTTTGCCGTCACCGGAAACGATCTGACCCCAAAGACCGTTTTTGCACATAAACTTTTTGATATCCGCGATCGTTTTCGCCTTTTGCGCGCTAACGGCTTCTTCGTCGCCCTTAAGGCCCCTGGTAAAGAGCCTTTCCAAATTTGTATCACAGATATCACGGATTTCCTGGGAGGATGCCGACAAAGACTGATCGATTTGTCTTTCGGCAAAATCCGATAAAAGGCGAAGATTAAAATAATAGAGACATATTCCCAAAACGAGGATGGTGAGCAGAAGATGCATGGTGACCCTCGAGGTGAGGGTGCGGCCGATTTTCCAGCTCCAAAGGTTCATGAGTCGATCGGACTCCCTTGCGTTCTCAAAAACTTAACCAGCCTCTTGAGAGAACAATTGTTGCGCTGTGATTTTACCGTCCTTTTCGAGGCGAAATATCCTGCCTCTCCATTCCACACGCTTGCCAAAGAGCGCGGCCGACCAGATGAAAAGGCTCAAAAAGTCTCTTAAGGGAACCAAGAACATATTGCGCCTGAGAATAGC
Source organism: Syntrophobacteraceae bacterium (assembly GCA_049976905.1). GTDB lineage: Bacteria > Desulfobacterota > Syntrophobacteria > Syntrophobacterales > Syntrophobacteraceae > SbD1. The sequence continues at coordinate 1,141 of JBMFHI010000145.1, read as the reverse complement.
GTCTCCCATACGTTTGACCCCGACCCTCCAGGCCATTACAAGTCTTAGTGCGACAACCACGGCAAAAACGAGCAGGCCGAAGCGCGAGAAGCCGCAAGAGGCAAAAAAGAAAAAGGAAAGGGCTGTTCCATTGGTAATGATCGAACCGGTATGACCCAAGGGAGCGCATGCGCGTATCCCTCTAGCCCACCGCAGCTGATGTTTTAAAAAGCCGGCCGTGGTAAGCCTGGATAGGACCGTCTCGACCACGCATCGGGAGAGCTTTACAGGAAAGCCGGCTTTGCAGACCAGGTTTCCCAGCATGTAGTCATCGGCCAAGTAGGGGGCAACGGCGCGGAATCCGCCTATGGCTTCGAGAGTGTTTTTAGTGAGCGCTATGCATGCTCCGAAGGCAAAGGAGATCGCGCCTCCCATGTGAGCGACGAAAACCCCGGGGGCAAACTCGGAGGAAATGCCGAGGGCCTCGAATTTGGAGGCCAGTCCCGGAGCTTCACCCGCCCGGTATAGACAGGTAAGAAGTCCTTGTCCAACACTTAAAAATTCCTCCGAGATTTCGGAGAGGAACCCGGGGCCGACCCGGATGTCGCTATCGAGCATCACAAGGGTCTCATGGGAAGCCAGGGAAAGCATATTGTTAAGGCTGTTGACCTTGGGGTTGGGGCCGATTTTTTCACTGCTTACAACCAGCTTGACGGGCACATCGGGGAAGTCGACCCGCAGTTTATTTACCACGCCAATGGAGGAATCGGCGGGATCGGCCACCCCAAAGATGATTTCAAAGTGCGGATAATCCTGGCGGCAAAGGGATGCGTAGTTTTGGCAGGCTCTAAAATCGGCTCCGCAAAGGGGCACCAGGACCGAAAGCGAGGGCTTAAGACCAGCAAGTGTCGATCCCGTTGCTCGAAGAGTGGTATCCAAGGGCTGTTTTTGCTTTTTCGTTTTGCGGAAAAACCTCTCTACTGCGACAATTGCGGCGAAGTAATAGCAGAGCGATCCCAGGGTGAGCGCGCCGAAAATAAGTTCCAAGCCTTTTTGGGCCGCTACAAAAGATAGTGAAATACCCTCGGGGAGGCAGACAAGCCCAACACCGCAGCAAATAAGAAGGGTGCCGCCCCAACGAAGCCGATCGACTTTTTCGGCT
>JBMFHI010000144.1:0-7410 GCA_049976905.1 Syntrophobacteraceae bacterium | reverse complement strand
CCTCCTTAAAATTCAGGGTGACGCCAGGATAAATCATCTCGGCTTGCGAGTTAAGCACGCCTGCCGCAAGGACACAATCATCTTAAACTCTCCCCCGAACCTCCCGGTTAACCGTCGCCGGGTCTCATCGATGAGAGCGATTGTGGGCACAATAATGACGATGTTCTTATAGCGTCCGCTGGCTATGACGGCATCGATGATCAGACTTTTTCCAAAACTGGTTGGAGCACTGAGAGCGATGCTCTCCCCATCCATCAGCATCCGGTAAATTCGAGCCTGAGGCCGATGAAATACTATTTCCTCGTCCATGTTAGTCGGGCGGTGAAATTCGTATGCAATTAAGTCTTGGATTGAGAGCTTTTCAGGGTCCAAATACGGGAATAAACCCACTTGGCGGACCAACGCGTTCAGGATGGGGATGCAATCGGCGAACTGGTCTCGCTGCTCTAAGGCGCGGAGAACAAGTTCCTGTGCCTCGGGTTCTTCCGGATTCAGGCCGACGAAGTTTGAAAGTTCCTTGAGCAACGCAAATCGCTCTCGTGCAATTCTATCCGGATTTGAAAATGCCTCTCGTAATTCTTGAGCTAGCCCGCCATCATCTGACATGCCTTTAGCCTCTCATTGAAGTGATGCAGCAATAGGGCTTTACTTTTCATCGGAAATAGAAAAAGCTGGATGACAAATTTGCTAGGCAAAACCTTACTGCGGAAAGATTCATAATGTTTTGCAACCTCTCCGGCAAACGCTGCGTTGAATTCCTCAGTAACTGCGCTGTAAGACGTAATGGTTTCACTCTCATACGTCAGGAATACTGGGATACATAGGCAGTCAAATATCTCATCAAGAGATGTATTCTTGTGAAGAAGCTTCTTTAATCTTTCTGCATGTGACCAGGCATCATCGATCTTCTTGATCACGGCCGCGAACTCGCTTCGGAGATAATCACGTTCAAAATGAGCTTTGAGTTCCAGAACCACATCACGAATTGCTTTTGCTATACTGGTATAGAATTTCACCTCGCCCAGCCAGAGTTCGAGTGAATTCGGCGAATCTACAATGTGAACAGCATCGAAGCCCTTGACGGTATCGTTTTCAGAATCTTTATAATAGTATTTCGAAATAGCGGGCAGAGTATTAAAGACTTGGCGGACCGCAACATGAAGAAGAAGCTCTCCAATTTCTCCTCGATTGCGGTATTTTTCTGAAGTGTAAACTATCCGGGCCGCCTGCGCTATGAGAGCAACGGCATTGTGGGACGCCAACCCTTCTCTCTCGGAGTAGGTGAGAGCGAACTCCGGAAGCCATTCAATCAGATGCGTTGCGAGCTGTGCTGCACGCCATTCACTGCATTCATAGCCAGCACATAATCCGACCAATCCGACAGGGTCAATCATGTTTTGGACCCTGACACTAAGAAAATCATCCGGGTGTTTCGTATCTGAATCCATGAATCTCCACGCTCCACGTCAAAAAACACAAGGAAAATCGAAAGAGCAAGCCCATAACGTTGTATTTGAACAAATAACTACCACATACCGGAAGCATGGAAAAGCCGAAACAGCCGGGTTAGAGTTTGATAACCCGATATATGGCTTACCCGTTCTGCTTCGGAAAAGGGTGGTCCGGCAACGATGCATTGGGCATTGATTTGGTATTAGATCGAACCAAACGATCCTATCGAATTCTCATCATATACTTGCCAAAAAAGCCCGATATCCAGGCTTACAGGCATGTTTTCCGGGCCAAAATGGTCCTTACAGGCAACCTGGGACTGCCTCAGTTCATGGCTGGCGGCGCTCGAAACGATCTTGCGTCCTAATGCCCTGCCGCCAAGCGCACTCTGGATTTTTTCCAGGAAAGTGGAATCTCCCGCGGCCACGCTTTCAGACCGTCTTTTCTCCCTTGCCCCCGTCCTTATCCTGAGAGCTTCTTCGACCCAGTTTAAATGGACCTGGCTCAACCAGGCATCGCCAACGATGGCAGGCAACCCCGCAATGCCCTGGAACGTAGTACCGGCTCGCTCTTGGCATTTCTCGATGTCCTTCGCATGTTCGAATTGGCGTCTAAGTGATGCTCTGGATTTTCTCTCCACGACCCGTCAAAAAAGCTTTCTGTCCAAAGACCGGTACTGAATGGCCTCGAACAGGTGATCGCGAGCGATCTCTTCCTTTCCATCCAAATCCGCAATGGTGCGGGCGACCTTTAAAATGCGATGGTATGCGCGCGCGCTTAGTCCCAGTTGCTCCACTGAGCGGTCAAGGACGCAGTGGCTGGAAGCGTCTATTTGACAAAATTTTTTCAGGTGCTTGGGCCTCATCTGGGAGTTGGAGTAGATCCCCTCTCCTGAAAACCTGTCTAGCTGTATTCTTCTTGCCTCCGATACCCGTTCGCGCACCGAGGCGGATTTTTCAGCTTTCCCGTTTCCATCGCGCAACTGTTCGAATTTAATGGAAGGAACCTCAATATGCAGATCAATTCTGTCGAGGATCGGCCCCGAAATTTTTCCCCTATATTTTAGCACCGATCTCGGAGGGCATGTGCAAGGCTTTACCGGGTCTCCCGCATAACCGCACGGACAGGGATTCATGGCCCCGATAAGCATGAATCTTGCCGGATAGGTAAGGGCCACGGTCGCCCTTGCGATCGTCACCTGGGCGTCTTCCAGGGGCTGTCTTAAAAGATCGATCACGTTTCGCCTGAATTCGGGGAATTCGTCCAAAAACAGCACCCCGTTGTGGGCAAGGCTCACTTCACCGGGCTTGGGTATGTGGCCGCCGCCTACCAGTCCCGCATCGGATATCGTGTGATGAGGCGAGCGAAACTGGCGCTTCACTATGAGAGGGCTCTTATTTAGAATCCCGGCGACGCTAAAGATTTTGGACGTCTCGATCGCCTCTTCGAAGCTTAGCGGAGGCAGTATTCCCGAAACCCTCTGGGCCAACATCGTCTTGCCCGAACCCGGAGGGCCCACGAGAAGGACATTGTGGTTTCCGGCAGCGGCTACCTCAAGGCCCCGTTTTGCATGTTCCTGCCCCTTTACATCTTCTAAATCCAGCTCGTCGATAGCCCCTTCGTTCCATATCGAAGCGATATCGACATGAAAAGGTTCCAGCTCTGTGCGGCCGTTTAGATATTCGACTACCTCGCTTAAATGATTTGCGGGGCGAACGCGCACCGCGTCCATAATGGCGGCTTCCCGCGCGTTTTCAGCCGGAACGATAATATCGCCGTAGCCCGAATCCCTGGCCTGAATGGCCATGGAAAGGCAGCCCGCGATGGGCTTGACTCTTCCGTCAAGGGCAAGCTCGCCGCAAAAGATCATCTTCCCGGCTTTTTGCGCGTTCACGATACCCAGCGCCGCCAGAATCCCAATTGCTATGGGCAGGTCAAAACCCGCCCCTTCCTTCTTTAAGGCCGCAGGGGCAAGGTTTACCGTAATACGCTCGAAGGGAAAGGGATATCCCGAATTCTGGATCGCCGCCTTTACCCGGTCCTTGCTCTCCTTGACGATATTATCGGGCAAACCGACGGTGGAAAAACCGGGGAGACCGTTGGCAATATCGGCTTCAACCTCAACCAGAAAAGCCTCTATGCCAAGAACGGAGCATGTGTAGGTTTTGGCGATCATAAGGTTTGGCCCTGCTTTTGCTGTGAAAAGCGATTGGTTGATATTATTTGCATAAAAGGGAAAAAATAGCAATTATATCGGACTGGAACTCTTCGATGACGTATAAGTCGTGACCGGCCATTGTGCGTCGGTTGATGCAGCCGGAGTTAACGCCATGGTGCCGTGACTCTTTCGGCCTGGACCAGGAGACGGAACATGCCAGAAGGCATTTCCCGACGGGATGCGCCTGGCATATAACGCATCGCTGCACTAAGAAGGAATTCCTCCTCAAGTTTTGAGATAGAGAGGCCGGCAGCGATTTTAATGCGGAATAAGGCGGCGCTCCGACTTTGGGCAGCCCAGCGCGGTAGCGGCGGGCCGCGAAAACATGGGTGAAATCGTAATCTCGAGTCTATGATTCCGGGCACTTATCAGCACATGGTTCTGAGTTTTACGTGTAATATTAAACGTCAGGTTTGGTTAGAGCCAATGTCCACAATGCCCAATTGTATACCCCAGGCACCCGCCTGTGTTGTCCACTTCAAATTTGATGCTGTTTCAATTCAAGCCCAAAACAATGCGGCCCCCGGGGACTATCCCCGGAGGCCAGCATATCGTTTTAAGTTTACAGTCTCATGCGGCAGGTCTTATCTACGCCCTCCTTTTGCCAATCTCATTACCCGCCGGCAGCCCCACCGACTGAACCCATTGGAACCGGAGCGGTAGGTCCGTAATGAAAAGCGCCCTGGCAGGATGCGTTTAAAGGCGGACGTACAACAGCATTGCAACTGCCCATACAGGAAGAAAGGCCGATGTTGGGAAGGCAGGTAGCGCACTGGGCGTTTGCGTTTACGAATGCGCCGCTAACGAGCACCAAGGCCAGAGCCAACCCCACAACCAGTTTTTTGTTCATTCTCATCGTCATCATTATATTTACCTCCTACATTGATCAGAGTTGCTTAACGGTTTCTACTGCCTTATCGAAGGCGTTCAACTCTGTGTCGTTAGGCACAACTTAACGTCGCCGATTTCACGTGTCAACCGTGCCGAAGTTGTAAAGCCGAGATCTTCTGACCGGTTCGTGAATTAAATATAATAGTAATATCAGGTAAATAACTACTTTCTGATAGCCCTCTAAAATCTATTGGACCCGGTCGCACTAAAATTGTGAGTCGGCTTTGCATGGGAGGCTGGAAATGCGGCTTCTCTTGACAGGTCTTTCGGGGTAACTACGTTTTAAATATTTCCAAAACGGTTTTACCCTAATAGGAGTCCTTTGCAGATGGAAACTGTTACCAAACCGGTCTGGTTAAACCTGAAAAAGATAAATTCCAGGAAATTTTTCGCTCGGCTTTACGCAGTTGTGAAATCAAAACGAGGCGAACTGCCGGCAGTGGCGATTTTTGGTTTTTTTCTGGTTCAAGATCTTCGCGCCCTGCTGAGGTATGCTCTGACTATGAGGCCGGTCGGCTTTCTGAGCATGATTGTCTTCTTAAATGGGCTGTTTGTGACACTGTATTTTACCATGCTTGTTTGTATTTATCTGACCAGGGGCACTGCGAGTGTGACTACGAAATCCCTGCCCACAAAATTGATTGCCTTCGCGGCGACCTTCATGCCCTTCACCTTTCCAATGCTTAGCGGCCCTGCGCCATCTGGAATTTCGATCCTTCTGATTTCAAGTCTTATACTTTTTTTTGCCATGATTTTTACCCTCCTGGCTTTGGGGGCGCTTGGGAGAAGCTTCAGCCTTATTCCGCAGGCAAGGAAACTGGTAACAACCGGACCCTACCGGTTTGTACGACATCCTGTCTATGTGGGGGAAATCCTGGGTGCCCTGGGACTTGTCGTTTGGGCCTGCTCAATTCCAAAGGTCCTGGTTTTCCTTGTGCTGATCGGTTGTGAGGTCTATCGGGCGCTGCAGGAAGAAAACCTTTTGCGGGAGGCTTTCTGCGAATATGACGAATACGCCGGAAGGACAAAACGATTTATTCCGGGAATATTTTAGGGGTGGCGGCAGGAGCGGCTAAAGCGACACTTCGATGAAGTCGTGGAATGCTAAAAGCCCAGGGACCTTAGATAGGAGTGGTATATCTCGTCTCCGGCGCGGCTTGCCGCTAACGGGAAAGACTTTTGCAAATCGAGCGATATGCGGGTAGTGCTGCGATAACGCCTGAAGGGGTCGGATGCGAGGCAATTCATTATCAGTTCGTTGATCTCTTCGGGGATCTCCGATCGCCAAACCCTGGGTGGCGTCGGATATTGTTCGCAATGTTGAATTTCATATTCTTCATAAGAGGATGCTTTGAATGCGGGAACGCCGGTGAGCATTTCATAGAGCAGGACGCCGAAAAGATAGACATCGGTGAAAATGGGTGGCCTTTTTCGGGCAAGATATACTCGGAACTGTTCCGGGGCACGGTAGCAAAGGTGGGCAAGGGGCAACTGCCTCAAGGAGGCCCTGGTCGGACTGGCCTTTTCAATCTCTTTCCACAGGCCGCCGTTATATATTTTCAGGCGCGGCTTATGTGTTCCCAGAAGGATGCGGGAAGGACGAAGATCGAGATGGAAAATATTGCGTATCTGCCCGTCGGAGGCCATGTGCAGGTGGAGATCGCCCAAAGCCTCGAGCACCTGGTAGGCAAGCTTTGCCGCAAGGGCAAGCGGCATGGCCGACCCCCTGGAAAGCAGGTCGCTAAGTGAGAGCGGCAGGTGTTCGCGCACTATGAAAAATTGCCCATCCAACGTGGCTAGATCGTAAATGCGGACCAGGTACCGGGAATTGATCGACATCTGCTCTTTGGTCCACACCAGCAGCCTTTCAGCAGGGATTGTGTCCTTTAGCCTTTCAGTCAGGGCATGGCCGGCGAACCTTCGGCCGTTACCCTCATCTTCGAGTTCAACGACAAGGGAACTCGATCCTATATGCAGAAGGTCCGTGACTTTGTAGGAGTGGATCGCGCCGGCAAAAGATTTTCCCCTCTGGTCGGTCCACGATGTTACTGTCCGGCCGATGGGGGAATCGGTCATATAGGAATCCAGACAAACGACCGATGGGTTGTCCAATTCGGGTTTGGCCACCGTAGATACGTCTGGTTGGGCTGCGGCCGAGAAGGATGCGGTTTCTTTTTTTTGCTCCTGGGAGCATATGGCAATTTTTGCCAGTATGCTTTTCTTCCGATCATCCAGGAGAGTTTCGTCGGAATAAACCCGCTGATAGAAACCGAAGGCTTCCTGCCATCTTGCAAGTTTTACGGCGCAATCGCCACAGAGCTCCAGGCACTTGAGCCGTTCAACGCCAAGGTCGGCAGCCAGGCTCAATTTCTCAATTGCTTCCTCCCAGAACTGTCCATCGAGCAGCGCCAGGCCGTAGTTATAGAGCTCGGCAGGATCTGATTGCTCAGAGTCATCATTTGCTTGCGAGGGTTGCGGGGACTCAAAAGCCGTTTCTGACTCAATCCGGCAAGAGCATAGGGAAACGGACGGCGCAGAGAGTTCGGAAATGTTGGCGGAGGATGATTCAGCCGGTAGAGCCTTTTGGCCGCCGGAGCATTGCACCAATTTTTCCAGTACGATTTTTTTCTGGTCCTGGGCAAGGTTTTCGTCCGAAATGACTCGCTGGTAAAAATCGCTGGCTTCTTGCCACCTTTCAAGTCTTACGGCGCAGTCGCCGCACAACTCAAAACATTTGAGCGGTTCGACTCCGAGGCTGACCGCCAGGCTTAACTCTTTTATGGCTTCTTCAAAGAAGTGTCCCTCAATTAATGTCAACCCATAGCGGTAGTGTTGAAGAGGGGCGGCCT
>JBMFHI010000143.1:0-7497 GCA_049976905.1 Syntrophobacteraceae bacterium | reverse complement strand
AAATCAACAACATTGACGGGGAGTATCCTCCCCCCTTGGTTGTAATCGATGGTGAGGCCAGGTTTGCGGGGAGTATCCAGGTTGGCAGAATCGTCAAGGAAGTCGGCAAAATCCTGAACGGATAGAAAGGAAGGAAGATAATGGGCGAGTTTTTGGAAACGACCTACGACAAGTTCGTCTTCAAGGTGAAAACAGGCTGTTTCTACAGCCAGGATGATTTCTGGGCTGAAGTCAACGGCAATACGGCAGTGATCGGCGTAAGCGATTTTCTCCAGAAGGCAAAAGGAGATGTGGCTTTTTTAGAGACCGCCGAGGTGGGAGCGGAAGTAAAACAGGGCGAAGAGATCGGAAAGATCGAAACCATCAAGGCAACCTTCGGTATCGCATCGCCGGTTTCGGGCAAGATAGTCGAGGTCAACCCGGAGTTGGAGGCAAGCCCCTTCCTCATAAACGAGGATTGTTATGGAAAGGGCTGGATATACAAGCTTGAGCTTTCGAATTTTGGCAATGACAAGGCGAGTCTGCTGGACGCGGACAAATACCTCGATCTTATGAAGGGAAAAATCGCCGAGGAGATGAAGACTAAATGAATCAGAAAGCAAAAAATGTCGTCGTTTTGCCTTGCAGCGGAATTGGCAAGGTTTACGGCGCCCTGGCCCGTGAAACCACCTATGAACTGATAGACCGCGTGAGACCGGGCGTGGTCGTTACCACCTGCCTGCCGCTCCTGGTGATCGAAGACCCGCAGGCAAAACAATTGGTGAGCGCCAATCCCGTTATAACGATTGACGGCTGCCCCAAGAGCTGTGCCCAAAAGTGCGTCGAGGCCCAGGGCGTTACGCCTGCGAAGTGCTTTCAGGCGATCAACTTCTACAAGGATCATAAGGATCTTAAGCCCGAAGGCATTGCCGAGCTAGACGAAAACGGTCGCCGGCTTGCTGCCGTGGCAGCCGATGAACTGGCTCCGGTTGTGGATATGCTGGCTGCGGGAGGTGGGAAATGATAAGTCTTCAAGTCTTGAAAGTTGGCATTATTTCCTGCAGCGGAGAAGCGGTCCCCGAGGGCACCATTTCACGGGTCGCCTGCCGGAAGGTCCTCGATGAGCTAAGGGCTGCGGAGACCGTAACTATCTGCCTTCCCCTTTTCCTGGCCGGGGGAAAGGAAGAGCGGGAGTTTGCATCCAAATATCCCACTATCACCGTGGATGGATGCGATAAGCGTTGTGCCCAAAAAAGCACGGAGAAGCTCTCGGGCAAGCCCGCAAGGTCGCTCCTTATTCCGGAAATACTAAAAAAACATGGCATTGAGGCTCCTACAAGTCTTCGTAACCTCAGGCCTGAAGAGAAGGCGGCGGCTCGGGTTGTAGCCGAGGAAATCGCGCGGGCCGTCGATGAAGTCCTTGAAGGGTAGAAGGAGAAACCTATGCCGATATACAAAAATAAAGTTGAGTGGCGCGGTGAGCATCTGGGCTACACCTGGTGTCAAAACGGGGCTGAGATGGAGTTCTCGGCTCCCTTGGACCTTTACGGATTACCCAATATGATCTCGCCCGAGGATGCTTTCGTTGCGGCTTCCAACACGTGCTACCATATGATGGTCATCTGGGTTGCGGAACGATTCAAAATCGATCTTGCCTCCTTTGAATGCGAAGCCGTAGGGGAAGTGGAGGAATTTATCGACAGGACCTCGTGGTTTAAAAAGGTGACGCTTTATCCCAAACTTGTTGTGCGCAACAAGCCCCGCGAAGTTGTTGAACGCGCCCTCGACATGGCCCTAAAATATTCGACCATAAACCAGTCGTTTAAAAGTGAGGTTGTCGTTGAGCCTACAATAATCGTGCAGTGAGTAGTAAACGGTAATGAGCAAATCATACGATATAGCATTTATGGGAGGAGGCCCTGCCGGCTACCAGGGAGCGGTAAGGGCCGCTCAGCTTGGCGCCTCGGTGGTTGTCCTGGAGCAAAAAAGCGTTGGCGGCGTGTGCCTTAACCGGGGCTGCATTCCAACCAAGGCCTTAAGGGGGTCGGCCGAAGTGGGCCGAAGCCTCCGGCGGGCAAAGGAGTACGGTTTTAAGCCCGTTGAGGCCGTACCCGATATCGCCGCCATAATCGCCCGAAAGCAGCGCGTTATAACCAGCCTGCGCAAAAGTATCGAGGGTTTGTTTCAGGCCCACGGGATCGACCTGATCGAAGGCCGGGCGGTTTTGGCCGGGCACGGGAAGATCGAGCTGCAAAACAGGGAGGAGCCGCGCCAGATTGAGGCCGCAAAAGTGGTCATAACGACCGGCTCACGACCCGCGGGACTAACCCTCTTCCCCGAGAGTCCCCGAATCTTTTTAGCTGATGAAATCCTGGACATCACCTACCTGCCCGACCATCTCCTGGTAGTGGGCGGAGGAGCTGTCGGGGTCGAGATGGCTGCAATTTTTCGAGAACTCGGTTCCCGGGTAACCCTGGTTGAAACTCTCGACCACATTCTGCCCCATGAAGATCGGGAGATGGCCCAAAATCTTCTCTCCATCTTGAAGCGGCGCAAAGTCGACATTCACTGCGGCAAAACGATTGAGTCGGTTACCAGGTTGGAGGAAGGTTTTGCGGTGCTGCTCTCCGAGGGCACCCAAATTAGCGCGGACACCATCCTCCAGGCGGTCGGAAGGCGACCCAATACCGAGGAGATCGGTCTTGAACAACTCGGGATGGAGATGGAGCGCGGATGCATTGTTGTTGATAAGCATCTACAGACGTCGCTTCCCAACCACTATGCGGCCGGAGATGTGATCGGGGGATGGTTGCTCGCGCACGTTGCATTTGCCGAGGGTATTTGCGCCGCGGAGAATGCTCTGGGAAGGGAAAGCGAGATGGATTACAGGGTGGTTCCCCGCTGTGTGTTCAGCATCCCCGAGTATGCCTCGGTGGGGATATCGGAGGAAGAGGCGCGCAGTCGCTACCCGGTAAACGTAGGCCGTTTTCCCTTTAAATCTCTTGGAATGGCTCAGGCGATAGGGGAGCTAGAAGGTCTTGTAAAAATTGTCTCTCATGCGCAAACCGATCAAATCCTTGGGGCTCATATCCTTGGAGCTCACGGGGCAGACCTGATCGCGGAAATTGCTCTTGCCATGAGGGCCGAAATCCCCTCACGCATGATTATGAACACCATACACACGCATCCAACGCTTTCCGAAGCAGTGCTCGAGGTTGCCCAGGAGCTTCATCATCGAGCCATTCACGTTCCACCCAGGGGGGCTTCCTTATGAGTTCGACAACGCCGGCCTGGCTTATCAGGGAAGTAATCCAGGCAAAAAGAGGCGAGGGAAAGGAGCAAATCGAGCAGACAAGCGGCCTTCTGGCAAGTCTTGGCCTTCCTACCGTCTGTGACACAGCCCGGTGTCCCAACCGGGGGGAATGCTTCTCCCATCATACGGCAACCTTTCTGATCCTTGGAGAAGTCTGTACGCGCGGGTGCGCTTTCTGCGCCGTAAAACACGGCCGTCCCGAAGCTCCTCCCGATCCCGGAGAACCGGCAAGGCTCGCCACCGCTGTCGCCAAACTTGGTTTGGCCCACGTGGTAGTGACATCGGTTACGCGGGATGATCTGGTTGACGGGGGTGCCGGCCATTACACGGCGGTTGTGGAGCAACTGCACAAAAGCTGCCCCGGTGTGCGGGTGGAAGTTCTGGTGCCCGATTTTCTGGGATCGGTAGAGGCTCTTTCCAGTGTTCTAAAATCCCACCCGGACATTTTAGCCCATAACGTCGAAACAGTTCCACGGCTTTACAGGGCAGTGAGGCGAGGCGCCGATTATAGTCGTTCCCTTACCGTCTTGCGTCGGGCAAAAGAGCTTGCCCCCAATATCATCGTGAAATCGGGCTTCATGCTGGGCCTGGGGGAGACGGACGAAGAGATCGAAGCCCTGTTGGGCGATCTTGCCCATGCCGGGTGCGACATGGTGACCATCGGCCAATATCTTGCGCCTTCACTTGCCCATACGCCCGTTGAGCGCTACGCATCCCGCGAAGAATTCAATGGCTGGAAGGAAAAAGCCCTCGACATGGGCTTTAAGAGCGCGGCATCGGGGCCGCTCGTGCGAAGCTCCTACAAGGCCCCGTTCTTTTTCGGAGAGATCCGGTGAGAAGTTGGCGACTTCTAGATACGGGCGCGCTGCCCGCATCGCTTAACATGGCCATCGATGAGGCCTTGCTTCAGTTGCATGTGCCCGGCGAGTCTCAGCCGGTTTTGCGCTTTTACCAGTGGAAACCTCCGGCCGTTTCCCTGGGATATTTTCAGAAGCCCCACTCCATTGATCTTTCCGCCTGCCGGAAACTTGGCCTGGAAGTCGTTCGAAGGGCGACGGGAGGCCGGGCCGTATTCCACGAAAACGACCTCACCTACAGTATTGTGGCCGATTCCAGCCAGGGCTTTCCCTCAACCCTTGATGCCGCTTATCGGTTGCTCTCGCGAGGACTTCTTGCCGGCTTTAAACTGCTCGGGTTTGAGGCCGAACTTGGCCATGAGAAGGTAAGAGCCCCAAAGTCCGACATTTGTTTTGTAAATGCCCTCGTTGCGGACATCGTCTACCAGGGGAAAAAATTTGTTGGAAGTGCCCAGACCTGGCGCGGCGCATCTTTTCTCCAGCATGGTTCCATCGTCTTGGAACCGCAGGAAAACACCTGGGCGCAAATCCTAAAGACCGACTCGGACTCCCTCGAGTCGCTCCGTGAAAAGCTCAAATCCCGGACACTTTCGCTCCAGGAGATCCTTGGCCGAAGGATAGAGCCGCCTGAACTCAAAGAGGCCATCGAGGCGGGAATGGCCGAGGTGCTTCAGATCGACTTTCAGCCCGCTCCGTTGCACCCTCATGAATGGGCGCTGGCAAATGAGATTGCCTCCGCAAAAACGGTTTTGCCGGAAAAGGAAAAGTAAATGGTGCTTAATATTGGCGACGATGAGTTTGTTCGAATGAAGATGGCGGTAACCGACGCAGATGAAAAAGATGCGCTTCGAATTCTAAAGGAACTCGTACGCAAGCTCGAGCAGCAAAAGAACCAGGGGATGAAATCCCATCTTGGCTGACAAAGGATCGCGGCCGATAGCAAGGGGGGATTTGGAAAGAATCGGTCCTCCAGGAATTTTTCCGATACTGTTGTTGCGGCCGGGCAAGGGCCGCGTGGATAGAACGCGCCGGAATGTGACTGGGACCGGCAAGCCATTGGAAAGCGTGCAATTATGAATCTAAAAAAGATAACCATCGAGCTGGACATACCCGCTGTTCAGGAGGTTTTGTCCATAGATTTGGATGAGAACCCCATGCGGGCGCTTGCATTTGTTAAGGAGCAACTGGCCAGGCAGGTAAAAAAGTGTCTCCAGCCCCATTGAGTGCCCGTATTCGAGGCCAGTTACGGGCCTTCTCAGAAGGATCGGTTTACGAGATGAAGGGCGGGAGCAAGAAGAAGTAACCGCTGCAATCGCTCAAGAAGGCGGCCCCGGGGCTCTTCGCGCAAGCTCTGCGCCGGAGAAGGGCCGCCTGAAAACCTGTAAAGCACATAGAGGAAAGAAATCAGAACAAAGTCCAAGTAAAAGAATCGCCAACTCCCCAAAAAACCGGCCCGCCAGCCAAAAGAGCTGATTTTTGCCGTTTCTGGTTGCCGCTTTCATTTACCGCATCTATTGCCGTTTCCAGTTGCCTTTTTGCGCTATTTCCTTGAGCCGTGTAACATTTCGCCAAGCCATGGACATTTGGCCAGGCTAAAGATCTGCTAGGCGGTTTTCCAACCCCGGGAGTTGCAAACAATGGAGCAAAGGTCTGAACGTAAACGAACCGCGGGGGGGCACCGTTTTGAAAAAGGCAAATCCGGCAATCCCCTGGGAAGGCCCAAAGGCAGCCGCAACAAGGCTACTCTTATCGCTCAGGCCCTGCTTGAAAATGAGGCCGAAGGCCTTGTGCGAAAGCTCGTCGAGATGGCTCTAAATGGCGACAAGGCATGTCTGCGGATTTGCATCGAACGGCTTGTTCCCCCAAGGAAGGGCTGGCCCCTTCCATCCGGTCTTCCGTCGGTAACCGGTTCGTCCGACCTGTCGAAATTTTTTGCCGCCGTTTCCGCAAGGTTTGAGGCAGGGGAAATGACCACCTCCGAGGTGCGAGCCCTAAGAGACCTTACCGAGTCTTACCGAAGATTGATCGAAATGGCTGAACTCGAACCCCGGATAACCGAGTTGGAAGAAATCATAAATCAGGGGCGACAGTGACCCGGGGGCTTTTGGGTCTCTAAAGCCGGCGAGTCGCGATGTCAAGCCGAGCCCATCGGCGCCGCGTCCACGCCCGCTTGCCCCAGGGTCTCGCGGACAGCGCGCGCCAGCCGCGATGCGCCGGCCGTATCTGAGTGGATGCAAACGGTTTGGGCCCTCAGCTCGATGTGTCCGCCGTCGAGGGAACTAATTCGCCCGGACCCGGCCAGGGAAAGGACCCTTTGACAAACGAGCTCCGGGTCGTCTATAACCGCACCCTCCATGGTCCGGGGCGCAAGCTCGCCGGAGGCGAGGTAAGCGCGGTCGGCAAAAGCCTCCCCGGCAACTCTTAGCCCGGCCGAAACCGCCATCTTTTCGCAAAGAGATCCAGCCGGGACGACCAGGATAAGCTCGGGATCGTAAGCCTTCAGGGCGGCAATAACCTCGTTGGCCGCTCCTTCGTCTTTTGCCGCCAAATTGTAGAGCGCTCCGTGCGGTTTGACATGCTGGAGCCGCAAGCGATTTTCTTTCAAAAAACCGCAAAGAGCGCCGACCTGGTAGAGGATGTAGTTTTTTATTTCGCCGGGAAATGTTTGCATAGCGCGCCGGCCAAATCCCAACAGATCCGGGTAGCCGGGATGAGCGCCCACCGCGACGCCATATTTGGCCGCGAGCCCCACGGTGGCGGCCATGACTTGCGGGTCTCCTGCGTGGAAGCCGCAGGCGATGTTAACCGATGTTACAAAGCCCATCATCTTTGCGTCATCGCCCAAACTATAGGCTCCAAAGCTTTCCCCCATATCGCAGTTTATATCCATTCTCAAGGTGTGCCTCCGGCTTTTGCGCTGTTTTCGAATAGTCTTGCAAGCAGGTACTCATTTTTCAAATAAGCCAGGCGAGCCTCATCAAGACTTACCCCGACGAAGCCCACGGTGTTGCCCGGACCCAGTTGGGCCGCCAGGGGCAAGTCCACGTCTATCACGGATGCGCACTTTACATACCCTCCGGTCGTCTGGCAATCGCAGCCAAGGATGACCGGCTGGCCGTTTCCAGGTATTTGAACCGCTCCGGGGAAAGCGCCGTCCGAAATGATATCGGTTCCGCGGCTAAGTTCGACCGCCGGTCCGCAAAGTATCGCGCCCATCCTGTCGGATCTGTTCGTAACCACATACTCGGAGGAAAAGAAGGTTTGGACCCCGCCGGGGGTAAGCCGCTCGATCTGCGGCCCGGGCAAAACGCGAAGCCGCGCCTTTGCCGAATAAATCGGGACCAGTTC
>JBMFHI010000142.1:0-7570 GCA_049976905.1 Syntrophobacteraceae bacterium | reverse complement strand
GCCCGGGGCGTTTAAGAGCTCCTCAGATAGAGCCGATTCCAGGGTGAGAGAGTCGTTGGAGTTGGAAAGAATCCGCCTTTTTTCCGAAGCCCCTCCGGCCTCCAGGGCCATAAAATAATCGCCCGTATCGAAGTGGTGCGCTTTAAGCGAAGGTTTTAAGACGGAAACCGAGGTTTGCGAAACGTTTTCGACCTCGAGAACCCCGTTTCGCACAATCGCGTAACTTTCCTTTACGTAAATGGCCTTGGGGCTTACGGGGCAGTTTTCCTGGCAGACGATGCAGGGCTTGTTCATGGCCCAGGGCAGGCAGCGGCCACGGTCGACAAAGGCCGTGCCGATACGGATGGGACCGGCTTTTTCGAACTTGCCAAGGCCCAGTTTTTCATCCAGTAAAAGTGGTCTTATGGCCGCGCTCGGGCATATGTGGCCGCAGAGGGTGCAGTCTTTCTGGCAGCCGCTGGTTCCCGCGCGCATATTGAGCCTGGGGGTCCAAAGGCCTTCGAGTCCGTCTCTAAAGCCATCGGGTTCAATGACGTTTGTCGGACACACCCGCGCGCATTGGCCGCAGCGCAGGCACCGGTCGAGAAAATCGGGTTCTGCTAAAGAGCCGGGCGGTCGAATGAGGGCCGGATCGTAGTTTTTCCCCAGTCTGCCGTCTAGTCTTAGCATCGGCAGGGCTGCGGCCGCGCAGAGAGCGGTCGTAACGAAGCCGCGCCTGGAAAGATCGGGCGAGACAATTTCCCCGCCTGCCGACCGGGAAGTGGTGTAGCCCAAAAGAGCGTCCTTGCAGGTGTCAAGGCAGTTCATGCACAGCACACATTCGGAAATTCTGATGCTCTCCTGCGGGTCGCAGGCCCCTTCACACCGTGCCGAGCAAAGCCCGCACCGGCTGCACTCGGCTCTTTTTTTTCCTATCCGCCACAGTCCATATCTGCCAATAAGGCCGAAAAGGGCGCCCAGGGGACATAAAAACCGGCAGTAAAATCGGGGAATCGCAAGGTTTAGAAGAAGTGCTGTAAAAAATACCAGAGCCGTAAGCCAGGCGAGGTCGTAGTGCCTTTGAGCCGCGAAGACGAGATGGGCCGAGGAATCGGCCAGGGGCAGGAGCAAAAAGTTTATGGAGCGATAGAGGAGGGGGATAGGGTCTAGAAAGCCGCTTAGAAGGGCCGAGGAGGCCACGCCGTCCAGTTTTAAAAAAGAGCCGGCAAAGGTTGGGACAACCAGGGCAAGAAGCACGTAATACTTGATTGTCTGGTTTTTATTGTACTGGTTTCGGGCGATTGTTTCTCGAAGCGTGCGGGCGTGCGAGCCAAGCCATCCGAACAGGTGATGAAGAGCGCCAAAGGGGCAGACCCATCCGCAAAAAAACCTTCCCAAAACGGCGGTAAGACCGATGGTTGCAACGGCCCAGAGAAGCCCTGCATAAAGGGTGTGAGTCGTAAGAACGGTGCCCAGGGCAACGAGGGGGTCGAGCTGGAGAAACCAGTTTACGGGCCAGCCGCGCAAGCGCCAGAAGGCTTGGCCCGGGGTGGCGCAGATGCAAAACCATAAGAAAAGGGCGAAGAAAAATGCCTGGGCTATTCGCCGGACAATTGTGATCCTCATCGGAATTTTACCCTGTTGTGATTCGAATGGGCTTTAACGATTCGAAATCCGCAGTTCCCACCCCCGCCTGCTGGGCTTTCAGTATGTAGGGCAGCTCCTTTGGAGTCTTGCCAAGAAGGAGTGCCCCGGCCGAATCGGCCGCCACCTGGTCGGTGCTCGCAATCATCGTGTCGGTTTTCTTGAGATCGGAAACAGAGCCTCCCGTCGGACCGTTTGAAACCATGGTGTAGGTCCCGTCCAGGATGACCAGGGTTGGTTTTATCATGACCGCGAGGTCTTTTATGAAGGTGTGTATATTTTGATGGAAAATATTTCGCCGGCCCCCCATGAAGCCGTACCAGTTTTTCATGGCCATCGAGGCTCCGCTTCTGTGATGGTCCTTTACAGGGGCAATGCCGATAAGCTTTGTGGCCTTCTTTATGGGCCCGGTGAAAACGGGCCAGTCACGGATAAGAGCGGAGCCGGGGGCTGTCATGTTTGTAAAAAGCGATTCCTTGGGTAAAATCAGCTCCGCGCCCGCGCTCTTGGCCGCTTCCCCGATACCGGTAAGGGAAAAACAGCTTTCCGGGTCGTTTATCGGGTTATCGGTAACGGCCACAGAAGCGGCTCCGGCGAGAAAACAGAGCCGCACTACCTCGGCAAGAAGCACAGGGTTGGTTGTGGCGCAAAGAGAGGGCGGGGAGGCAAAAGCCGCATTTACCTTTATCAGAACGCGGTCTGCCTTTTTAATGAAACTGCCCATGCCTCCAAGCGCCTCAAGGGCGGCGTCCACAGTCTTTATTCTGTCTGCTCCGCTAACGATAGCTATTTTTTTCCCTGCCTGCCCAACGCTAAAATCGGGAAGCCTTGTCGGAGGCTTATCCGCCGGGGCGCTGGGACCCTTCGGGTCGTGTAAAAAAAGGCCCAGCGCCCCCGCGCCCCCCACAATCATTCCCGCTTTTGCCAAACGGATCAAAAAATCTCGCCTGTCCATTGTAAATACCGTGATTAGTGACTGGTTATCGGTAACGACCCAGAAGGCCGGTCCGTCATTTTTTGCGTTCTTCCAGCTTGCGGTATACCCGCAATGCGATGGTCTTTGCGCTTTCAAGTGTATCGACGTCGTGGGAACCGGCAAAAAAACGGCCCACGTGCAGGACCACCTCATAGGTATCGAATACCTTAAATATTTTGGAACCGGGGACCTGGGGGATTTCTCCGGCCGCTAACCCGCCGTTTTCGAGCAAAAACTTTCCGTATGCCGCGGCAAGTTTTTGCGCCTCCCGCGGACTCTTTCGCTTCGAGATAAAGGCGGTGACCCTTAGGCCCCTGTCGGTATAAACGGCTGTATAGACATGATCGAGCCCGCTGAAGGAAAAAACGTCCTTTATGTGCAGCGAGATGCTCGACTTGTCCAGGGCCTTGCCTGGAAAGAAAGAGTCGGTTTTTGACGCCCCATACCGGGGTTGTTGCCTGGCGATATTTAGCGCTAAAATCTTCATATCCCCCATCAGGCCCCTGGCCGAGGAGGTTATTTCGAAATACTTCGCTCCGGCGACAAAAAAGATGGCATCTTCGGTTCCGTAGGCGGACACGCCGAGGTTTAACGGCATGGATTTAACTCGCTTCTGAAGGCTGTAGACCGAGAAAGCGTCGGCCGGGTTTCTCATCGTATAGATAGAGACCTCGATCCAGCTTTTCGCATCCGTTTTTTTGGCAAACCGTCTTACGGTGAGCTTTACAAAACCGCTTGAAAGATAGAGATTGGCTTTGCCGTCGATTTCATTGGACAAGGTCTGGGAGTCGAAAGTCTGCTCGGAGCCAAAGGCGGCGAGGTCTTTGGGGAGGTAGGACGGAGCGCGCGAGCCGACCAGAGAGAAAATGGAGCGGTTGTGGTAGGGGCCCTCCTGGGAAAAAGCGCCGTAAATATAGACTCCGCAAGCTATTACAGTTAAAAGAATCAGGATCAAGACCCCGGTAAGGGTCTCGACCGCGCCGGCTCGCCTCACTTGCCTCTCCTTTGTCCTTTGACCGCTTACTATAGCAAGTCGGAGGCAAGCCGACAAGCTGGAGGCACTAAATTGGCAGGGACAGGGAAACAGTCTCCGTCCGTCTGGCAGCTTGAGTCCCCTGCGGGTGTTTTGAATCTGATTTTCTCATGAAACCGTTTCAATCAGAGACTCTACCAGGTTGTAGGTGGATACCTGCCCGTTGGTAAGTCGGGCGAAGGGATGCTCGCCGCCAAACAACCTCTTAACGATATCCTCCCCGGCAAGTCCCGAGCGCTTCATCTCACGGGCCCGTTGCGCAAAATCGGTAAGGTAGCCGATGCAATCGCAAAGAGCCTTTTTGCCGTCCTCTACTATCTTTCCCACACCGGTAAACAACACCAGACGGTTGCCGCTTGCCTCGATGACCTTGCGCATGGATCGGATGACTTCGCCCAGGTTTTCCTCTTCTCTTACGATCTTTGGGTCCGTTCGGGCAAAGAGATCTCCGGTAAAACACCATCCCTTGGAAAACTCCATGGGGCAGATGTGTCCCACGCAGTGGCCTGGGGTATCAAGCATCTGAAAGGTAAAATGATCCGTTTTAAGTTCTGTTGGAACAGGACTTACCCGGGTCGGGACGGGCTGGCCGAACAACATTTCCTGATACGGATAGAGCTTATGGCGTTTCGCTATGAGGGCAATGGAATCGGGGTGGGCGTAGACCTCTACGCCAAAACGATTCCTAAGGTCATTGTTTGCCCCGATGTGGTCTTCGTGGTAGTGGGTGTTTATAACCGTTTGAAGTTTTTTGTCCGCAAGGAATGCGGTAAGCTCTTTTGCGTTGTAACTGCAGCCCGTATCGATAAGCAGGCCGTCGACAAGATAGGCCGCTACCCAGTAGGGGAGCATCCCTTCGATCTGCCTGCACATCCGTATCTGTGTAACCTGCTCGAATTCCGATATCTGGAGCATTGCCCTGCCTCCGCTGCTAATCAGCGCATCTGTAGAGTTCCCGCATCGCGGGCGAATAGCGCCCCTGTTCGTCGTAGACGAAAAAAGGCGGCTCAACCGTAAGTCCCTCGCCGCTTCCCTTGCGGCATTCGAGGTGAACGAGCCTGCCGGGCCCATGCGCGCGAGAATGGATGACTGTAAGCCTTTTGGGGCTAAATCCGTGGCCTTGGGCCGCGCCCAGAAGGGTTGCGAGCCTGGTCGCGGGGTATACCAGCGCAACGCGCCCGCCGGTAGGAACCAGCCGTTGTGCGGCCTTAAAGACGTCGGCTGCGGTGGCCGTGAGCTCGTGGCGGGCGATAGCCTTCTGCTTGTCTGGGTTTATGCGCCCTGTGCCCGGCTTTCTGTAGGGCGGGTTGCTAAGCACCAGATCGAAGTTTTCGCCCGCAGGGGCGGCCTGCCTGAAATCGCGCCTGTGAACCTCGATCCTGTGGTCGAAATGATTATCGCAGACGTTTTTTTGCGCAAGTTCGGCAAGTTCGGGCTGAATCTCAACGGCGGTGATTTTGTGTTCCGTCTTGTCTTTGTAGGCAAGTATCAAAGAGATTATGCCGCAGCCGGTCCCAAGCTCGATAACCCGGTCATCCCTGCGGATGTGCGTTAGCCCGGCAAGTAGAACCGCATCGAGCGAAAAGCGATAGCCTTTCTGTTCCTGGCAAACGGTTAGCCTGCCGTCAAAAAGAGCATCGCTTGTTAGAATCCCAAGCTGTCTCAGACGATTTCCTCGTTTGGCGAAAGTGGATTTATCACAAGCCCCGAGGTCACCTTGGGATAAAAATAGGTGGACTTGTGGGGCATTATGAGGCCTGCGCTAGCCACTTCGCGGACCTGGCCGATGCGGGTCTCGTTTATAAAAAAACCCGCATCGAATCTCTGGGAGCTTATCTCCTCGCTGGCCGCGCAAAAATCGTGCATGAAACTGATGTTGGCCTCATTGGCCAGAAACTGGTCCGAAAGCCCCAGAAGGTCACGGAGCAGCAGTTGGTCGAGCACCACGACATCGAGGCTCCTTAAGGCCGGGGGGATGTTCTTGCGGGCAAGAAGGGCGTCGACCCGGTCTTTTTTGGCCGTAAGCGCATAGACCGAGGAGGCCTTTTTGCCATAGATGCCGATGGTTATGTCTTCTTTTGCTCCTCCGGTCCTTATAGCTTGCTTCCAGTGGCGTCTGCCTTCGCTTCCGGCATCGAAGGCCTCGATATCAAAGAGGTCTTGCGCCCTTTGGATAAGCTCCTCGCAGTCCCGGTCGCCAAGATTTCTTAAAAGCCGGTGCGTTGGTAAAATGGTGAGGCCCGGGTCGTTCATATCGGTTAGATAGACCATTATGAATTCGTAGGCGGCGTTTGGGGAACTGGCGCCGTAACGGGTTCTGAGAATGTTTCTGTAGTTTAGCGCCGTTTCGTAGCGATGGTGACCATCGGCGATAAAAAGGGGCTTATCGAGCATAAGTTGGCGGACCCGGTCCACAATGGGGCGCTCGGATACGGGCCAGAGCCTGTGAGCCATGCCCGCGCGGTCTTTAAAAGAAACGGCCGGGGCTTGCGGTTTATCGCTGCAAAGAGCCGAATAGATCTCTTCGTTGGAATCGGGGTAGAGAGCGAAGACGGGGCTAAGGTTTGCGTTGCATGCGAGCATGAGCCCCAGTCGCTCGTCTTTTGCCGCCTGGAAGGTTTTCTCGTGGGGCCGTACTCCGCCGGAGGAAAAATCCTCGAGCCTGAGGGCGCAGATAAAACCCCTGCGCGTCTTAACCGCTTCGGTTTCCGTCTTATAGTCGAGTTCGTACCTGTATATGGCCGGCCGGGGGCTGCGCACAAGAACCCCCTGTGTGGTCCATTGATCGATCCAGCCGGCCGCCCTGGTATGGGGGTTATTTTCCGAGGAGTCATCCGGTGAGGGTAAGCCCAACTCGAGCCGTATGAAGTTAAAGGGGTTGCTGTCGTGAAAAGCCCGCTGCTCTTCGGGGGATATCACGTCGTAGGGAGGAATCGTTACTTGCGCAAGATCTTTTACTTCCTCCAGGTTGTAGCTAAATCCTCTGAAGGGGGCGATTTCAGCCATGAGCTTCCAATATCCTTTCCGCGGGCGTGCGTTTTAATTACCCGCATGTGCATCTGTGAGGACGCTTTTGCTAACACAGGTCGAGCTGTTTGACAAGCGGGTTGGAAACTTTTTGTGTTTCTTTCCTCTCTTCTTTCGCGCCTTCGCGTCTTCGCGTGAGCCTAAACAACATTGCCCCCCGGGGAGGTACCTCGAGTTGACGTAAGGTCTTTTTATCTCACGCGAAGCCGCGAAGCCGCAAAAAGCGAAGCCGCAAAAAGCGGTATTTCGGACTGGTCTTCGAGGGCTAATTCAAGCCTGGAGCGCACAGGTAAATTCGGACCCCTTTCTCTTCTTTAGCGCCTTCGCGTGAGCCCAAAGTGCGCTACCCCCTGAAATTAGGGGTTCGCCGATGTGCAAATCAGGATTAAAATGATAGAGAAACCGTAACGCGACGGGTTGCGGATAACTTTAGGGACCTAACACTGAAATTGCAGAGGGCGAGGATGGAGCGTAAGCTTTCACAACTGATCGTAAAAGTTTTAATCTGTGCAGTGCTCTTCACTGTGACCGGTTTTTTTTGCCACCGGTCTTTTTGCCTTGCCGCCGGTTCGGATTCGGACCCCGGCGAACTCCAGACCCGGGCTGTTGTGATCAATGTGGATAAATGGGCCGTCTACGTGCCCAATCAGGTCTTCTATTTCGATACGAACACTATGAAAAAGAGTCAAATAGAGACTCTTAAAGCCCAGGCCAATCGGCTGCGCAACCAAAAGGCCCTGATTACCTACCGCTCGAGCGCGGAGCCGCTAAAAGACAACCGCGCCATGCTCGTTGCTATTTCCGCGGCCGCGGAAAACCCCAATCCTGATACGGTTACTCAAGGCTCCGAGGGGCCCGAGGGCGCGCAGCCCAAGGTCGCCTCCAATCTGCCGGCGCTAAATTCTTCTCCC
>JBMFHI010000141.1:0-7607 GCA_049976905.1 Syntrophobacteraceae bacterium | reverse complement strand
GTGAGCAAATGTAATCGTTTAAACGGTCCAGGCCAGGCCGTGCTTGCTTGCGACCTCTTTCAAAAATGAATAATATATCAGCCGCCTTTCCCGATAGGCTCCAAACCCTGTTTGCGCCGCTGTTTTCTCGCTGTTTTCTCGCTGTTATTTTGAGATGTCACATCCTTAAAAGTCAATAAAATCGGCATGGTAATCAGATGAACAAAAAAAAGTGCCTCTTTTTACAGCAAAAACAGCGCCACCGGTTTGGCCAGGATGTAGCGAAGAGTATTGAAAAGGTGCGGCGGGAGGCCTATTATACACGCGAAAGCGAGGTAGGAGATGAAAAAGTCGATTCCCCAGGGCCGCGAGCGCAAAAGCGGAACGCTTCGCTGGTTTGTGTTTGCCCTGTTTTCTGTCTTTGTGTGCTTTTCCCTTATCGGGGCCATCGTGGTTTTTGCCTTCTATGTGCAAATCGACCAGTCGCTGCCGAGTGTGGAGGCCTTGAGAAACTACCATCCACCTCTTGTAACCGACGTTTACTCGGCCGACGGCAAGCTCTTGGCCGAGTTCTTTGTCCAGCGCAGGTACCTGGTTTCCCTAAGCGAGCTTCCCCCTTATGTGGTCAAGGCCTTTATCGCCGCCGAGGATGCGCGCTTCTTTGAACACGGCGGGGTGGATATGGTTGGAATCTTTCGCGCCGCGATAAAGGATCTGGCCGCGGGGCAAATCGTTCAGGGCGGCAGCACCATAACCCAGCAGGTGGTGAAATCCCTTCTTCTTACCCCCCAAAAGACCTTTTCGCGCAAAATAAAGGAGGCCATCCTCGCCCACCGCATCGATAGCTGCCTTAGCAAAAACGAAATCCTCTACATCTACTTAAACCAGATCTACCTGGGCTCGGGCGCCTACGGCGTGGAGGCTGCCGCCAGGACCTATTTCGACGAACATGCAAGCGAGCTCGATCTCGCCCAGGCTTCCCTTCTGGCAGGTCTTCCTCGCGCGCCAAATAAATTTAGCCCCGCTGCCCACCTGGCTAAGGCCCGTGAGAGGCAGCGCTATGTTTTGCAAAGAATGGTCGATGCCAATTTCATAACCGATGCCCAGGCGCAGAAGGCTTTGGCCGAACCGATCACTGTTATCCAAAATCCGGTGCGCTTTGCCCCGGCGAAGATGGACTATTTTACCGAGGAAGTCCGCCGCAGGGCCGAGACCCGCTTCGGCCGGGAGATGCTCTACAGGGAAGGCCTCACTATCGATACGACCCTGGACTACAAGGCTCAGCAGATTGCCCAAAGCGCTTTGGACTCCGGGCTTGCAGCAATCGATAGACGACACAGGAAATACCGCGGTCTGCATGTCTATGTTCCAACCGGAGACTGGCCAAGTACGCTAAAGATTCTCACCCAGTCAAACGGCAAACTCGAAAAGGGCAAGGTCGTCGAAGGGCTCATAACCGGGTTCGACCCCAGGGCCGGGACCATCTCGGTCGATCTTGGGCTCGCAAAGGCCGTAGTCCCGCAATCCGGCTGGCGGTGGGTGCACATTCCAACCGCCCGCGCCCAGCAGGTCTTTCGTCCCGGAGACGTTCTGCGGCTAAGACTAAACGGGATGCAGGCAGACACGTGGAGCGCCTCCGTCGAACAGGACCCCGGTATGCAGGGGGCGATCATGTCCGTGTCGCCCCTTACCGGCAGAGTCATCTGCATGGTGGGCGGGCGTAGTTTCAAAGCAAGCCAGTTTAACCGCTGCACCCAGGCCGCGCGCCAGCCCGGCTCGGCCTTTAAGCCCATAATCTATGCGGCGGCCCTCGATAAGGGCTATACCGAAGCCTCCATTCTGATGGACTCGCCCATCACCTTCTACGATCACAGCGCCAAGGGGTCCTGGACCCCGGAAAACTACGACCGGCGTTTCCTTGGCCCCATTCTTCTTAGAAACGCCCTCATTCATTCCAGAAACGTTCCGACCGTGAGGCTTCTTAGATCTATTGGAATCGATTATGCCATAGACTACGCCAGGCGCTTTGGCATAACGACTGCTCTTACCCATTCCCTCGCCCTTGGCCTGGGGGCCTCCGAAGTGACCCTGGAGGAGCTTCTTACGGCCTATTCGACCTTCCCCGGCCTTGGCCAAAGGGTTACCCCCTACCTCATAGACAAGGTCTACGACAGGTTTGGAAACCTCATCGAGCAGCACCAGGTAAAAAGAGAAGAGGTCCTATCGCCCAAGACCGCCTATGTTATGACCGACATCCTCGAAGGGGTCGTCCAGCACGGAACCGGAATGGCCGCAAGGGCGCTCGACCGGCCATGCGCCGGGAAAACGGGTACCACAAACGATTTCAATGACGCCTGGTTTATCGGTTATACCCCTTCGGTGCTAACCGGCGTCTGGGTAGGCTACGACGATCATTCCTCGCTTGGAAAGGGCGAGGAGGGCGCGCGCGCGGCCTGTCCCATCTGGGTCGATTTCATGAAGCAGTACCTGCAGGATAAGCCCGTGGAAACCTTTACGATTCCAGAGGGCATCGTTTTTGCCAAAATTAACGGCCCCGGGGCCATTGCGGGATCAGACGACGCGAGTTCGGTCTATGCCGCTTTTGTCGATAAAGTGCCCGGGCCCGGGGCAAACCTCCCAGGCCAGCAGGATCAGCAGGACCAGGCCATGGGCGCTCAAGACGATAATTCCGCGCCTCAGCCAAGGCCCGTGCAGTCCCAAACGGATGATTCCTATTTTAAATCGGAGCTCTATTAGCTTGCCCGCATGGCTTATCTATTCGGTTCTGGCGCTGCTTGCCTGGGGGATTTGGGCCTTTTTGCCAAAGCTCGCCCTGGGCTTTATCGATCCCTGAACCGCTTTTGTCTTTGAAGCATTAGGGGGCGCTTCGGCGGGCCTGCTCTTTCTGCTCCTCTTCCGGCCAAGGCTTGCCGGGGCCCCCCTCATGGGCATAATTCCCGCCTTCTTAACGGGTGTGCTCGGATACCTGGGCCTGATCTTTTTTATGTATGCGGTGCAAACGGGTGAGAAAATCAGCGTCATAGCTCCTCTTACCGCCCTCTATCCCGTCGTTACAATCGCCATGGCCTTTGTTCTTCTGGGGGAAAAGATAAGCCGCGCGCAATTTGCCGGAGTCATCCTGGCCCTCATTTCGATCTGCCTCATTTCTTTTCAATAAAGATGGAACATTTATGTTCCGTTTTTTTGTAAAATTCTTCGATCTTGTCGCTAAATAGCGTTAAAATCCAAGCTGATTTTAAGGAAATGGCAAATAAGCCGCTATACTCGTAAAATCTCTACCAGAGGCTCTGGGAGCCTTTTGGGAAGGCGCGTTCCTTTTGCCGGCGCCGGCTTCCAACCGCCTTTGGTATAAATATTGTTATAGTAACGTGAGCGATTGCCCCAAGGGAGCAAAATATGTGTTTACTCGAAGGTATAAGGAAGGGAAAAAGATGGTAAAAACCGGTTTGCCCATGCTCGCATGGCTCGTATTTGTGGGGTCGGCTCTTCTCGAGGTAGGAGGAGACGCCGTGGTGCGAAAGGGCCTTCGCGGCTCAAGTGTGGCTGTAATACTTCTGGGAGGCCTTATGCTTGCCTGCTACGGCCTTCTTGTAAACACCGTCCACTGGGATTTTTCCAAACTTTTGGGCGTTTATGTCGCCGTGTTTGCCGTGGTAAGCGTAATGGCCGCAAAATTTGTCTTTGCCGAAACCGTTGCGGTCTCTACCTGGCTGGGGCTTCTGATTATCGTCGCGGGCGGTTTGGTGATTCAGTTTGGCGGGCATCTGATCAATTAGGTATAAACAAAATTGTCCTGCGATTCCAAGGTAATGCCGGGTGCACACGGCTCTATCGTCTCCACCGACGGGTTGCAGGTATCATTTAATTTCCGGGACGCAACACTGGCCCACTGCAAAAGGCGTAGAAAATGCTCGAGATAGGAACGGTTTTCGAGGAGCGCTACAAGATCCTGGCAACTCTTGGCCAGGGGGGATTCGGGGCGACCTTTCTGGCCCAAGACCTCCAGTCCGACGGCAAGGTAGTCCTTAAGGTTCCCCATATTTCGCAGTTGGGAGACCCCGCCGTCTATGAACGCTTCAGGAGGGAAGTGGCTATCGGCAAGCTTTTGAATCACTCAGACGTTCCGGTGGCCCTGGCGATTTCCGAAGACACCCCCCCCTATCTTGTCTTGAAATACGCCCAGGGTGACTCCCTTGCCAAAGTGCTTGCCGATAAGGGCAAGCTCCCTCCCGACCAGGTGACCAATATGGTTGCAAACCTTCTGGACGCCCTTCACTACTGCCACGAAAGGGGGGTTTACCATCGGGATATAAAACCCGAAAACCTCGTTTTGGCCCCCGATGGCCATTTGAAGATCCTCGATTTTGGCATTGCCCTCATGGAGGGTTCCCCGCGCGTTACCTGGCGCGGCTTCTCGGGTCTCATGGGGACCCCCGAATACATGGCCCCCGAACAGATAAAGGGCGAGCGCGGCTGCGCAAAAAGCGATGTCTATGCCGTGGGCTGCCTTCTCTATCACATCCTTAGCGGTTCTCCGCCCTTTACCGGCGATAACCCCCTTACCGTTATGTACCAGCATATGACCGGGGACCCGCAGTCTCTAAAATCCATAAAAGGCTTGCACCCCGGGATCCGGGCCGCGATCAGCAGGGCCTTGCGACGCCGAAAGCAAGAACGCTACGATTCGGCCGAGCAGATGGCAAACGACCTTCGTTTTCCTGAAAAAGCCGACCTTGCCTGGCTCGATAAACCCGACCCTCCGCTTGCCGCCGTCCTTCCCACCCCTAGAAACAACCTCCTGATATACGGAGGGGCCTTTTTAGCCGCGGTTTTAATCCTTGCCCTGCTTCTGCTCTTTAGACGGTGAGGGGAACCCTGCAATAAAAAAAGCCGGCAAAAAGCCTTTCAAGGCTCAAAACCGGCTCTTTACTATCCTTGGCATTTTCCCCTATATGGCGCTCTCACCCGTTTCGCCCGTTCTTATCCGTATGGCGTTTCCGATCGGGTAGGTAAAAATTTTGCCGTCTCCTATTGCGCCGGTTCGCGAAATCTTTATTATGGCGCTGGTAACCTCATCTACCACGGCGTCGGGCACAACCATCTCGATTTTTGTTTTCGGAAGCAAATTGATGTTAAATTCCGTGTTCCACTCATCCCGGGTGTGTCCCTTCTGCAAGCCGCAGCCGATCACCTCGGTAACGGTCATCCCCTTTACCCCGAGATTGCCAAGAACGTTTCGAACTTCCAGGATTTTATCCGGACGCAGGATGCATTCTATCTTCGTCATTTTTCACCGCCTGTAGAGACCAGAAAATGTTTAGCTAAATTTATTTGTTCCTCCGGATTTTCCGGATACCTTGCTCGGCTAGGTCTTGTCGACCTTGACCGTTAGAATCGTCATGTTGTCCTGGCCGCCGCGCCTGTTTAGTTCGGCCAGAAATTCCGCCAGGCCGTCTTGCGAGCACCCCTGCTCGATTAAAAACGATTTTAGCTCCTCATGGGTCGCATGTTCCAGTATCCCGTCTGTAATCATGCAAAAAAGATCGCCGGGCTCGAGCATGCCCGAGTAAAAATCGGGAACCAGCAGGGGACCTTCCCCGACTGCCTTGAGCAAAATGTTCTTGTTTGGGTGTACCCTTGCCTCCTCCGCGCTCAGAAGCCCAAGGCGCATAAGCTTTCCCACGAAGCTGTGGTCCTTTGTTAGCTGGATCAAATCGTTATCGCGAAGCAGCATGATTTTCGAATCGCCCACATGTGTAATAAAAAACCGGTTCTGTTTCAATAGAAGAGTGGACAGGGTACATTTCATGTTGCGCGCCGAAGCATGGCTGATCGATAAATCGAAGACGTGCAGGGCGGTATTTTGGAAGGCGCTCTTTAGCCGCTCGGGAATTTTTTCCGTAAGATCGGCGAAATAATATTCCTGCAGCAAAACATTTACCGCTTCAGCGCTTGCCGCCTCTCCCGCGGCGCATCCGCCCACGCCGTCTGAAACCGCAAAGAGGCTTCCAAACCTGCCAAGGCCCGAGTCCTTGGGCACATACCACCCGAAATAATCCTCGTTGTTGCGGCGAACCATCCCTTTGTCTGAAAGACCGTATACCTTCAAGGCTTCCATCACCTTAATCCCCCGGAGGGTAAAATGCTAAGGGCAAAAAGAAAACAACGTATTTTCTGGGCTTTCAACTTTTGCCTTTAAGAAAGGGAGAGTGAAACTTTTGCCCGAAAACCCTGGACCGTTTCACTCCCCGCCTTCTGCTGTTAGAGCTATAAGATTCGCATGTTGCTCCCGCGCCTGCCCAGCCTTAGTTTTGCTGGACTCCGACGATCTTTCGATTCGTTTTGGCGCTCTGTATGAAAAGGTACACAATACCGATACAAAACCATACCGCGGTGGCTATGAGCGACCAGAGCGCCGCGGTCTTCGTGTCTCCGCCCCCAAGGATTCCAAGGTACATTACCGCCACCAGCATGGCAATGTTTGCCGCGGCCCCGAGGATCGGCACCACCGTGTGGGTGATCGCGTTTCTCTGCGGGTGCCTCAAGAAGGCGACGAAGGCTATCAGGTTGGTCATTCCGTAGAGAATGAATGTCCCGATATTTGACCACAGGGTAACGGCGGTAAGGTTTACCACCGAGACCACCCCGAAGGCGCCGATCGCCGCGGAGGCTATCGCCATCGCCACCACGCCGCCATGGGGCGTGGAGTATTTGGCGTTTAAAAAGCCCAGAAAGCTTGGAACCTCTTTATCCTTGGACATTGCATAGGTTACGCGAACCCCCGTGTTCATGCAGGCAAGGGTCGTTCCCACTACGGCTATTGCAACCGAAATGGCAACCAGGATCATCAGCACAAAACCCATGTGGTTAAAAAGTGCGTTGCCAAGATTCTGCACCATATCCCCTATGGGGGCGCTCGATGCCGCGGCCGCGTCAATGCCGTGAACCAGGTGGCCCTTGGGGTCTTTTACCGCATAGGAAGTGTTTAGCCATGCGTCTGCGCCCAGATACTCGAAAAGGTAGCAGACAACTCCCTGGATGATAAGCGAGATGATGACCCCACGGCTTACATGCTTTGGGGATTTGGCTTCAGCGGTTAGCGCGGTCGCCGTCTCAAAGCCTACCAGCACAAGTATGGCAACGGTTGCCTGAAACATCATGTTTGCGAAGCTGTGCGGCATAACTATTGAAGTTAACGATTTATGAACAAAGGTTACATGCTCGGGGTTTTTCCACCGGTATGCCAGCGCAAGGCAGGTTACGACAATCAAGCTTATAATCTGGATGACGTTTATGATTACAGCTATCATCGTCGATCCGGTGATCCCGCGATAGGCTATGTAGGCTACGGAAAATGAAAATATCACCGCAATAGCTATCTGTGCGAACATCGAAAGATTTATCCCGAACTGCTGGAAAATATAGTCTATCAGGGTGGCCATCATGGCAACCATAACCCCCGGGTAAACCCAGTAGTAAAGGTGCGAGGTCCAGCCCACGATAAACTTGGAAAGCCTGGCGAATGCCGATAATTGTAACCGTTCACCGGGGCGTGTCAGCGGATAAGAGAAGGTAACCGCTCCTGCCGGAAGAACGCGGACATGAGG
>JBMFHI010000140.1:0-7895 GCA_049976905.1 Syntrophobacteraceae bacterium | reverse complement strand
CAAGCGCTCCACTGTCGTGACCGGAGTTGGTATTGCTGAAAGTCAACACCCTGGCAAAACCGTCGGACCCGACCGTACGATCCTTTACAATCGTATAGCTCTGGCTGTCGGTATCGGGATCGAACCTCAATGTGATTGTTGACGACAATCCACTTGTTGACACATTGCAATACGGTCTCTTGCAAAGCGGACCAAGGACGGGTGAGAGCAAATCGGAAATTAGCCTGATAAAGATATCGCTATTTATCGCCATCGCGCCGCAGCAAGTGTTTTCCTCGGCTGGCTCGACCCAGTTCCACGTAAATGGAACGGCGGCAGGCAGGATGTTACTATTGGCCGCGCACAGGTAACACAATGTCGCGAGGCCCTGCTGTTGCGAATCCGATAGCACGGCCTGCTGTCCCTTGTCTATGAACTTATTCACCTCAAAGTTCAGATCCGTCAGGTCGATGGTGGGCGATGGGGTGGCCGCTTTGACGGTCCTTTTGACAGAATAGCTGAGCACGGGCTGGCCGTGTTTTTGGAGGCTGCTAAAATAAGCTCCCTGAAACACGTTCTCCAGGCAGGTATGCAAAGGCGTTCCCGGTTCCACTCCCTCCAGCGTCGGCACGGTTTGAAGCGCCGCATTGTCCAAATCGAAAAGCAGTTGCTGGATGCTGAAAGCCTCAGGTCCGAGGTTTTTTATCCTTTCCTTCACATCGGCAGGCAGATCGTGATAGGCAGTCCCGAGGTCCTCGGTCAGGCGCAGGTCCACTTTGGAGGCGAAGATCCATGCGTTTCCGTCGGGTTGAGACTTGTTCAACCACCCCGTTATTCCCTTCGGTCCGTATGTCGCTTCGACAACGATGAATTCCGAACACATAAGCCGGTAGGTCACCGACGCGGTGTTTGTCCCCAGTTCAACCACCTTTGGCATTGCCTGGGAGGTATAGCCGGAGGGAAGTCCGATTTTGGCCTTAAAAGCGTAATAGAAATACGCCTCTTCCAAGACCTGTAGACTCTTGTCCCCTTTTTGGGTCCCGTCTGCAACCGTAAAGGGATCCACTCCCGCATTCTTGATGAATTTGGCGTAATCCACGAGCACAGGGGCTCCTGTATCATCCTGGGTATAGCACATGATGACCTCCGGCGACCCCAGGCAGCTGAGATACTGGTTCATGGTCGCGTCGATGCTGGCCTGCGTCGTGGCCACGACAAAATCATAACCGTATTTCTCCGAACAAAGATTTGAATTATAAACTGACATCGTTTCTCCTCCCCAATTTGCAAGCTCTGCCGGCAGGCAAATATTTGCTCCGGTCTTCCCTATGCTCACTTAGATATTGCCAAGTTGCGGCGGCAAAGGCGCCAACCTAAGAGGCTAATCATGTACAAGGAAACGCGGACTCTGTCTGTAAGGGAAAACCCTTGTTTTTTTAAGGGAATTCCCCTACAAATAGGGCGATTGCTTTATTGGATTATTTCTTTGGATTTTGCTCGGAATGCGTTGCATACAGATGATGTACGGAAGGAAAACTTGGCTCAGCATATTCCTGATCGATAAACATACTCAAAGTATGATCGCCTATCTATTCATCCAGTTCCCTGGCCGATTCGACCAGGACCGTATCGCGCGGATCTCCCAGGGTGACAACGCCGGTTATCTCAACCATTTTCCCTTCCAGTTTGCTAAGATCCGGGCCGCTGACAAGGTAGTCTCCGCTGTCGGTCCTTAACACCAATACCTTATCTTTTCTAAGGAGCCAGCCAAAGAGATGCTCTTCCCGGGCAGCAACGGCATGGGTGAGCGAGGCCGCCGACAAGAGGGCCAGGATCAGAACAAGAGCTGTGAGCAGGATAGTCAGCCTTTTAGCCATAAGCCCTCCGGCCGTTTGGACGGGGTTGGGTTCGAACTCCCAAATCCGTTCGCGGCTTGGAATTTTTTGCCTCATAGAGGTCTTTTCTTTAGACTGGATATCAGAAACCTTCCTAAAAGTATATCTGTTTTGAGATTTGGATTGAATAGGCCCTTTTTTTAAGATTAGAATTCGGTAGAATACGCTTGGGACATGCGAAAGTGCAGGGCTTTTCCGGATGGCCGGCTTTAGCCCTTCTTCAGGCAATGTCGGAACAACCTTAATTGGCGCGGGAGTTTTTTATCGATGGAAACCAGGTTCAGCTCGGGTCTTGAAGAACTTGAGATGACAATCCTCCAAATGGCGGCACTTGCCGAAAAGGCGCTTGAAAAATCTACAAAGGCGCTGCTGGAAAGAAACGACGACCTGGCAAGGGAGGTTTTGGATGAAGACCGCCAAATCGATATGCTCGAGCTTGAAGTCGACCGCAATTCGTTGAAGCTGCTCGCCCTTGGCCAACCCCTGGCACGGGATCTGCGCTTTATCATCGCGGCGCTAAGGATAGCCGTGGAACTGGAGCGCATTGGCGACCAGGCGGCCAATATAGCCCGAAGGGCCAGAAGCTTAAACAGCGGTCCGCCTCTTCCGCGAAACAGCGCTTTGGAGGAATTGGCCGATACCGCTTTGAATATGCTTCACACGGTAATATCTTCTTTTGTAAACCAGGATACTCACATCGCAACCGAGGTTTGCAAAATGGACGATGTGGCCGACCGACTCCATTCACGCATCCTCAAGGATGCCCTTGCTTATATGTCCAAAGAGGCGCCGGCGGTGGAAAGGTCGGTCCAGACCATTAACGCAGCCAAGTGTCTTGAGCGGGCAGCCGATCAGACAACCAATATTGCCGAAAGCGTCATTTTTATCGTAGAGGGTGTAAACATAAAGCATCACTGCCAAAACGGGGAGCAGGCGAGCGGGACTCGCAACGGATAACGGAAGAAGGAATATTTTGCCATTGCCTCTTGCCTTAATCCCATGGGAGGAAAAATAATGAGGACCGAATTAATCCGGGAATCGCTCATCGCCGGAACATGGTATACCTCCGATCCGGTCCTTTTAAAAAAAGAAGTGGCTGGATACCTCGATCGTGCAGTCCCCCCCGAGCTAAAAGGCGAACTGACGGGCCTTCTGGCTCCCCATGCCGGCTACATGTACTCGGGAAGCGTAGCCGCATGGTCCTATAAACTGCTTTCCAAAGATATGTTCGACAGGGTCCTGATAATGGCGCCCAGCCACAGGGTAGCCTTTACCGGAGCAAGCATCTCCAGGGCCGAAGGGTACCGCACCCCTTTGGGGGTCGTACCGCTGGACCGCGAGTTGATCGAGGAGTTGGGCAAATGCTCAAGCCTCATTGGCTTCAATCCGCAAGCCGAATCGGTCGAACATGCCCTTGAGATCCAGCTCCCCTTCCTGCAGGTCGTCCTTGGGCGTTTCAAGCTTACCCCCGTTATAGTGGGAACGCGCGAGCTACCCTTCTGCATCAGCCTATCCGAGGCAATCGCAAAGGTTTGCGCAAACAAACGGGTATTGCTTATAGCCAGCAGCGATTTATCCCACTATCATGACGGCCGGGAAGCCAGGCGATTGGATGAGGCCGGTTTGAAGCTTATCGAGGCCTTAGATCCTGAAAACCTGACCGTCGCGGTGGACACCGGGGAAACCGAGGCGTGCGGAGCGGGTCCGATTATTACCATGCTTTATGCAGGCAAAAAGCTTGGCGCGGACCGGTGCAAGGTTTTAAACTACGCCAATTCGGGCGATGTCACGGGCGACACCTCCAGGGTTGTGGGATATGGAGCGGCGGCAATTTACAGGAGGGCCCAAGATGGATAAGCGCACATTGGTTGCATCGAGAAAAGCCGGAGTGGATCTGGGATTTAGCGCGGAAGAAAAAGAAAAGCTTCGCGGGTTGGCCCTGGAGGCGATTCGTTACCGATGCCTTGGCCAGACCATGCCTGAAAATGAAGTGAACGAGCCCCTGCTCAATGCGCCCGGGGCCGCTTTTGTCAGTATCCGCAAAGGCGGTCAGCTTCGCGGGTGCATCGGATTGCTCCAGCCACAGGCTCCTCTTTGGCAAATGGTCAGGCGTATGGCGATCGAGGCTGCCTTCTGCGATCCCCGGTTTTGCGCCATCGCCTCCGAGGAACTTGACCAACTGGACATAGAGATATCGGTTCTGACACCGCTTGTGCGCATCAGCAAGATTTCCGAAATCGAAATTGGCAAACACGGTCTTCTCATCAGCAAAGGAGTTCGCTCCGGGCTGCTTCTACCCCAGGTGGCAACCGAACATAACCTGGACGTGGAAGGGTTTCTCCAGCTCACATGCCAAAAGGCCGGGCTGCCCCCGCACGCCTGGAAAGACAGGCAGGCGGAGTTGTATATCTTTTCGGCCGACGTGTTTTGAACCAGGGAGCCGTGTATGGGCAAGCTACTTCAAATAGCGGAATGCAGGCGCATAATTGTGGCCAGAAAAGGTTTCGATTCCTGGCGACGTCGTTTCGGAGGCTGCTTTGACGAAAACACCTCCGTGCGAAGCCTCGACACCCCGGCCATCAGGCTGCTTATCCGGGGAAACGAGGACGCCTCCTGCGCTTTTTATGAACTGATAATGGGAGTAAAAGGCCTGGGCCATGGGGCGAGGTTTCACTTCCTTGACGTTCGAACCAAAATGTGCGTTACCGATATCACGATCTTGCTGCTCGACCTTGTCCGCTTCGAGGCAATGTTTCGGCTGGGCTGGCTGGAGGATTATCCGTATCTTCAGTACCCAATGCTTGACATCATCGAGGATTTCCCAAACAAGTTCGCCCAATCCAAGCACACTTCCCCAACCCTTTCCAAGAATCACCCCCAATACAAAGACTATGCCTCTCAGTTCGAGTTCGACCGGCATGCCTACATCCGCAGGCTCATTCCTGAGGCTATAAAGATTTTCTGCGATCCAGGAGACGACATAGGATAGAGCCTCATGCCCAAGGAGCGTTTTCATATCTTTCTAGCCGAGCGCCTTATCAAGGAAAGTGACTGTGCGCGGCCAGTCTGGATCGATCTGGATGCTTTTTTTATCGGCGCGGTTTCACCGGATATATTTTACTACGATCTGCCGTTTTTTTCTCTGTCGCCCCTGGGCGACCGACTCCATAGCCTTGTCCAAAGCGAGGGGATTTGTCTAATTTTCGACTGGCTCTCAAAAATTCCTTTTGAAAGAGCCAACGCTCAGCCTATCTCCTGGGCGCTTGGGTTTATCTGCCACTTCATGGTCGATGCGCTCTGGCATCCGCTTATAGAGCAGTTGAGCAAGGAAGGGCTTTGCACGGTTTACAGCGGGGCAAAGAGGCTTTCAACGATGGAGCGCCACAGGCTGATCGAGTCCGAACTCGAAGCCTACTGGTTTGCCAAAGCCTGCGAAGGGCAAAAAAAAGATTACCTGCCTCCAGACTTTAGCGGCAGGCAAGATCGCCTTCTGGAAATATTTTCTCCTTACCGGAGCTTTATCGACTTTGCAAGCCGGAGAGCTCATGATAATCCCGCAAGTCCTCTTACGTGGCCCAAACTATCCGAAAAGCGGATTGCCCACTGTTTTCTCCATCAGCGTTTTCTTCTAAGACTTTTTGCAAACAAGACGGCAGCAAAAGCCAGAGACCCGCTTTTGTCTTTTTCCCCGACCCGATTTTTGGGCGCGCTGATCGTACCCGCCCGCCCCCTCCTTCCCGCTCTTTTTTCTCGTGCCATGCCGGAACAGCAAAACCCCTTCAGCGATCTATTTATGAACCGGGCCTTTGATTCTTTAAAGGAAGGCTGGCGCGCAAGAGTCGGACAAATTGACCTAAAAACATGATCGCCTGCAGCCAAAGCAAGGTTAGAAGATTCCCGGTATCAGGCGATGCCGCACCTTCTGCCTGTACTCCTCGTAACCTTCGAGGTCGCGCAGGAGCACTTTTTCCTCGTTTGCAATCCGCAAATAGAGAATGATCACGAAGAGTGGAACGAGAAGCAGCGCCCAATACGAACCAAGGGCAAGGGGCGTGCCGGCAATCAGAAACAGGGCGCCTGAGTACATCGGATGACGAACAAATCCGTACACGCCGGTTGAGACCACTTTCTGCCCTTCTTCGACTCTGACGGTCGCGGCTGCGTAAGTGTTTACCTTTGCTACCAGATAAAAAACCAAGAACGAGGCCACGACAAGGATATCTCCCAGAATCGATACATACCACGGAACCTCCGACCAGCCGAACCGGAAATCAAGGGGCGGTGAAATGATGAGCGCAACAAAGCAAAGGTAGAGAAAAACCATGATTACCTTTTGCGCAGGCTCTTTTTCGTGAGAAATGCCGGATTCGCTGCGCCGCTTGAGCAGTGCCCGATCGTAGTTCATCAGATAAACCGTGTACGCAAGGCAGCAAAAAATAAAGGTGGCGATGTATGCCCATCCTTGCCAATAATCAAGCGTTCCGGCAGGAATGAACACAAGCGCAATCAAGACGATTGTCCCCAGAGCGGACGAGCGGGCGATATAGGAAGAAGTGTTTTCCATAAACAAAGGAGCCTCTTATGGTTAATTCCTGCCCAGTGGGCCGACTTGCCCGGGTGGTCAGCAAAGAGTTCCGGAGTGTCTGGCCCCCCTTAGATAGACGGCCGTAACAAGGGCCAGCGAGCCGGGCAGGTCTGAAGGAGGTCCGGGAACAACTAGGAAATTAGCGGGCATGCCGGGGCGCAGGCTCCCCAATTCGTGGTCAAGGCCAAGAAGCCGGGCGCCGGCATGGGTGGCGCTTTGAATAGTCTGCTCGACGGAAAACCCCGCCTGGGCGATAAGTTCCAATTCCTGGGCAAGAGCCTGGCCGTGGCGCACTCCAAAAGAGCCGGCATCGGTTCCGGAAACGATTCCAACGCCCAACTCACGGGCCCGGCGCATTTGTTCGAGCTGATTTTGAAGAATCATCCCCGCGATCCCGGCCTGTTGGGCGCCGGCCACAGAGCAGTCGGAAAGGGCCTTCATGGTGACGGCCGTAGGCGCCCAAAAAATTTGGCGATCGGCCATTTTTTTAAGGTTTTCCTCCCCCATAAAGAAGCCGTGCTCGATAGAATCGCACCCGGCATCGAGCGCGATTTGCACCGGCAGCCTGCCGTTGGCGTGGACCATTATTTTTAGACCAAGCTCTTTTGCCTGCCCGAAGGCTCTGGCCAGTTCATCCAGACCAAATTGAGGCTCTGTTTGCCGCCCATAGTCAACCAGGCTGTTTATGCCTGAATTTAAAATCTTTATGTGATCGACATGGGCGCAGTCGGCTTTAAGGCTTTCAGCAAGGCTTAAGCCCGGCTCCGGGGTTTTCCCGATAAACTTGCCGTACCTGCCGGGCGCGCGCCACGCCTTTCCCGCGCATTTTACCCTCACGCGCGAAGACGCGTTTTGCCGCATATACCGTAGAGCGTGGCCTCCGATATCTCCTCCATCTCTTAGGGCCATTATGCCGAGGTTAAGGCATCTTTGCACTCTGTGCTCGATGAGAGGCCCGTTTTGTTCGAATCCATTCAGGAGCTGTTTTGCGCGAAACTCCGGGTCGGTCTTTCCCGACATGGCCAGATGAACATGGCAGTCGATCAGGCCTGGCAACATGGTGGAGGCCGGAAAGGCTTGGAGGTCCTCACATCTTTTTTCAAGAGCGGACAGTTGCTCGGGACCACAGAACCGCACCGAAGAAATAAGCCCGTTTTCGATGCAAAGGAGAGCATTTTTTTTTGCCCTGGCCCCGGTTCCATCGACAAGCCAGGTGGAAAAACAGTAAGATTTCGACATTGCCACGTTCTCCCAAAACGTCTTTAGACCAGACCCTTGCCGCCCGCGGCCAGGGCCTCCAGCGCCTCAGGATCGAGCACACTTATCTTTCGGCCCTCAACGGTTATAACGCCCTGCTGGACCATTCTGGCAAGTATGCGCGAGAGGGTCTCCGGAATGGTTCCAAGAAGGCTTGCAAGCTGGGTCTTGGTAATGTC
>JBMFHI010000139.1:0-7944 GCA_049976905.1 Syntrophobacteraceae bacterium | reverse complement strand
ATTATGTAAAAGCCCCTAAATGCCGAAATACACTTCTAAGCGGGAGATGCGCAAGCAATCCCGGATGCGGCTCGAGTCTACCCGACCGATTACTGTCACATTGCAATGAACCCGGACTTTGGGACAATGGGATGAAATTTTTTGCTCGGTTCGCTCAATTGCTCTCGAGGCTAAAGCACTCCTCGACAGCATGGCGGGATGCTTTGCCTGAGATGGCAAACAAGTTGGATTTTTTGGCCAGGTCCACCGAAGGCGAGTTTCTCGCAATTGGAGAAAAGCTCCAGGATTTTTACGCTCGCACCACGGAACTTTCCGAGGCCTGTTCGGTTGTAGCCGCTCATTTGTCGGGCAAGGAACTTGAGACGGTTATCGAAGGGTTTGGCAAAGTAATCGAGGCGGTAAACAGGCTCGAGAATGGATCGAAACGCAACACCGATTATCTTCGAACGGTCCTTGAAAAGCTCGATAGCCTTGAGGACGTAGCCGAAGGGTTCCAGAAGACCATTTTGTTGCTGAGGGTCTTGTGCGTTTCGATAAGGATCGAAAGCGCCAGGCTTGGCGACATGGACCATGGGTTTGAAACCCTGGCCGAGGAAGTCCACAAACTATCCCTTGAGATTGAAACCCGCTCTTCCAATGTTCATGCGAGTTGTCAATCCCTGCGGCTTATGATCGAGCAGACTCTGTCCAGGGTACTGGGCCTTGAGGCGGCGCGTCAAAAACAAGCGGGAATCGTACTTACAAAGACCCTGTCAGGCCTTGAGGCTCTTCGCGGTAAACACAGCCAGTCGGCTGGAGCCGCGCAACAAATTTCGGCCCGTTTTGAAACCGTATCCAATCGGATCGGAGACATTGTTCAGTCCATGCAATTCCACGACATCACACGCCAAAGGATCGAACATGCGAGGGAGGCGCTGGTACAACTCGATACAAACAAAAAGGGTTTCGCCACGGAGGGGGATTTGCACACAGGCCGGCAAGCCCGCTTAAAAGCTTTGTGGGACGCGCTCTTATCCCTTGCCCGAAAAAACCATAGAGATCTGCATTTGGTGGGAGACATAGCCGCCCTGCAGGCGATTCAACTAAAAAATGCCGGAAACCAATTACAATCGGCGGTAAACAACATCCTGGAAAATCTTTACACCCTTGCAGGCCTTGTCGAAGAAATGACCCGGGAGACGACCCGGCTCGCCGGAGCAGACAATGACAGAGGAAGCTCCTTTCTGGAAGAAATAAAGACCGGTTTTTCCACGGTGATATCCGCGCTTGGCACCTACGATGAATCCGACCGGGAGCTTTCCTTTGCCTTGAGCGCGGTGGCCGACCAATTCGGTGAAATAGCCTCCCAGGCCGCAAGCATCGAATCCATGGGAGCAAAAATAAAGCTGATTTCTTTAAACGCGATCGTCAAGGCCTGCCATGCCGGAAGCCAGGGCGCTACCCTTGCGGTGCTGGCCGAATCCACCCACCAACTTTCGGTGGAGACCTACAGGCTGACCGAAATGACAAGCGAGGCGCTGCGCTCGACCATTTTGGCCTCCGATTCGCTTCGCGCGGCCGTTGGAACGGACCAGAGCGACGAAAACAGACCCGCG
Source organism: Syntrophobacteraceae bacterium (assembly GCA_049976905.1). GTDB lineage: Bacteria > Desulfobacterota > Syntrophobacteria > Syntrophobacterales > Syntrophobacteraceae > SbD1. Next base: position 6,349 of record JBMFHI010000139.1, on the reverse strand, counting down.
GCTCTTTGCGAGGGATTGGAAAACCAGATTGAAACCCTTGAGAGGCTAAATCAAGACATCTTCTCCACTTTTATCAAAGTAAACGCGGAGGGCAGCGCTCTTGCGGGCGACATCCGAAGGGCCGTCACCGAAGTCGGTGTTCACCAAAAGGTCCACGATGGACTTAGTGAAATTGCGGCAAAGCTGGAGGAGATCGTTGCTTTTGCGCGCTCTAAGGCAACTTCGGGCGACCAGGCCAAAGCGCAGGAACGTTTGGAAGAGCTAAAAGCCGGTTACACGATGCAGGCGGAACGTAATGTTCACGATACGCTGGCACAGGCCAAAACGGACGGCAAACCCGGCCTTGAGAATGCGCCCGGTCTGGAGGCCGGGGATAACACGGCGGCAAACCAGACTCAGGGGACAAGTGAAGAGGATTTGGGCGACAATGTCGAGCTTTTTTAGTCGCCGGAGGAGAAGACGATGGATCTAGAGGTTACGGGTTCTGCGCAAACAACGGTTGTAAAGCTAAAGGAAATCTGGACGATCGAAAGAACCGGGGAACTTAAGAGCGCCCTTCAGCTGGCCCTGGGGAACAGTGAAGATATCGTCATCGACATCGAGGAACTAACGGATACGGATCTTTGCGTTCTCCAGCTGTTTTGCTCTGCCCATGCCGCCTCTGTAAAGCTGGGTAAAAGGTTGGCCTTCTACGAACGAAAATCCGAACCATTCAAAAGTATTGTACGCGAGGCGGGACTGGTGCGCACAATCGGCTGCCACAGAAACCCCAATAAGAACTGTTTATGGACGGGAGATTGGACATCATGAGCAAGATCATCATGACCGTGGATGATTCGGCCAGTATTCGCCAGATGGTCGGCTTCACCCTCAAACAGGCCGGCTACGAGGTGATGGAAGCCGTAGACGGCAAGGACGCCCTCTCCAAGCTAAGCGGGACTGCGGTCAATATGGTGCTGACCGATCTTAACATGCCCAACATGGATGGTATCGAACTCATTCGCTCCCTTAGAGCACTGCCCTCCTGCAAGTTCATCCCGATCGTGCTTCTTACAACCGAGTCTCAATTGGAAAAGAAGCAGGAAGGCAAAGCCGCCGGAGCAACCGGATGGATCGTCAAACCCTTTAAACCCGATCAACTTCTTGCGGTTGTGAAAAAGGTACTGGGATGATGGAATCTCTTAAGGAAATCTACCGGACGGAAGCCTACGAACTCCTGACCGAACTCGAAACGTCCCTTCTCGCCCTGGAGGAAATCCCGGGAGATTCGGAACTGATCGGCAGGGTTTTCAGGGCCCTTCACACGATAAAGGGCTCGGGGGCCATGGCGGGCTTCGAAGACATTGCCGCATTTACCCACGAAATCGAAACCGTTTTCGACTTGGTGCGCAATAAGGAGTTGGACGTTACAAAACCTCTGATCGACCTGACGCTTCAGGCCGAAGACCTCATACGCTCGATGCTGGACGTTTCACAGGACGCCTCGCCCGTGGATACCCAGAGGGTGGAGTCTATCACGAACTCTTTAAAGCGCCTCATTCCAAGGACAAATCTCCAGGATTACCCGGGCGCGACAGCGCCCGCGCAATCGGAAGACCGGCAGGAAGAAAAAACAGTACGAATCTATTTTCGCCCCAATCGCGAAATCTTTTCCCGAGGCACCAATCCCCTGCTTCTTCTTAGCGAATTGCGGGAAATGGGGGAATGCTCCGTAATCGCCCACACCGAACCCATTCCGGAACTCGAGGAACTCGATCCCGAGCAATGTTACCTTTCCTGGGACGTGATCCTTACAACGACCCACTCAATCAATACCATAAAAGATGTTTTCATCTTCGTCGAAGATGAATGCGATTTGGAAATCAAAGTCATCGATGTAGCCGACCGGGAAGACGACCACGGCCCTCCCAAAAGAGTTGGCGAGCTTTTGATCGAACGCAGCCTGGTTTCCCATGGCGACTTACAGGACGCCCTGAGCTCTCAGAAACGCATCGGAGAGCTTCTGGTCGAAAAGGGCGTTGTCGAGGCAAGCATGGTTGAGTCGGTGCTGGCCGAACAGCGTCATGTCCAGGCAGCCAGAAGCAAGCAGACCGTTGAGGAGCAGAGCTCGAGCATTAGGGTGCGGGCCGAAAAGCTCGACACCCTGGTAAACCTTGTCGGCGAAATGGTAACGGTCCAGGCACGGCTGAGCCAGGTGGCGACCGGAATGGAAAATCCGGAACTTTTGTCGATATCCGAGGAAGTCGAGCGGCTTACCGCCGAGCTTCGCGACAACACAATGAGTATCCGGATGCTCCCGATCGCAACGACCTTCAGCAAATTCAAGCGGCTGGTTCGCGATCTATCCGCCGAGCTTGGAAAAGAGATCGTTCTGGAGACCTCGGGAGGAGAAACAGAGCTTGACAAGACAGTGATCGAGCGGCTCAACGACCCCCTGGTCCATCTTATCCGCAACTGCATCGACCACGGCATCGAAGCGCCCGAAATCAGAAAGGCCACCGGCAAACAAAGGGAGGGAACCGTACGGCTTTCGGCCATGCATTCCGGGGCAAACGTACTGATCCTCATAGAAGACGATGGCGCGGGATTGAATACGGAGGCTATCAGGTCAAAGGCTCTCGAAAAGCGTCTTATCACGGCTGAGGCGGAATTATCGGAAAAGGAGGTCTTTTCGCTTATTTTTGCCCCCGGCTTTTCCACCGCCGGCAAAATCACCAACGTTTCCGGCCGTGGGGTGGGGATGGACGTTGTCAAGCGAAGCATTGACGCGCTACGGGGTTCCATCGATATCTCGAGCCGAAGGGGGGCGGGTACCGTCATTACCCTGAAGCTGCCTCTTACCCTTGCCATAGTCGACGGGTTGCTGGTCGAAGTAAGGGAGGGGCGCTATGTCTTACCTCTATCAACCGTTGAGGAGTGCGTTGAGTTAACGCGCGAGGACGTGGCAAGATCCCACGGGCGCCACATTACACGCGTAAGGGGTGAAATCGTCCCCTATATTCGCCTTCGCGAGCGCTTTGACATCGAGGGAACTCCTCCCGAAGTCGAGCAGATCGTGATTACCGAATCGGCCGGGGGCAAAGTCGGACTGGTGGTCGACAGGGTGATAGGGGAACATCAGACCGTAATAAAAAATATCGGCAGGATTTTTCGCGATGTCGACGAACTCTCCGGGGCGACCATCCTGGGAGACGGCACGGTTGCGCTCATTATTGACGTACCCAAGATGGTGGAGGGCGTCGAACTGGATCAATCGGTTATTCACTGACACTCTTAAAGATACAACAGGTTTTAAGGAACGCTCATGGCTTTCACCTACTTTCTTAGAGATATGCAGACCCTGGAGCGAATAGTGGAACATGTGGTGCCTTACACCTCCGGGCGCAGCCGCGTACGCGTCTGGGACGCAGGGTGCGCTACAGGACAGGAACCCTATTCGCTGGCCATGATGTTTTCTGAGAAAATGGGAAACTTCGGCTTTAAAAATTTAAGAATAGAATCCACCGATTTAGACGATTGCAGCCTTTTTGGCGATATCATCCGAACGGGCTTATACAAGGAAGAAGACGTTAAGAGAATGCCCTCGGATCTATTTGAAAAATACTTTAAACCTGCCGAAAAGCCAGGGTACTTCACTATATCCGAGCTTCTTCGAAACCGAATCGAATACAAAAGACACGATCTTCTTTCTCTAAAATCCATAGGCGAGGGCTTTAGCCTGATCCTTTGCAAAAATGTTCTGCTCCATTTCGAATACCCCGAGCGTATCGAAGTGATCAAAATGTTTCACAGCTCCCTTGCTCCGGGCGGTTTTTTCGCCACCGAACAAACGCAAAAAATCCCCGAAGAGATCTCGCATCTCTTCGAACAGGTTGTAAGCGACGCGCAGTTGTTTAGAAGGCTCGATACGGCGTCATGAATAGGTAGCAGGCAGACCATAAGTTCCATATTTTTCGAGTTTTTAAGTATGCACCGAACCCTGAGACAAACTAGAGGAGACTAAGATGCTCAAAGACATGAAAATCGGACTGAGAATGGCGCTTGCATTCGGCGTGCTGCTCGTTGTCATGACCGCCATGGCCATTTTTGCAATTAGCAGGCTTGGAACAGTAAACACCACTCTAAACTCAATTACTACCGACAGGTGGCCGAAGACCGTTTTGGCCAACCAGATGGTCCAGGATATAAACCTTGCGGCAACGGGGCTTCGTAATGCGCTCAGTGCAACAGACAGCGGCGGAGCCACCGAAGAACTCGAAAAATCCCGGGTGTCAAACGCTCGGATCAGCTCAAATATCGAGCAACTTTCCAAATCGATTAAATCGGAAGAAGGCAAGACGATTCTAAAGAGCCTCTCGGAAAGCCAAAGCGATTATTTGCAGGCTGAAAAGGAAGTCCGAGATCTCATTAAAGCCAACAATAAGCAAGAGGCGCAAAGCGCCCTCTCAACCAAACTAAATCCCTTGCGGGACAAATACCTTCAAGCGGTAAGCAGCCTGATAAAATTTCAAAACGAGAGCATGGAAAGCGCCGCCAAGGCCGGCGCCCAGTCGTATAGCTCCTCTCGAACCGACCTCATCCTCTATTTGTTGGGAGCTCTGGCCTTGGCGGTCTTGATCATCACCTTTTTAAGCCGCGGCATAACAAAGCCCATAGCGGAAGCGGTAGCGATCAACAAAAAACTCGCGCATGGCGATACGAGCTTTTCTCTGGATACCAACCGAGGCGACGAATTGGGGCAGCTTTTCGCGGCCATGACGGGCATGGTCCAAAGCTTTAAAGAGATCCTAAGTGATATCAACACGCTAAGCGAGGCCGCGGTTCAGGGAAAGCTCTCCGTCCGAGCCGATGCCTCCAGGCATGCGGGCGATTACAGGAAAATCGTGCAGGGAGTAAACGATACACTCGATGCCGTCATAGCCCCGCTTAATGTCTCGGCCGAATATGTGGACAGGATAAGCAAGGGCGACATTCCCCCCAAAATCACAGACGAATACAAGGGCGACTTCAATGAAATAAAAAATAATCTGAACGTCTGTATCGATTCGCTCAATTCATTGATTTCCGAGATGGATCACATGTCAAAGGAGCACGATGCCGGAGATATCGACGTAGTAGTCCCCGCGGACAAATTCCAGGGGGCCTACCGGGTTATGGCAAAAGGCTTAAACGACATGGTTATGGGCCATATCGGCGTCAAGAGAAAGGCGATGGCCTGCATTGCCGAATTCGGCAAGGGAAACTTTGATGCAACCCTTGAAAAGTTTCCCGGCAAGAAGGCCTTTATAAACGACACTATTGAGAAGGTAAGAGAAAACCTGAAAGAGTACATCCAGGAAGTAAACTTTCTTATTGAAGCCACCAGAAACGGCAAACTTGACACCCGAGGCGACGCGGCCAAATTTGTTGGCGACTGGGGCAAACTAGTTGCCGGGCTTAATGAACTGATCGATGCCTTCGTGGGTCCGATAAACGTCACCGCCGAATATGTCGACCGCATTTCAAAGGGCAACATACCGCCGCGTATTGTCGATGATTACAAGGGCGATTTTAACGAGATCAAGAATAACCTTAACGCCACAATCGACATGATGAACAATCTGCTGGCCGAAACCGACAAGATTATCGCAGCGGCGGCAAACGGAGAACTGGACAAAAGAGCCGACGCCTCCATGTTCGTAGGCGGGTGGAATAAGCTCGTAGCCGGGGTAAACGACACGATCACAAATATCGTCGAACCTCTCATGGTTACCGCCGATTATGTCGAAAAGGTCTCACAAGGCATTATACCCCCGACAATCACGACCGAATACAGGGGTCAGTACAACGTAATCAAGAACAATTTAAACGCCATGGTCAAGATGATGAGCGAGCTGCTGGCCGAAACCGACAAGATCATTGCGGCGGCGGCAAACGGAGAACTCGATAAAAGAGCCGACGCCTCCATGTTTGTTGGCGGGTGGAATAAGCTTGTGGCCGGGGTAAACGACACGATCACAAATATCGTCGAACCCCTCATGGTTACCGCCGATTATGTCGAAAAGATTTCGAAGGGCGATATACCTCCCCAAATTTCAGCGGAATACAAGGGGCAATACAATAGAATCAAGAACAATCTGAATATGCTAATCGATGCGATGAACGAGGTTACCTTGACCGCCGAAGAAATCGCGGGCGGCAACCTCACGGTCAGGATCAAGGAGCGCTCCGCCGAGGATAAGCTCATGCAGGCGCTTGCTAAAATGGTCAAGGGGCTAACCGAGGTAATGGCCAATATACAGTCCGCATCCAACCAAGTCATGGTGGGAAGCCAGGAGATTAGTGCAAGCGCCGAGGAGCTGTCCCAGGG
>JBMFHI010000138.1:0-7979 GCA_049976905.1 Syntrophobacteraceae bacterium | reverse complement strand
GGAGAGCTGGAACAGCACGAACGGGTTCATCTTCTATGGGAAGGCTGGCGAACTCGCCACAAACCGCCGGGAAAACCAGGAGATCAGTCTTCTGTGCCTTCACCTCCTGCAGGCGAGCCTGGTTTATATAAATACGCTCATGATTCAGGAGATTCTCAGTGATCCGAAATGGTTGGGTCGAATGACAATCCGCGATCTGGCTGCCCTGAGTCCTCTGCTGACTCTGCACATTAACCCTTACGGCCGATTTGACCTGGACATGGATGCTCGAATTCCCTTTGAGGAGGCTGCTTGAGCCTGGTTGGCGGCTGGTGGTAAAAATATTAGGGGTCACCCCAATGATTTGCGGCTGGTTGCACGAATGTTGGGGTTACCCCAATACCCTAAGAGATCGGCAGCACCACGCGGCGATGCGGTCAAATATACGGACATAATAAAGGGCGTAAAGCACAGCGGCTCGCAAATAGCAGCATTAAGCCGGAACCCCGGAAAATTCCGTCATGTCCGCCTCCCACTGGCTACAAGCAGGCGCCCCAACCTTGATCTCAAAAAGTATACTTTTCGAGACATGGTGCGCTGAAACAATGTTTGAACTTTTCCCGGTGCTGGGTTAGGCCTCGTTCAAATAAAAAACGCAGTGAACCACACAAGATTCTTCATCGCATCGAATCCCACATGGATAGTTCTGACAGATTACACATAGGCAATCCGTCCGATGACTTCCCACCATTGCTCTGACGTGATTGCTTTTCTGAGCATCCTTGATGCCAGTATGATATCCATGCCCCCATTGTTCCCTACTCATCCGACACCTCGTGCTTGCGGTCAAAGAAACAGTGCACCAGCGCCACGCTTTCCGGCGTTGGGTGCAACCTCGGTTGGGCTTCCTTCAGCAGGGGTGTAACGCCCAAGAGGAATCGAGACTTGTCAGTGAATGTTATGTGGATCGGCATAATTATCTTCCCTCATCACTTCAAAGTTCTCTAGCGGAGTGTTTGCGCCTACGGGTTCCGTTGATGATATGGGTATAGTCTTGAAGCCCATTACACTCCAAAATCCCTTACGTGGTAAGGATATGCTGATGAAACTGGGGCGTCAAGCTAAAATGATTACGAGTGTGCAGTCACGTGCAGGTTGATCACATCGGCCCATATCGCCACTCGTTGAAGGTTCGACAAAGCTTTGTCCCCTCGCGCAGGTGCCGTTTTCCTACGGGAGACGGCATCAGAATCTTAGTGATTATGAAATCAACGAGATCGCGGAAGCGCTCGACGGGAATATGGTTCCGTGTCTTGTTTTTCAGACGGAACTTGGTTTTGATCTTCTTACCGAGGCGCCCTGGTGGCATAGTCGGGATGCCCTCCCAGTAGTCAACTCCCAGTCCAAACAGGTAGTCAACATAGCCAGCCATATTTGCATCTGCTCCGATTGCATTGCTGGGATACTTGCTGGTAGGCGATTCTCTTTTAGTAGAGTGATTGACCGTAATTGGCGCCTTTACATCTCCACAAACTGCAATCGCTACTCCGCGATCGCAGGCTTTGGCCGATGCCTTGGAGGGCTTTATGAATGAGGAAAGAAGCAACTGTGCATCATGGGCCGCTTGAGGCGTGATCTCACATTCACCGGCTGTTTCGTGAGAACACTTAATACCCTCAAGCCACTTCGATGTATATCGTTCGGGATCTGAGTCGACGAGCTTGTGGCAAGTCCTGCAGAGAAGCAGCAGGTTGGCATAACTGTCTCTATCCGCAGAGGAGAGTGTCGCATCGTAACGTGGGCCATTCTTTCGACGGGCCCGGATGTGGCAGATCTCGCCGACTGCAATTCCATCAACGATGATTGGAGCGGTGCACTTGGGAAAGGCGCACTGATTCGAGGACTTCGCATAGAGCCTCTTGATGGTGGTCAGTTGTACGCTCACAGATTTCCTCCCGCGGTGGCATGGGTTTCCAGGCGCACTATCGCCCAGGCACCAAAAGCGTTTTGCGCAAATTGCATTCCTCCCGCGATAGTAGTCCACGGGGTTCTTTGCTGCAATAATTCAATTGCTTTGAGGTCAAACATGGTCGAAGGAAACATACTTACCTAGATGGGTCTTTGATGAGGCTTCTGATTTCGTCGTCTATCCAGGACGATCCTATACCAACGCCGAGATTAGCCTCGATGATGCTTCCTATCAGTGTACAAATGGGATTAAGAGCGCCCGTCTTGAGTCGTTCGATGACAAAGGCAGTAAAATCGGTGCGGAGCACCCTTGATCCTGGGGAATATCCTCTGTGTAAAAACGGGTACTCGGGATGTCCGATTGCTTCGACTCGTTCCCTCAGTTCGTCAATAGGACGTCTTGGAATGCATCTTGAGTGTGGGGTGGATTTGAGGTCTTTGGCCTTGCCTGTACCGAATAACCAGCCCAAAAGGCCCATGCCATACCTCCTCTCGTTCAGCAGGCTAGTACTTGGAACGTTCCGGCGAAGTGGCCGGGGCCGCTTCCCATTTCTTCGCGCAACTTCAACGGAGCAAAGGCTGAAGAGCAAACATAATAGCTCCCTCCTTTGACTAACCGCAAGCAGTTCGGTAAAATCGATCCAGATTTTCAAAGAAACCGTTCTTGCCTCCCATCCGTAAGGTTCTGCCATGGATGAAAACGAACTCAGCACGGCTATCTCCCCGATCCAGGACCAGCTAGACGTTTTACGGATTCGAGCCGAAAAGCGGTTTCTCCTGCTTCGGGATTGTGAAGCATATCTGGAACGGCAAAGGACTCGGCTCGGGAAAAAATTCCGGAAGGTCAGCGCCATCGAGTCATACTGCGCGGAAAGCGGAATAAGCTTGGCGACCTTCTACAAGTGGTCACGTCTTTGTAAAGCAAAAGGCATCCGTGGTCTTCTGCCAGGGTATAAACCCAGGGGCAGCCAGTATGATTCGGTAAGGCCCGTTATTCATGAAATTTTTGAGCGGATTGAACCGCACAAAGGCTACATCAAAGGGTTCGAAGAACTGAAATCAATCTGCGAGCAACGCAGCCTACCGATTCCGCACTATCGCACATTCCTCAGAATGCTCGAAAAGGCGGGGCTATCGGACAGCTTTTCCCGACATCCGCAGCTGGACCAGATTCATGCCCCCCCACCTGGGCCGGTCCAGGAGAAGCAAACAACGCCCGAGACCATCGATCCATACATCCCTGATGAGCCAGGCTGGATGAGGATCGTTAACAGGAAAGCTTTTAACATTGCGATCTACAAATACAACCTGATCCTTCCTTTTCTCAACCCGGACCTAAAATCAAGGCAGAAAAGGGACCTCATCAATGAGATCCTTTCTAAGCGGCATTTCGCTCTTCCGAAGGTCGAAGTCAGGGTCAACCAGGCATCGCTGTACAGGATGATTTCCGGCTTCAAACGGGACGGTTTCGAGGCTCTTGTTCCGAAGTACCTGACCAGAGAGAGGCGTCCGGCCACCGACGACAGGCCTGAGTTACGTTTGAAACTCGATATCAAAAACCCTCTGGGATCACTGAAGCAGTTCCGGGATTTGATTGGAAAGAACCCCCTGATCGAGCCTGTGATCAAAAAGGTCTCGTTGAGTCTTCTTGACGAGAGCATCTCGCATATCGACTCGGCAGCGGCCAGGTACAAACCGTTATTCCTGGACCCGCCGTTGACGAACGATGAAATTCGATTGCTCGAAGGATTTAAGGCTGGACCCAACGCCAAACGCAGAGCCAAAGCCGCTTCGGTCCTGATGGCCAACGATCATCGTACGATCCTGGAGATAATTGCCGAGACCGGCCGGCCACTTTCCACTATTTACAGGTGGCTCAAAGATTTCAGGGAGCAGAGGACCGAATTTATCAGGCTCCGGCGCCACCACCCGGAAAGGGAACAGCTCTTCAAAGAGCGGAAGACCCGGATTGTCGATATCCTGCACGGAGCGCCGGCGCTTTACGGAATTAATCGGGCCTCATGGTCCTACCCCACAATTGCAAAAGCCTACAACGGCCTCTATGAGGATCAGGTCTCCCCGCACATCGCAGGACGGATTCTCAAAACGATCGGATATTCGTGGAGACGAGCCCGCAAGGTCTTGACCAGCAAAGATCCTCAATACAGGGAGAAAATGCAAAGGGTCTTGGATGTCTTGCAAAATCTACGTGACGGAGACGTTTTTTTCTTTATCGATGAGGCCGGCCCTTATCAGGTCAGAAAATACGGGGGGAAGTGTCTGACCCTGGGGAAAAAACCGAGAGTGGTGCCCCAGTTTCAAAAACCCAAGGGCCGCGTCATGCTGATCGGCGCCCTTGAGGCCCTGTCCAACCAGATGACTTGGACCTGGATCGAGAATAAGGGCGTCGAGACGATGAGGACGTTTATAAAGATTCTGCACGCAAAGTACATCTCAACCGCCAGACTTTTCCTGACTTGGGACGCCCTTTCCTCTCATCGTTCAAAGGGAGTCTCAAAATTGATCGACCAGCTTAACAGCGAAGCGAAAAGGACTGGAACTGGTCCGAGCATACAGATCGTCCCGCTTCCTAACAATTCTCAATTCCTCAACGTGGTCGAATCTGTCTTTTCGGGCATGAAAAGGGCGGTTATTCACAACAGCGACTATCAATCGACGGAAGAAATGAAGGCTGCCATATCCAGGCACTTTGAGGAGAGGAACGTCTTTTTCTGCGATAATCCCAAACGGGCCGGCAATAAGATATGGGACAAGCAACACTTCGATATCGACCGCATCCAGGGCGGGGTTTTTAAAAGGATGTAGCCGGGAAAGCACCCACCTTTTAGCTTTTCTAACCTCTCAGCTTCAACAAAAGCAAGGCTGCACGGGTGAGAGCGTAGTCAACGAAACCCTATTGTGAGCTGCGAGGACAGACGGCCGCCTTTCCCGTCAGATGGAAGGTGGCTTCGAGAAAATCGAAAATCACCCTGCTCCGCTGCTGGCCGTCAACGATTTCCTTTTTCGTTTTTTTGGTCTTAAGATCGGTTGTCCGGTACAGCGATAGTTTCGGGATCGGGAATCCGAGCAAAATCGTTTCGATCAGATACGACCGCGACGGCCGGAGGCCATCCTTGTCTGACCGCTGATACTCATGGTTGACGATAATGGGTCTTCCCGCATCTGCTGGCAATGCTCGGCGAGCATGAATGTGGAGGAAGTAACGTGCATGCTCAGCCTTTTGTCTGCCTAATCCACTCGGTGAGCGGTTTGAGATTGTGCGCCCAAAACAACGTCAAGCCGCGCTCTTGCGCGTCCTGGAGATTGTGCAGCTTGTAAACGCCGGAGAGCACGGCTGTGGGAACAACCTGACGCAAGCCGAAATCCATTTTCCAGCTCCCCGCCTTAACGGCCGCGTCATTGTTGAGCCGCTTCACCGAGTTTATATACGAATTCGACACCTTGCACTCGATCGGCATGACGCGGTGATCCCACAAGCGCACGATAATGTCGCCCTTGCGCGTTCCGAGAACGCTTTCGCCGCAGAATTCCCCCGCCGAAGGCGCGTGCGTCACATTGGGAATTTCGCGGTTCGGAACTTCCTTCAGCCCAATCTCAACGAGCGCCGCTTTTACCATCGCCTCTTGCTGCTCTTTCCCCAGTAGACGCCGGCGCGTTTGAGCTCGGCTCGCCGCCATGAGCGCCGCCGATGCCATCACAGCCGCACCGCGCTCCGCTTCGGTTGCTTGCCTGCCCTCCACTACCCATGAGAACCGGCGGCGATCAAGGACCGAGCGCACAACCTGGACCAGACGTTCCACTTCCTCCGGTCGCTTCCTGAGCTGGCCCTTCGATAGCGTGGCGTCGGCCAGCACTTTCAAATCGTCGGCCGAGATCGGTGGCGCGGCGATGTAGCGAAAGGCTTCGAGTAAATGTGGGTCTGTCAGGACTTCGAGCGCCGTGTTATCGAGGCGCGACAGATCGACTGTTGTTTCCAATAGCTCCTCGATGTAACCCTGGTATTCGTCGAAGCCCTCTAGATAATCCTCAAGAGGCTCTTCCATCCGTTCTTTACGGAATAGGCCTATGGCGTTCACGCGGTCGGCTTCGAGCTCATCGATTGTCCACAGCGGCGGATCGATCACTGTACGACCCCCGCCGAGAGCATTGCGGGTCCTGGCACGATCAGCCGTTCCATTTCTCGCGGCTCGAATTTCGTCAGCCCACCGGCATAGGTGCGGCCCGATCGCTGCGAGATATTCGTTTGGAGATAGGCGACGAGAGTTTTTCGTGCCAGCTCGCTCAACGTTTCACGCGGATAAAGGCCGTGCGCGATGTTGATGTGACGCGCCTCCGCCTTATTGAGTACGAACGCCGGCGGCCGGCGCGCCATGTACGTCGAAATGATCGGTGCCGGTGCGCGCAGGCACACCGACCACCAGGCCTTACGGTGACTGGCAACATAGCCTTTATTCGCACCCATCGCGCGCATCGTAAAAGAAGTAAATCCGCACTCCAAAGTCGTTTTCGGCGGCGTGGGCGCCACATTCCTCTGGGAGCATTTGCTGCGCAACTTCCCGCAGATCGACTACGTCGTCCTGGGAGAGGGCGAATACACTTTCCTCCAACTGGTAAACTCCGGGGGCGACCCTTCCGCCCTCAAAGGAATCGCTTTCCGAAACGGCTCCCAAGTCGTTCGAACTCCGCCCGCCGACCCCGTCAAAGACCTGGACAAACTGCCCAACCCGCCCGATACTTTACCTACAAACACCTCTCGCTCACCAGGGGATGTCCCGGCAATTGCACCTACTGCGGTTCCCCCCGGTTCTGGGGGCACAAGGTAAGGTTTCACTCCGTTTCTTATTTTGTGGATCAGTTGGAGCTTCTCTACCGCAAAGGGGTTAACTTTTTCTACATCTCCGACGACATTTTCACGATGAAAAAAGAGGTGGCGATAAATGTCTGCAAAGAAATCCTCAACCGCGGCCTCTCCATATCCTGGTACGCCATATCCCACGTCGATAGCGTCGATGAAGAGATACTCCACTGGATGCGAAAGGCCGGGTGCATTCAGATCAGCTACGGAATAGAAAGCGGCTCCGAAAAGATACGAAACAACCTGAACAAAAAGATTACAAACGAACAGGTCAAAAGGGCCTTCGCCCTTACCACCCGCTACGGAATCCTGGCCCGCGCCTATATCATCTATGCCTGCCCGGGCGAGTCATCGGAAACGATAAGCGAAACCGAAGAACTCATTCGACAGATCAAGCCCCACAGCATTATCTTCTATGTCCTGCGGGTTTTCCCCGGTACAGCCCTCTACGACCAGGTAAAACAAAGGCTGCAAATCACCGATGACGTGTGGTTAAACCCCATGGAAGACATCCTCTACCTCGAAACGGACCCCGGCCTGGTGGGCGAGGAGGTCCTGACCTTCAGAAACCGTTTGAGAAAAACCTTCTACGAAGGCCTGCCCTCTTTTGTGGACTCCATAGAACTCGTGGACAGCGAAGAATTCCACCCTCTGCACGCCGATTTTCTCTCAAGACTGGGAATGACTTTCAGCCATGGGGATTACGCCGCAATCGAAGCCATACCGGACAGGGAAGCCATAGCGGTCAGGCTTTTCAAAAGGGCCCTGAGCTACGCTCCTCACCCCAGGGCCTACCTCGGGCTGGCAATGATCCACCAGAAAAACCGCGCGCACGGGCAAGCCATCGAACTGCTCACTGTAGCAATACAACTCTTTCCGGAAAACGAACCGCTGCATATCTGTCTTGCGGTAAGCCTCATGAATCTGGGAAAGTTTGACGAGGCTCTGTCGACCCTCATGAAATTCCAGGATTCCCCGGATGCCCGAAGACATATCGCAGCCTGCCGGGAAATGCTATCCACGAAGCACACCAAGGATCACTAAGAAACACGAAGAAAGCTCAAGCGGAATGATGGGCTGTAGATACTGTTATCAAAGGCAAGCCCCTTTGAGAAGGGTTTCGTCGAAAAGTTGACCGGATTTCAGCACGCCGAAT
>JBMFHI010000137.1:0-8161 GCA_049976905.1 Syntrophobacteraceae bacterium | reverse complement strand
CACAAATCATTGGTGGACAACGCTCCCGCTATTGCGGTGGATAACACGCGACAAAATACTGCAAACCGTCTCGTTTTCCCAAGAGAAAAAGCACACTCCCGCGGTTTGGCAATTTCACGTATTCCCTTTCTCCCCGTAGGATACCCCTATCGGCCGAAGTTGGAGCCATTATGTCTCCGACTCCTTCTCGAAGGCCTGGAGCTTCCTGGCTTCGGATATTATGACCCGGGCTTGGCCTCAGCCGCCGGCCTGGGGGAAGCCGGGGATTACAGGGAACCCCAGCCCGTTCCTACTGACTGGACAGGGGTTGGACTAGTGGACCGCCTTTTTCTTGACTTTTACCGGTCACTTTCCTAATAATATTAGTTTACTTTTAACCTATTGAAGTTTATCGGGGAAAAGATGGAAGCTGTTCAAGCCGTTAGAGGCATGAATGATATATTGCCCGAGCAGGTGGGCTGGTGGCAGGGTATCGAGACTGCCGCGCGGGAGGTGCTGGAAGATTTCGGGTACCGGGAGATGCGAACACCGGTTGCCGAAAAGCTCGAGCTGTTTTCACGGGGAATCGGGGAAAGCACCGACATAGTCGAAAAGGAAATGTATGCCTTCGAGGATCGAAACGGCGACTGGCTTGCCTTGCGCCCGGAGGCTACCGCCTCGATCGTAAGGGCCTATATTCAGCACGCGCTCCAAGCTGATTCGAGCTATCACAAGTTGTATCAGATTGGGCCGATGTTTAGGCACGAACGCCCCCAGAAAGGCCGCTACAGGCAATTTCATCAAATCGACGCGGAGGTCTTCGGGCTGGACGGCCCGATGATCGATGCGGAAATGATGCACATGGTGAGCTTGCTGGTGGAGCGGATAGGAATTTCAGGGGTTAGTTTAAACATCAACACCCTGGGGTGCGCCGGGTGCCGTCAGGTTTACCGGGAAGTCCTCAAGAAATTTCTCTTCGATAAGGGCGAGGGGTTTTGCGGGGATTGCATGCGCCGCCGCGAGACAAATCCTCTCAGGGTTTTCGACTGCAAGGTCAAAAGTTGCGGGGAGTTGCTTGAAAGCGCTCCGCAGCTGATAGATCACATCTGCGACGATTGCCGGGCGCACTTCGAGGCCGTAAGAGACCATCTCGAAAAGCTTGGAACGCGCTACGCGGTAAACCCGCGCATTGTCCGTGGGCTCGATTACTACATGCGGACAACCTTCGAGGTGATTACCGACCGTTTGGGTTCGCAGAGCGCCATTGGGGGCGGAGGCCGCTACGATGGGCTCGTGCGCGATCTGGGAGGTCCCGATGTGGCCGCGGTGGGGTTTGCGATGGGCATGGAACGGCTGGTACTGCTGCTCGAACAGGAAAAGACCAGGCCCGTGCGCTCTCCGCTCTGTTTTTTCGCCTCTTTGGGAGACCAGGCCCGGGCGAGGGCTTTTTTGCTGTCCCAGAAGTTTCGCGAGCGCGGCATGGAAACCGAAATCGACTATGAGGGCCGAAGCCTTAAAAGCCAGATGCGCCGCGCGGACAAATCCGGGGCAAGGTATGTTTTAATCCTTGGGAAAGACGAACTTGCAAGGCGTGAAGTTTCGTTGCGTGATATGATTACCAAGACACAACGCATTCTGCCTTTGGATACTATTTTGGAAACGATCGAAGCGGAAAAATCTAATCCGTGAAACGGAGAAACTGTAGTGAATCTTAACGAACCCCGGCTTGGCGATGAATTCTCGGAACTTCAGGAAGGGCCGGTCGCTCTCGACCAGCTTGGTGCATGGCACAAAACGGTTAACTGCGACACCTTGAGACCGGCCGACGTTGGCCGGGAAGTCGTTTTGATGGGATGGGTCCAGAGGCGCAGAGACCACGGCGGCCTTATCTTTGTCGATCTAAGGGACCGGGAGGGAATAACCCAGGTCGTTTTCGACCCGCAAATCGCGGAAAAGTGCCACGAGCGAGCGGGAGCGCTTCGCAGCGAATACGTGCTGGCGGTCAGGGGAAACGTTCGGTTTCGTCCCGAGGGGATGACCAACGCCAAGCTGCCCACGGGGGAAATTGAAGTCGCCGCAGTGGAGTTGCGCCTGCTTAACAGCTCCAAGACGCCTCCTTTCCAGGTTGAAGACGAGGTGGATGCAAGCGAGAACATTCGTCTCAAGTATAGGTACATCGACCTGCGCCGGCCGAAATTATTCAAGAATCTGGTCGCAAGGCACAAGGTAGCGCAGCTGACGCGCTCCTACCTAAACGAGCTGGGCTTTATCGAGGTGGAAACCCCGGTTCTTACGCGCAGTACCCCCGAAGGCGCAAGAGACTATCTTGTTCCCAGCAGGGTAAATTCGGGCAAATTCTTCGCTCTGCCCCAGTCGCCCCAGCTTTTTAAGCAAATTCTCATGGTCGCGGGCTTCGAACGCTACTACCAGATAGTAAAGTGTTTCCGGGACGAAGATCTTCGCGCCGACAGGCAACCCGAATTTACACAGATCGACATGGAAATGTCTTTTATAAGCGAAGAGGATATTTACTCTCTGATCGAAGGCTGGATCGCAAAGGTGTTTTGCGAGCTCAAGGGCTTTTGCCCGCCCGCGCCCTTTGCCCGCATGACTTATGCCCAGAGCATGGACCTCTACGGCACGGACCGGCCCGATACCCGTTTTGGCCTTCTTTTGACCGAGATAACCGACGTGGTGGCCAACTCGGAGTTTCGCGTCTTCAAGCAGGCGGTGGAGCGGGGGGGAATCGTTAAGGCCCTGCGCGTTCCGGGAGGCAAAGAGCTGTCCAGAAAAGAACTCGACGATATGATCGAGTTCGTTAAAATCTTTGGCGCCCAGGGCATGGCCTGGATAAAGATCCAGCCCGACGGCTGGCAATCGCCGATAACCAAGTTTTTGGCTCCCGAGGTGCAACAGGGGCTCATCGAGCGTCTGGGCATAGAAACGGGAGATTTGATCCTTTTTGTGGCCGATCAGAAAAAGATCGTAAACGATGCCCTGGGGAATCTGCGCGGAAGGCTTGGAAAGCAACTGGGACTTATCGACCCCGAGGCGTTAAACCTGGTATGGGTAACCGATTTTCCGCTTCTGGAATGGGACGGCAACGAAAAGCGCTATAGCTCGGTCCATCACCCCTTTACCTCCCCGGTCGAATCCGAGATGGAGCTGCTCGATACGCAGCCCGAAAAGGTGAGGAGCAGGGCCTACGACCTGGTGCTAAACGGCATCGAGATTGGCGGAGGCAGTATCCGTATCCACCAGCAGGAAGTCCAGAGGCGTGTTTTTCAGGCCCTGGGGATTTCCGGTGAAGAGGCGAAGGAAAAATTTGGCTTCCTTCTGGAAGCCCTTCAATACGGCGCGCCTCCTCACGGCGGCATAGCCTTCGGGCTCGACCGTTTGGTAATGCTTCTTTGCGGGTGCTCTTCGATACGCGATGTGATCGCCTTTCCCAAAACCCAGAAGGCTACCTGCCTCATGACCAATGCGCCTTCGGAGGCCGATGTGAACCAGCTTCTGGAACTATGCCTCAAGGTGGAAGCCGACAGAAGCAAATAGGAAAGGACTTACTGCCATGGCTCGTTGGAACCCCGAGAAACGGGTGCTTGACCATGTAAATGCCGAGATCCGGCGCCGCAAGGTCGAAGACCTTGAAGAACCAAACCTGATGCGGGATATCTTCCCATACTCGGAGGTTCCAAAGATCGACTTCGACCACAAGCTGATGGCTATCGAGCCCCCGGAAGAATTCTTTATAACCGATACGACCTTTCGCGACGGCCAGCAGGCCCGCCCCCCCTACACCGTCTCGCAGATCGAAACCATTTTCGAAATGCTTCACCGCCTCTCGGGGCCCAGGGGAGTTATCCGCCAGTCGGAGTTTTTCCTCTACAGCGCCAAGGATCGGGAGGCCCTGGAGGCCTGCCTGGCCAAGGGATACGAGTATCCGCATATAACCGGGTGGATAAGGGCCGTCGAGAAAGACCTGGATCTTGTGGTAAAACTTGGTCTCAAGGAAACCGGCATCCTGACTTCGGCTTCCGATTACCATATCTTTCTCAAACTGCAGAGCAACCGCAAGGCAGTGCTCGAAAAGTATTTAAAAATCGTGCGCACCGCCCTGGAAAAAGGCATCACGCCCAGGTGCCATTTCGAAGATATTACCCGTGCCGACATCTACGGCTTTTGTATTCCCTTCGCCATCGAACTGATGCGGTTACGGGAAGAGAGCGGTATAGACATAAAGATTCGGCTCTGCGATACGCTTGGCTTCGGTGTGCCCTATCCGGGAACGGCCCTGCCTCGAAGCGTACCCAAACTTGTGCGGGCGTTCATAGAAGAGGCCGGGGTCCCGGGGAGCCTTCTGGAGTGGCACGGCCACAACGATTTTCACAAGGTGCTGGTAAACGCCGCGACGGCCTGGCTCTACGGATGCGCGGGGGCCAATGGGACGCTGCTTGGTTTTGGCGAAAGAACGGGAAATGCTCCCATCGAGGGGCTGATCTTTGAGTACATCGGCCTCAAGGGGTCGCCAAACGGGGCGGACACCACCGCTGTAACCGACATCGTCGACTACTTTCAGGCGGAACTGGGCTATACGGTGCCGGCCAATTATCCCTTTGCCGGAGAGGATTTCAATGCCACGAGCGCGGGCATTCACGCCGACGGTCTGGTTAAAAACGAGGAAATCTACAATATTTTCGATACGAAGAAACTGCTAAAAAGGCCTATAAGCATCACCATAACCGATAAATCGGGCATTGCAGGGGTTGCCTATTGGGTAAACCACCGCTTGAAGCTTGAAGAGGATCGGCGCCTGGACAAGAGGCACCCGGGTCTCCAAAAGATTTACAAGCAGGTGATGAACGAATACGAAAAGGGCAGAAATACTTCGATCTCGGCCGAGGAACTGGAGCGTTGGGCAAGGAGGTATTTGCCCGAGTATTTCATCTCGGAATTCGACAGGTTAAAGCAGCGTGCCTACATTCTTGCCGCCCATCTGGTCGAAGAGGTGGTCGAAAGCGATATGATGAGAAGCTTCGTTCCGGAGCGTCAGGAACCCTTGCTCCAAACTCTTCTGGAACTAAACCCCTTTATCCAGTATATATATGTTACCGACCGGCAGGGGCTCAAAATCACCCACAACATAACGCATATAGTGGACAAATCAAAATACCAGAGCGCCACGGTTGGAGAGGACCTCTCAGACCGTCCGTGGTTCATCGAACCGATGAAAGACGGCAAGGTGCATGTGACCGATTTTTACACTTCGCGCTATACGGGAGCGCTTTGCATAACGGTGTCCGCGCCGATAAGAGACAGCAACGACGAAATCGCGGGGATTCTTGGCATAGACATCCGTTTCGAAGACCTTGCCAAAATGGAGAAACAAGGCGAACGGGAAGTATAGAGGCGGGGAGCGTAAAAAAACAGGCCCGTTTCTTTTGCAACAGCCCTTTTGTCTTCGCGCGCCTTTCCGGGGCGAGACTTTTCGGGATAGAGTGAATCAGGAGTGGAGGGGCTGGTGCGGACCGCTGCAAGGCTCAAGCGGGGCAGGGAGCAAGAAGCAGGAAGTGGGGAAAACGCGGGGGTATCTTTATTGCCAGGGTTCCTTGTTTCTCGCTCTTTTCTTCGAATCTTGCGAACTCTGCCGGGCCTTGTCTGCATCACTTTTTTACTGGCCTCGTGCGGAACCTGCCATCACCGCGCCCAGGCTCCATCTCCTTACCACGGCCTGAGTTCTCAAAGACCTTACAAAGTAAACGGCATCTGGTACTATCCTCTCCCAAGCGCCAACGGCTATGTGGAAAAGGGGCTGGCAAGCTGGTACGGACCCGGTTTTAACGGCAAACCCACCGCATGCGGGGCCCCTTACGATATGTGGGCCTATACGGCCGCCCACAAGACGCTGCCTCTTGGGACCTACGTCAAGGTGACAAACCTTGACAACGGCAGAACGGTCGTTGCAAAGATTACCGACCGAGGGCCGTTTGTGGCGGGAAGGATCATCGACCTTTCGGCCGCGTGCGCCCAGTGTCTGGGCTCTTATGGAAGGGGCCTTGCAAGGGTAAGGGTCGAAGCGGTCCAGGGGGCGACCGAGCAGGTCGTGAACCATACCACTTACTGGAAGCCTGCCCCGGTGCCCTCATTCCGGTACGGCAATTTCGCCGTGCAGCTGGGCGCCTTCCAAAACGAATCCAACGCCTTCCTGCTCCAAGACAGGATGAAAGGGCGGATCTGTCGGGTAAGGACAGGGTATGTCCCGGGAAAGCCCGGCTTGTGGTATAGAGTGCAGGTCGGTTCATACAAAGACATTGAAGATGCGAAAACCCAGGCCCGCAAATTTAAGGCGAAAGGCTTTCGCGGGGCTTTTGTCATAGCCGTTGACGGACAATAGAGATGATCGAGATAATAGAATATCCCTCCAAGAGGGCCGAGCAAAAGATTACGGAAATCGCGCTGCGAAGACCAGGGGCAGACCCGGAGCTGGAAGCCAGGGTCATGGAGATAATCCGGGCCGTAAAGGAGCAAGGCGACGCCGCCGTTATGCGCTACGTTCGCCGCTTCGATGCCCCGGACCTGGAGGACGGGCGCCTGAGGGTCTCCAGCGAGGAAACCGCCGCCGCATGCCGCGAAGTGGATTCGGATTTTCTGTCCATTATCCGGGCGGCCATCCGCAATATAGAAGAGTTCCACAAACGGCAACTCAAATATTCTCATTTCATGACCGCGCCCGACGGTACGTTTATCGGCCAGACGGTAAGACCTGTCAGGGCAGCCGGTGTCTATGCCCCTGGGGGCAGGGCGGGAGAAACTCCCCTCATATCCTCGGTTCTAATGAACGTCATACCCGCTCGCCTTGCCGGTGTGGCTGACATTGCCCTTATAACCCCGCCAAGAAAAGACGGCAGTATAAATCCTTTTCTTCTTGCCGCCGCAAACGAGGTGGGAGTCGGGCGGATTTACAGGGCCGGGAGCGCCTGGGGCGTTGCGGCCCTTGCCTACGGGACCGAAACGATCCCCTCGGTCGATGTGATAGCGGGCCCCGGCAACATTTACGTGGCTCTGGCCAAAAAGCTTTTGTCCGGCGAGGTGGGAATAGACATGATCGCCGGTCCCAGTGAAATCCTGGTCCTGGCCGATTCGAGCGCCCGGGCCGACTACATTGCCGCAGACCTTTTAAGCCAGGCGGAGCATGACGCCATGGCAAGCTCGGTATGCATTACGACGGAAGAAAAACTCGCAGGCGAAATCCGCGTGGAACTATCCGGCCAATTGGCCGCCCTTACCCGGGCCCAGACGGCTTCGGCCTCTCTTGAACGCTACGGGGCTGTTTTCGTGGTTTCCCAGATGGATACGGCTTTCGAGCTTGCCAATCGCCTAGCCCCCGAGCATCTCGAACTGCACATAAAAGAGCCTTTCCTATGGCTTGGCAAAGTCGAAAACGCCGGTGCGGTCTTTATCGGCGAGTATACTCCGGAGCCCGTGGGAGATTATTTCGCCGGACCCAATCATGTGCTTCCAACCGCCGGTTCGGCCCGGTTCGCCTCGGCGCTCGGAGTAGACGATTTTCTCAAAAAAACCAGCGTGATCGCCTACTCGCGCACCGCTTTCCAAAGAGATGCCTGCTCGATCATACGGCTGGCCGAACTCGAAGGCCTTAGCGCCCACGCCAGTTCTGTTCGCATTCGTTTGGGGGAGGGTAAAGGGCAGTAAGAAACCAGTTCCGAATCTTTTTTCGGTCCCAAGGCGCCCTGTACAGTCTCATGTGCCCGCTGTCAAGATTCCTAATGTAGACCGGGGCCGCAGCCTTGATTACGATGATCATATGACCTTTTTGTCACCAGAGCATTCCTGAAACAAATCCTCGATCGAAACGAATGAGTGGGGGCAATTGGTGATAACGAGTGCCCCGGACACAGACCTGTGGAACAGGGCATTGTATCTCACAAATACCCCATTTAAACTCCCAGGGGCGTCCAGGTTGCCGATGTCGCCCGGAGAAACGCTGCTTTCTTGAAGAACCATAGTGTCCAAAATCTTTTATCCCCAGAATCCTCTGCAATTGCCCTTAAAGTGAAATCCCCGAGGAATAATACGGAAGAGGTATAAATTAGAGTACCGTTACATACTCGAAAGGAGTAAGTGTATGGTGTCCTTGCGGTCAGTGTGCATAGACGAGAAA
>JBMFHI010000136.1:0-8218 GCA_049976905.1 Syntrophobacteraceae bacterium | reverse complement strand
TTAAGAAAAAACAAATCCTGTAAATCCTGTAATCCTGTCCAGGCTCTTAGCTTTTTGGAGGCTGCGCGGACGGGAAAAGCTTTTGACAGGATTGCAGGATGTACAGGATTAAGAAAAAACAAATCCTGTAAATCCTGTAATCCTGTCCAGGCTCTTAGCTTTTTGGAGGCTGCGCGGACGGGAAAAGCTTTTGACAGGATTGCAGGATGTACAGGATTAAGAAAAAACAAATCCTGTAAATCCTGTAATCCTGTCCAGGCTCTTAGCTTTTTGGAGGCTGCGCGGACGGGAAAGCTTTTGACAGGATTACAGGATTACAGGATGAAGAAAAGAAAATCCTGTAAATCCTGAAATCCTGTCTCATAACCTTGGATCGGAGTTTTATAATGGGTATTAAAAAGGTGGTACTCGCCTATTCGGGCGGATTGGATACATCGATAATTTTAAAGTGGCTCGTAGAAACCTACGGATGCGAAGTTGTCGCCTTTTCCGCCGATCTTGGCCAGGATGAGGAACTCGACGGCATCGAGGCAAAGGCACTTGCAACGGGAGCTCTCAAGGCTCGCATCGAAGATTTGCGCGAGGAGTTCGCAGCCGATTTCGTTTTTCCCGCCTTTCGCGCCAACGCCATCTACGAAGGGCAATATCTGCTCGGCACCTCCATCGCCCGTCCGCTTATAGCAAAGCACCAGATCAGGATAGCCGACGAGGAGGGCGCCGATGCCGTGAGCCACGGCGCCACGGGTAAGGGAAACGACCAGGTGCGCTTCGAACTTACCTACATGGCTTTAAGACCCGACATCAAGGTGATTGCGCCCTGGCGCGAGTGGGACATGAAGTCGCGAAGCGATCTGATCGCATTTGCCAAAAAGCACTCCATACCGGTCCCGGTTACCAAGGCAAAGCCTTATAGCAGCGACCGCAACATGCTCCACATTAGCTACGAGGGAGGTATCCTCGAAGACCCATGGCTGGAGCCTGATCCGGGCATGTTCGTCATGACGGTCGATCCTGAGCAGGCTCCCGATAAGCCCGAAATTATCGAAATCGACTATGAGAGGGGAAACCCGGTGGCCGTAAACGGCGAGCGCATGGGCGCGGCCGCCCTCCTCCAGTATTTGAATAAAATCGGTGGAAAGCACGGCATCGGCCGTGTGGACCTGGTTGAAAACCGGCTCGTGGGGATGAAATCCCGTGGCGTCTATGAGACTCCCGGGGGCACCCTAATGCGGATTGCCCATAGGGCGGTCGAGTCCATAACGATGGACCGCGAAGTCATGCACCTGCGAGACAGTATGGTGCCCGAATACTCCCGGATGATCTATAACGGCTTCTGGTATTCGCCCGAGATGAATTATCTGCAGAAAATGATGGATCTTGCGCAGGAAACCGTATATGGAACCGCCCGGTTGAAGCTCTATAAGGGCAGTTGCCGGGTTGTTGGGAGAAAATCGGACAGATCGCTCTATCAACCAAGTTTTGCAACCTTCGAAGAAGACGATGTCTACCGGCAAGATGAAGCCGATGGTTTCATCCGGCTGCTTGGGCTCAGACTTCGCATTGAAGCGCTTGTCAAGAAGAGCTTTAAAAATTAATAGTAGATGACCTGTAAGTTTTTTCCCGGAGTTTTTGCAAATGGCCGAAAAGCTATGGAATGGACGCTTCGAACAGCCCACTGACAAACTGGTGGAGGAATACACCGCCTCCATTCATTTTGACAGCAGGCTCTACCGTCATGACATCCGGGGCAGTATTGCGCATTGTCGCATGCTGGCTGAATGCGGGATAATTTCCCATGAAGATGCCTCCGTGATAGTGCAAACGCTTGGTGAAATTCTTCGCGATATCGAGCGGGGCAAGGTCAAGCTGGATTCCTCCCAGGAGGACATCCACATGGCTATAGAAAATGAGCTTACCTCTCGTATTGGAGATATCGGGGGCAAGCTCCATACCGCAAGGAGCCGAAACGACCAGGTCGCACTCGATATGCGGCTTTTCATGCGTGAAGCGCTTTCCTCCCTATTGGAGCGGGTGAGCTTCGTCCAGGCGGCTTTGGTGGAAATGGCCGAAGCAAACCTGGATGTGGTAATGCCAGGCTTTACGCATCTTCAGCATGCGCAGCCGATACTTTTTTCCCATCACCTTATGGCCTACTATGAAATGTTTGCCCGAGACTTCGGGAGGCTAAGTGATTGTCTTGAGCGCACCGATGTCATGCCGCTTGGGAGCGCGGCGCTTGCCGGCACGGCATTTCCCACCGATATGGAATGGACCGCTCGTGAACTTGGTTTTCCCAGGGTTATAGGAAATTCCATCGATGCGGTTAGCGATCGCGATTACCTGATAGAATTTTGCTCGGCCTCGGCCATTCTCATGATGCATGTTAGCCGCATGGCCGAGGAACTCGTTATCTGGTCTAGCGCGGAGTTTTGCTTTATCGAGATAAGCGATGCGTTTTGTACGGGATCGAGTATCATGCCCCAGAAAAAAAACCCGGATGTACCGGAGTTGATGCGGGGCAAGACCGGTCGGGTGTATGGAAACCTGTTTGCCCTCCTGACCCTGTCCAAGGGGTTGCCCCTTGCCTATAACCGCGACCTGCAGGAAGACAAGGAGCCGGTTTTCGACTCCGTCGATACAGTCATGGCTACCTTGCGGCTGCTAAGCAAAATGCTTCCCCAAATCCGTATCCATTCCGAGACAATGGCCAAAATGGCCGGGCAGGGTTTTACTGCGGCAACCGACCTTGCCGATTACCTTGCCAGACGCGATGTCCCTTTCCGCAAAGCCCATCATGTGGCGGGACGAATCGTTCAATACTGCATTCAGGCCGGCAAGGATCTGGGCGAGTGCTCGCTCGAGGAACTCAAGGGTTTTCATAAGGCCTTCGAGGAGGATATTTTTGATTATCTGGAGATTTCCAGCATTGTCGACCGGAGACGATCGGTTGGAGGAACGGCCACACTCAGGGTAAAGGAAGCCATTGCACGGGCAAAGGCCGATCTTGAGTCCCGTCAAGCCGTTTCAGCCAAGAACATCAAGACGGAAGAATAGGGAAAATATGCGAATTCTACCTGATTTTGCCAAGCCCGGCCGCTTTGGGATTATTTTTATTTTCGCTTTGAGCGCTCTACTCTCCGGTTGCGGCATCAAAACCTTTCCAAGGCCTATTGGGGCGCCTCCGGCGCCTCGTGTAAACGATCTGAGCGCCAGAGTGGAACCCGGGGCCGTAGAGCTTTCGTGGAGCCCTCTGCCGGCGGCCCAGGCAAAGGCAATTCGCTATTCTATCCTGAAAAGCACCGTCGATTGGGATAAGCGTAATTGTCTGGAATGTCCGCCGCCCGCTCAACTGCAGGTCCACAGCATCGACGCCGCGACTGCCAAGCCCGGGCCCGACGGAAAACTCAGGTGGAGCGATCACGCTGTATGCCTTCATAAGGCGCTGCGGTACCAGATAGCCCTTATTAACGACCACGGTCAAAGGGTTAGCCTCTCCAATCCTGCTATCGCTAAAATCTATGCCGGAGCGGTGGCGCCAACGGATCTTCGGGCAACGATCCAGGAGCGTGGCGTGCTGCTCGAGTGGAAACAGACTCCCAGGGATATCCAGGGACATCCTCTAAAAGACACAGATCTTTCTTTTGTAGTGCAAATGCTATCGGGCAGAAATGTCTGGACGGATGTATCGCCCCTTGTGAAGGGAGAAGCCTATTACGACCAGCAGGTTCCTCCGGGCAGTCCGGCGACTTTCCGGGTCGTGGCGGTTCGCTCTATTGACGAGGAAAATGTCTACGGAGAGCCCTCTTCCACCATTACCGTAATGGGACCCAAGTCCGCCGCGCCTCCTCCTCCTGCAAAAGTGTGGATGGTGCCCGTCCATGGAGGCCTGGAAGTTCACTGGATTGAAGACGAAGGCAAAACCGCCGGCTATTACGTCTATCGCAAACAGGGCAAAGAAATTGTGCGGCTCACCGCCAATCCGATATCCCGTCCGCCCTACGTCGATCACGGCCTTAGCCGTGGGGTCACTTATTCTTATGCGGTATCGGCGGTAAGCGCCCAGCCCAACCATAAGGAAGGCTTATTGTCAAAGTGGGTCTCGGTGAGAAACCTGCTCACGCGTTAGGGGATAATGTAATGAATCATTTTCAATACAAAGCAGAGGAGCTCTACTGCGAGGACGTTCCCGTAAGAAAGATCGCCCAGGAAGTGGGCACGCCCTGCTATATCTACAGTATGGCTACTCTAAAACACCATTTCCTCACTTTTGATTCGGCTTTTGCCCAGGCCGACCACCTCACCTGTTACTCGGTAAAAGCCAATTCAAATATAGCTGTTTTGAAACTGTTTGGCTCCATGGGCGGGGGAGTGGACATCGTATCGGGCGGGGAACTCTACCGCGCGCTCAAGGCGCAAATCCCTTCCAATCGCATTGTCTATTCGGGAGTGGGCAAGACCGTGGAGGAAATCGACTTTGCTCTTCGGGAAAAAATCCTGATGTTCAATATCGAATCCATCCAGGAACTAGAGCAGATAAACCTCAGAGCCGAAGCGATGAACACGAAAGCCTCGGTTTCTCTGCGGGTAAATCCCGACATAGATCCCAACACACATCCCTATATCTCGACGGGGATGAAAAAAAACAAGTTCGGCATATCCACCGACAGCGCCTTGCGAGCCTTCGAGGATGCAAAGAATCTCAAACACATCGATCTGGTGGGGTTGGACTGCCATATAGGCAGCCAACTAACCGACATTACGCCCTTTGTCGATGCTCTGAAACGACTCAGAGCCCTCATTGAGCGCTTTCGCCTTCGGGGGGCCGATATTCGCTATCTAGATCTGGGCGGCGGGCTTGGCATTGTCTATGACCAGGAATCGCCCCCTCAGCCTCATGAATATGCACGGGCGCTTCTGCAAGAACTCGGAGATATAAATTGCACGCTGATTTTTGAGCCTGGCCGTGTTATTGTCGGAAACGCCGGTATTTTTGTCACCAAAGTGCTCTACACGAAGCGGACCCCGGCGAAAAATTTCGTTATAAGCGATGGGGCGATGAACGATCTTATCCGCCCGAGCCTCTACGGCTCATACCATGCCGTGCAGCCGGTCGCAAGAAACCTTAAGGAAGCCGAAATCGTCGATGTGGTGGGCCCGATCTGCGAGTCCGGCGACTTTCTGGCCAGGGACCGCAGCCTGCCCATGTCCTCCCAGGGCGATTACCTGGCCGTAATGAGCGCCGGGGCTTATGGATTTAGTATGTCATCTAACTATAACACTCGCCCAAGGGTTGCCGAAGTGCTGGTCAATGGCGCGCACTATTGGGTTATAAGACGAAGAGAAACCTGGGAAGATCTTGTGCGGCTCGAAACGGTCCCCGATTTCCTCGAGGAGGGCGGCAAGTGAGCCAAACGGCCCATAAAATCCCTTTCACTAAAATGAGCGGAAGCGGTAACGATTTCATCGTAATTGATAATCGCGACCGCAAGATTGGCGAAGATTACGGACCCAAACTCGCCAGGCTTGCCTGCCGCAGGAAGCTCTCCGCGGGCGCCGACGGTTTGATCCTTATTGAAAACGATCCCGAGGCGGATTTTTCCTGGCGCTTTTTTAACGCCGATGGTTCCGAGGCCGAGATGTGCGGCAATGGGGCCCGTTGCGCGGCCCGATTTGCCCTCCTTAACGGTATAGCCGACAAGGAACGATTTTCTTTCAGAACTCTTGCCGGTATCGTGGAGGCCCAGGTTAGCGGACAAACCGCCAGGGTCGCAATGCCGGGGCCCCACGGCTTTGAGTCCGATATTGTCATCGGTTTGGATGGGCAAAGGATAAGCCTTGATTTTATAAATACAGGCGTCCCGCATGCGGTTAATTTTACCGATTCGTGCAAAGAGCTTGCCACGATGGACGTCGATGGTCTCGGACGCGCCGTTAGGCGCCACGAGCGCTTTCAGCCCGCGGGTACCAACGCCGACTTCGCCTTTGTCAGTGGTCCTCACAACATGCAGATAAGGACCTTTGAGCGCGGGGTCGAGGGCGAAACCCTTGCGTGCGGTACCGGGTGCATAGCGGCGGCCCTTGTCGCCGCGGCCAGAGGCTACACGGAGTCTCCCGTTGATGTGCTCACCCGGAGCGGAGAAACACTTACCATTCATTTTGAGAAGATTTCACAAGGCAGCGAGCTCATTTTTTCAGCCGTTTACCTGGAAGGCGATGCCAGGGTTGTCTACGAGGCCGAACTTTGGGACGAAACCTTGAGGGCATAGAGAAAGGAGGCTGCTATGTTTAGCGGCGCAATTGCAGCAATCATCACGCCTTTTAAGGCGGGCGGAGTCGACGAGGCGGGCTTGAGAAGCCTGGTCGAGTTCCAGATAGCCAATGGGACTAACGGTATAGTACCCTGCGGGACCACAGGCGAATCCCCAACCCTCTCTTATAAAGAGCACGAGCACGTGATCGAAGTGGTGATCGATCAGAGCGCGGGGCGCGTTCCGGTCATTGCCGGGACGGGGTCAAACAGTACGCAGGAAGCCATTTCGCTTACCGCTCATGCAAAAAAGGCCGGCGCGGATGCAGCTCTGCTGATAACTCCTTACTATAATAAGCCCACGCAGGAAGGAATCTACCGCCATTTCGAGGCGGTGGCCACGGCTGTCGATATCCCCATAATCGTCTATAACATTCCGGGTCGCACGGCTGTAAACATCGAACCCGCAACGATGCAGCGTCTCTCAAAGCTCTCTAATATCGTCGGCGTCAAGGAATCGGCTGGTTCGATGAAACAGATAACCGACATTATTTCCCTTTGCGGAAGCGATTTCACAGTGCTCTCCGGCGAGGACTTCCTTACCTTTCCGCTCCTGTGCGTGGGGGGCCATGGAGTGATATCGGTTGTATCCAATGTTGCCCCGCGGCAAATGGCCGATCTTTGCGCTCTCTTTTTGGAAGGTAAGTTCGAAGAATCACGAAAACTCTACTATAAGCTCCTTCCTCTTCTTCATATTCTTTTTATCGAAACCAACCCGGCGCCTGTAAAAGCCGCCCTGGCAATGATGGGAAAGATCGGCTCCGAAGAAGTGAGGCTGCCTCTGGTTACGATGTCGGAGGCCAATAAGGAGCGGTTAAGACAGGTCCTGGAGGTCCAGGGGTTGCTTTGCGAACCTTCGGGGCAAAAGAGGTCCTCGAGATGATACGCGCAGCGGTCGCCGGAGTCGCCGGCAGGATGGGATCGAGGGTGGCGCAGATTCTGGGGGAAACCGATGGCCTCGCACTTGCGGGAGGCTTTGAGTTTCCAGACCATCGGCTGGTTGGAAAAGACCTGGCTGAAGCGATCGGGGGAAGTCCCACGGGCATGAAAATCGGAGGCGGCATCGAGGATGTTTTGGGATGCGCCGATGTGATTATCGACTTTACCAACGCGGCCTCCTCACTTGAAAACTTGAGGAGCGCATCGGCCAGGGGACTGCCCATGGTGATAGGCTCAACGGGTTTTACCCCCGAACAGCTAAGGGAAGCACAAAAACTGGCCGGCTCGGTTTCTTGCGTAATCTCGCCCAATATGAGCGCAGGCGTAAATGTTTTGTTTAAACTCGTTGCCGAAGCCGCGCGACTGCTGGGCGAGGGGTGCGATATAGAAATAGTTGAGGCCCATCACAGGTTTAAAAAAGATGCGCCAAGCGGCACGGCCTTGAAGCTTGCCAGGGTTGCGGCGCAGGCCCTGGGCCGAGACCTCGACCAGGTCGGAGTCTATGCGCGCCAGGGGCTTATCGGGGAACGCACCGGCAGCGAAATCGGAATTCAGACTATCCGCGGCGGAGATATCACTGGGGAGCATACCGTTATTTTCGCCTCGCTTGGCGAGAGGATAGAACTGGTCCATAAGGCTCACAACCGTGACAATTTTGCGCGGGGAGCGGTTCGCGCGGCCAAATGGGTTGTCGGCCAACCCCAGGGCATATACGAAATGAGCGATGTACTTGGAATAAAGTGACAGGATTGTGTATTTGACATCCTGTAAATCCTGTAAATCCTGTCCAGGGCTTTTGCACTTGGAACGAGGGGGCGCGAAAATCTTTTGACAGGATTACAGGATTACAGGATTAACAGAATTGGGAAAAAGAAAGAGCTAAAACCCTGGCCGGGGTTGCGCATTTAAAATCCTGTAAATCCTGTAATCCTGTCCAGGTCTTTTGCACTTGGAACGAGGGGACGCGAAAAT
>JBMFHI010000135.1:0-8433 GCA_049976905.1 Syntrophobacteraceae bacterium | reverse complement strand
CATGATGGAATAGCTTATTATGGTTTCGAACGCAAGCTAAAAAATTGATCGGCATTCAACCCCGGTGAACGATTACCTGAAGTCAACTTGTGATTAGAAGGGCCAACCCAATAGGGAAGGTTGGCCTCTTGGCCAATACCTTCGCAAGGACGAAAAAAACCGATCGGCAAGGGCTACCCGCTTGCGTCTTCCTCGATCGGCGGCTAGTCCACATGACTGTATTGTTTTTTAGTGAACAAAGGTCTCAAGATGTTGTAGATTAAAATGTTACGGGTTTATTTCCAATAGAAGGTCGGATAAGGGATCTTTTTCTTATGATAAATTCAATAGTTAATTATTTTGGCCTGCTAACTGTATTGGGGACGTTTTCTTCTACCTGGAGGGCTTAATCTATATGAATGAGGGGTCGATGCTTGTTTATTTGGCTTACGGCAGTTGGCAATTTAGAAGGCAGGCTGTTCTAAGTATATTATCTCTTGTGCAAATGGGATCGGTCCCAGACAAAATTCTTGTTTATACCGACAGTCCCGACGAATTTAAAAAGCTTCCCGTTGAGCCGGTACTGCTGGATAAAAGTGGTATCAAAAGCTGGAGAGGTCCTTATGGTTTCACTCACCGTGCGAAAATTGAGCTTCTCAGGAGTGTGTATAAAAAAGGTGAGAGGCACGTGGTTCTCGTGGATAGCGACACTTTCTGGATGCATAGTCCTTCAAAAATATATGAATCCCTTCAAGCCGGTTGTGCGGTAATGCATAAACGTGAGCATCAACTTTCTGATCGCTTTTTTCCCCAGTACCGTGCGGTTCTTGAACAAACCGATCTTATCGAAAAAGAGGGGCTGCCAATCGTCCCTGTTGAGCAGTTCTGGATGTATAATGCAGGTGTTATCGGACTTCCGTCCACGATGAATCCCGATGTTCTCGATCAAGTACTGCGTATGTGCGACATGCTTTGCAGAAAGATTCCCCTTGCAATGGAGTGGGTGGAACAGGTTGCTTTCTGCTATATTTTTCAAGGCTGGGGCATGCGGGTTGAAACCTGTGAGGAGGAGTTGCTCCATTATTGGTGCGACAGCTTCGAGTTCAGCCGCCGGTTGAAAAAATTCTCCGACGACGACTTGAGCGAGCTTGCCGGCAACCCCAAAAGAGTCCTCGAGTTGATCGAGGAAGCAAGAAAGGGGAGGAGAAGTTTTCTTAATCAGCTTTTAGTGCGCACCAAAAGGTTGCAACGCTCGTTTAGAAAACGCAAAAGGGAGTTGCATGTTTTGGCAGAGCTTCTAAAGCAGAGGATTATAGGGTGACTGCCGCTTTTACGCGTGAGGGGCCGCTAAGAGTGTCGACAATGTAGCCCCCTGGTCGCTGGCTGCGGCGATACGTTCGAAAAAGGGTCTCTGGGAGCGGAATCCCTGGTGGTAACTGGCCCCTCCAAGGTGTAACCAGCTTTTGTCCACAACGCTGAGGTCCTGATTTGCGCCATCGAGGGGGTCTTTTAGGCAGACTCTTTCCACGCTGGCCGAGCGTAAACGGGCCGAATCGAAGTTTCTATAGAGGCAGTGCCAGTTTCGCCCGCCTGTATCGAGGCCATTGGAAAAATCATTTAGAAAGTTTAACGGCAGATCGGCCACAACAGAGAAATTATAGGAGCAATACCCTGCCCAAAGCGACCACCCCCAGGGGCTAACATTTGGTAAGCCATAACAGGGTTGCTCTCCAAGGATGGGGCCCATTTGGATTGTTCCCATCGGAATGAGATCATGATCGATATAAGTAAAAGCCCTTGGGCGTATTTTTTTGACCACATTATGAAACACCCAGGTCATGGCCATGCCGTGAGAACGGTTGGGGTGTTTAGTGGGATTTGGCGGCAGCCCCAGGTAAGGAGCGCCGGCTTGCCGGCAGACTCTCTCGATTGCAAGGCGTGAGGATTTTTTGCGTGAGTTGTCAAATACCAGCAGCGTCGTGTCGGCGATGTTGCGCGAAGCCGCTCTTAAAAGCCAGTCAAGTGTCCATGGCTGCTCATAGGCTATAACCAGGCCGATGGTCTTACCTTGCAGGTGCGCGCAGTTTTCCAAAAACGTCTTGAGCTCCCTTGGGCGCATCGCTCTAAAAAAGCGCTGGAGACCGTCATTGGCAAACTGTATGAGAAAGTGATCGAGCGGTTTATTTCTAAGCCATTCCTTTTGGGAATAGTCCTTTAGTCTACGCATAGGCTCGGCAATCCTTAAAAGAGGGAAAAAACTCAGAGCGCCATGAGTTCCTTAACTTTAAGAAGCAGTTGCTCTCGGCCCTGTTTGGTTTCGGCCGAAAACAAAATGAACTCGGAAGGTGCTATCCCGAGGATTCTGCCCGCGGCTTGACGCAGTGGTTTCCATTTAGTTCGAGACAATTTATCGGCCTTGGTAAGAATAGGTACGGCGGGGATATTTTTGTCCCTTAGCCAGTTCCAAAGGCTTAGGTCCTCAGGAGTCGGCGGGTGGCGCAAATCCATTATCTGAACAATTCCGCGAAGATTTGCGCGGGAAGTCAAATAGGTCTCTACCATCGGTCCCCAGGTGGCGCGAACGCTTTCGGATACCTTCGCATACCCGTACCCGGGAAGATCGACGAACATGAAAGCGGAGTTTATTTGAAAAAAGTTAATTAACTGGGTGCGGCCCGGAGTGCGGCTTGTGCGAACAAGTTTCCTTCTTTGCACCAGGCAGTTGATAAGAGAGGATTTGCCTACATTGGAGCGGCCGGCGAAGGCCATTTCGGGCAAATCCGAGCTCGGATACTGTCCGCAGCGTGAAGCCGAAGTGATGAATTCGGCAGAGGATATTGCAAGCTCACAAACTTGCGAATGGTCGGGATTGGCTCCCGATTCCTGGTTCATATTTTGTTCCTCCGGTTTTCGATGTAGCCTTGGATCCTATCGAGCCCTTGCCTTATATTCTCCAGGGAGTTGGCGTAGGTGAAGCGGACGTAGCCTTCACCATTTGAGCCGAAATCAACCCCCGGGGTGATGCCGACCCTGGCGTTTTCCAAAATCTTGAAAGCAAAGGCGTAAGTGTCGTCGGTAAACCGGCGTGCATTGGCGAAAACGTAGAAGGCGCCCGTGGGTTCTACGGTTATTCCAAAGCCCATTTGTCTCAGGCGGGCGACCATGTATTTTCTGCGCTCATTGTAGGTTGCAAGCATAGTGGCGATGTCCCGGGCTACTGTGGGGTCTTTTAGAGCGGTGCAGCCCGCGGCCTGGGAGAGCGAATTGGCACAGATGAAAAAATTTTGCATCATTTTCTGTATCGGCCGCACCATTTGCTTAGGGACTATCATGTATCCGAGCCTCCAGCCGGTCATAGCGAAGAGCTTGGAAAAACCGTTAAATACGATGCAGTTTCGGGTAAACTCGAGCGCCGAATGGGCGCGCCCTTCATAGACAAGGCCGTGGTAGATTTCATCGCTTAGGACCATCTTGCCGGTATCGGCGATCTCGGCCATCCTGGCGGCATCGAGAAGATTTCCGGTCGGGTTTGCCGGTGAATTTATAAAAATGGCTTTGGTCCGTGAGGTAATTGCGGCCTTTATGGATTCGAAACAGTACTGAAAGCCGTCTTGTTCGTAGACTGGAACCATCACCGGCACGGCTTCCAGGAAACGTACGAAGTTGGGATGGCAGGGATAGTGAGGATTTGAGAGTATGACCTCATCGCCACGTTCCAAAAAGGCGCCCATGGCCACCAGGAAAGCTGGAGAGGTCCCCGAGGTCACTATTACCTGCTCGGGTTCCAGGCCCTTCACACCGTAAGTACGTTCGTAGTGCTCGCAGATGGCCTCTCTTAGCTCAGGGGCGCCCAGGCTGTGAGTGTAATGGGTTTGTCCCGCGACAAGAGCCTCGATAGCCGATTTTTTTATGGCCTCGGGGGTATTGAAATCAGGCTCGCCCACTTCCAGATGAATTATGGAGTGGCCGGCCCGCTCCATCTGCTGGGCGCGTTCGAGCACGTCCATGGCGATAAAGGAGCTCAACCGTTCAAGTCTTTTGCAAATCACTGGAGTTTTTCGCCTATCTCGCCGGAATTTTAATGATCGTGGGCGAGCAGTGTGTCAGCCCTGCGATCTGCGTCTCAAGGGTTGCGGCTTGAGAAAACTTATCAACCGGCTCCAGCTCGACAAGGAACACATTCCCGGCTCCGTGGCTGACAAGTGCGCTAAAGCCTTTGGCGCAAAGGTTTTCTTTCATGCTTTCGGCCTTGGCCCTGTCGGAAAAGGACCCAATCTTTACGACATAGCGCCAGCGGTTTGGCGCTTTAACCGCGGGCGTGTTTGCCGGGGTCGTTGACGGGGCCTGGGCACTTTGCCCGCCAAAGGAAGGGGCAGCCGTGTTTGGTTGCCCGTTTTGGCTGTTTTCGATTTCATTAAGGCGCGAGGGCAGGTAGTGGCGGCGCGGCGTTGCAACCGGCGCTGCGGTGTTGATCTTGTCTAGATAGCTCTGGGCCTTTTCGGCCACGTCGCTTTCGGGGGCAAACCTTTCGGCCAGGCTGAAATAGCCGGCGCTTTCCTTGATGTTGCCGGCCCGATAGTACAAAATACCAAGGCGAAGATAACCCTGAGCCATGCTGGGCGCTTCGCGCACCGCGCTTTTATAAGCTTTCCTTGCTTCTTCGATGTTGCCCGAGTGTTCCAAAATATTGCCTATTTGAAACCATGCCGCGGCAGACTGCGGATCGAGTTTGACAGCCTTCCTGTAATAGGAGAGCGCTCTTTGATTGTCGCCACGCTCCTGGTAGAGCTGCCCCAGGTTATAGGCCGGCTCCTGGGGCGTCTGGTAGAAGGGGTCGGTTAGAGCCTTCTCGAAGGCTGCCCTGGCAAGATCGAACTGTCCGTTGGTGGCAAACAGGGAACCAAGTGTGTTCCAGGCTTCCGGGTAGTCCGGCTTGAGTTTAATGGCCGTTTGCATATGTTCTATGGCCTGGGCCAAAAGATCGCGCTGGTTGTAGGCCAGTCCAAGATCGTATTGTATCGAGGCGTCATTGGGTTCTTTTTGCTCCGCTTGAGTTAGAAATTTCAACGCGGTTCCGGTGTCATGGGCCGCCAGGGCCTTTTGTCCCAGCTCTTTTAGCTGGTCGGCCGAAAGTCCGGCGTGTCGTTTCATGGAAGCGCACCCCGAGGCCAGAAAAACCGCCATCAGAACTGCGTAAAAAAGCGGAAGCCGTCTCATTTTAGATCACCTTGTTAAGGGCGTACTCAATGATCCCCTGCGCGCCTTTCTTTATCAACTCTGGTATGAGTTCCCGAACCTGGTTTTTGGATACCACGGTTTCAACCGAAAGCCAGTCGGATTGGTAAAGACCGGCGATGGTCGGAGCATTCAAGCTGGGAAGAATCTTTACGATCTCTTCTATTTTTGCCTTTGGAGAATTCATCTTGAGAGCCACGAGGCCTTCGGCGCGCAGAGCCCCCTTTAGCAGAAGCGCTATGTGTTCAATCTTGTCGCGTTTCCAGGGATCGTTCCACGCATCCTTGTTGGCAATTAGCTGCGTGTTTGACTGCATCAGCTCGCAAACGATCCTCAGGCCGTTTGCACGCATGGTCGACCCCGTCTCCGTTACCTCCACAATGGCGTCGCAAAGACCCGAGATGACCTTGGCTTCCGTTGCTCCCCAGGAAAATTCCACCTCCACCTTTATGCCTTTGGACTCAAAGTGCCTGCGGGTGAAATTGACCAGTTCGGTTGCGATTTTTTTGCCTTCCAGATCCTCTTCACGCTGCACGGGCGAATCCATGGGTACCGCAAGGACCCATCTGGCCGGTCTCTGACTCACCTTGGAATAAATCAGGTCGGCAACCACGTGAATGCTGGAATCGTTTTCCATAATCCAGTCGCGGCCTGTAAGGCCGGCATCGAAGGTGCCGTGTTCAACGTAGCGCGACATTTCCTGCGCGCGGCAGATCGAACAACTTATTTGAGGATCGTTTATCTCCGGAAAATAATTTCTCTCCGAGAGCGATATCTTCCAGCCTGACTGCTGGAAAAGCCTGATAGTGGATTCCTGAAGACTGCCCTTGGGAATCCCAAGATTTAGCAACTCTTTCACTTTTTGTAGACCTCCCGGGGATCGAAGACTCGACTTCCCCGCTCTTCAAACTGCCCATTGCTCAAAAAACGGTAAAAGCAGCTTTCAAAACCTGTATGGCAAGCCGCTCCTCCCACCTGGTCAACCTTGAGAAGGAGAGTGTCCGCATCGCAGTCGATAGAGATTTCCCGCACGAACTGGACATTTCCCGACTCTTCACCCTTCATCCAGAGCTTGCGCCTCGACCTGCTCCAGTAGTGGGCCTTGCCGGTCTCCACAGTCCTTTCCCAAGCTATTTCGTTCATATACGCGAGCATAAGAACTCTTCCGGTCTCAAAGCTCTGAACGATTACCGGAATCAATCCGTTTTGTTTACTAAAATCAGGGCCTAACGTCAATGTCATCACCTCAAGCTGCAAGTTATTCCAGTAGTTCCGAAAATGCAGGGCCGGCTTCTCTTTTGCCTGCCGTCTTGATTGACAATAGCTTCGAATCTACGGGACGCGACTCCACTCCTCTGGGGCCAGACGCTTTTCTCCCGCCAACTGGCCGCAAGCAGCGCTTATTTCACTCCCCCGGCTCTTACGGATTATCGCAGTAAGATTCGCATTTCGCAAGACATCTTGGAAGGCGAGGATCTTTTCCTGGGATGGACGCCGGTAGAGTGAGCCGGGATGGGGGTTGAAGGCGATGAGATTAATTTTGGCGCGAACTCCCCGCACAAGCCTTGCGAGTTCCCTGGCCTGGGCCGCCGTGTCGTTTACGCCCTCGAGTAAAAGGTATTCGAAGGTGATGCGTTTTCTTGTCTGAAGGGGATATTCGCGGCATGCCCCCATAAGCTCGCCAAGCGGGTATCTCCTGTTTATCGGCATGAGTTGGTCTCGCAGCGCGTCGTTTGGCGCATGGATGCTTATTGCAAGATTTACCGGCGTTGCAGCTCCAAGACGGCGCATCTGGGGGACAAGCCCCGCGGTCGAAACAGTTACACGGCGGTGGGAAAACATAAGGCCGTCTGGGTCCGTTATAATCGATAGCGCGCGCAGGACCTCCTCATAATTGGCAAGAGGCTCCCCCATTCCCATGAACACGAGGCTGTTTATCTTTGGCCCCAATTTTTCGTCTCGAAGGCTCTGACATACCTGATCGACTATCTCGGCAGTCTCCAGGTTGCGCTTTAGCCCTGTAGTCCCGGTCATGCAGAATTTACAACCCAATGCGCACCCGGCCTGGCTCGATACACAAAGGGTACACCTCGGCGGATCGGAAATGAGTACCGATTCGATGAAATTGCCGTCATGGAGCCTGAACAGATACTTGCGGGTTCCATCGCTCGCCTCATCGATGCGGGAAACGGTAAGCGGGTGAAGGCATGCCTCAGATTGGAGCCTGGCGCAGAAAGATCGGCTTAAGTCCGTGCATTCACTCCAGTTAGAGATATTTCTCGCATAGAGGTGTTTATAGAGCTGACGGGCTCTGAAGGGCTTTTCCCCCTGCGAGACTACCCATGCCTCGAGTTGTTCCAATGTAAAATTCTTTATAAAAAGTGGTTTCATTTTTTGAAAAAATATTCGTCCGTGGTACGGTCCTGGATAAAAATCCGGTCAAAGTCTTCCCTGCCGGTCGAATCAAATTTTTGGTAGCCGGCTTCCCGGCATTTCGCGCAGGCCTTGCGCGGTATATGGACTGCAAGAATTCTACTGCCCCTGTCGGCGCTCGAATCTATTACGAGCAGTCCCCCACAGTCCGGACAAGCCCGGACAATTTCTCTTTGGGTTTCGATTATGCGGTCGGTATCGTAGAAGATGTGGCGCTCCCGGGTAAAGAGTTTGTCCTGGTTGCGGTTATTTTGTCGGATTTGCGGGCCTTGCTTCCAAATTTTTAGGGATTCCTCCACCACCTTTTCGATTTTTCGCGTTATATCGGGTCCCTGCCTGAGTTTTTCGGGTTCGTAGTCGGGTTCGCCGATTTGGCTGTAATCGAGCCCTGCAAGCGCCAGGATGATCCCCACATTCATGTAGGGCAGTGCGCTCTCAATGGAATAGCCGCCTTCGAGCACGGCTATGTGAGGCTTTAGGCGGCTGGTTAGTTCCGCATAGCCGTGGGCCGAAAAATTCATATCCGTTATCGGGTCGGAATAATGATTGTCCTGGCCGGCGGAAT
The DNA here is from genome assembly GCA_049976905.1 of Syntrophobacteraceae bacterium. Classification (GTDB taxonomy): domain Bacteria; phylum Desulfobacterota; class Syntrophobacteria; order Syntrophobacterales; family Syntrophobacteraceae; genus SbD1. Next base: position 221 of record JBMFHI010000135.1, on the reverse strand, counting down.
TTATAATGAGCTCAGGTTTGAATTCCTCAAGAATTGGCAGTATCGCGTTTTCGAGCACGTATAGAAAGCCCTCCTCGGAGGTACGGGGAGGCAGCGGCAAATTGATCGTTGTCCCTGCGGCATTGGGGCCTCCGTACTCGGAAATAAAACCCGTTCCGGGATAGAGTGTGCGCCCGTCCTGGTGTACGGATATAAAGAGAGTGTCGGGTTCGTGCCAGTAG
>JBMFHI010000134.1:0-8461 GCA_049976905.1 Syntrophobacteraceae bacterium | reverse complement strand
GCGCATCTGTATAGACATCCATCGGCTACGATAAGAGGGATAATATCGTAGTCCACATGCCGCGTATCGGGGGGAAGAACCGTTACGCTGTCGCCGATTATTTCGCGGATACCCTCGGCTTTCCTGCGTAGAGCGCCCGGAGGGTTTGCTTGCAACTGGGCCAGAAATTTTGCGATATTTTCCGGCAAAAGGCTTGGATCGAGCTTTGTCAACTCCTCGTGCACCGAACCCCAGGCATGTATCGCCGAGGTCACGGCACGGTCTTCAAAGGGGTCGCACGAATTGATGTTGTTGCTGGGATAGGAAAGGCAGGGGAGGTAATATTCGCCCAGGCAGTCATAGGGGCCGTCGTAGCCGCCCGTAGAATAATAGACCCAGTTGCCCGTGACGGTTCTTTTAAGCCACTCGGAAGGGCTGGGCCAGTCTTTGCCCCTGCCGGTTATAAACTTTAATTCCCCGTTTAAGTTGAACTCAAAAAGATGCTCCGGGGTCTTAAGCTCGCCAAGACGCCCGTATCGCAGAGGGTAACTTACCTTCGAATAGCTGCGGGCGCCAGGTTTGTCGACTGTTATGTAAAAGTTGCCTATCTCAAATGTTTCCACAAACTTAGAAAACCAAAGAAAGAGTTTTATCACTCGCCCCCTGGGGGCGCTTTGTATCGTTATTATGGAACCTGGCGGCTGGCTTGTCCATATCAAAGACACCCAAGGACTGCGGCCTCAAAACATATCTAAAGACTTGTTCCAAAAGAGGGAGAAAAATCCTTCGAGCTAATGAGCGCCTCCGGGGGTTTTTAATTCCCGGTAGCACGAACTCATGCCGGAAAACCGTGCCACCGGGATGGCGTAATCCATATCGGGCCTGGAGACCACCCCGGCGGTTTCTATCCCGATCACTTCTCCGGCGGGGTTAACCACGGGACTGCCGCTTGAACCGTGAAAAGCCCTCGCATCGTGGACTATGCATTTCCCCAATTTCGGCATGACCACAATTTCCAATATATTGCCCTTGCTCGTCACTTTGGCGAGATTCAAAGGACTTCCTACAACCATGAGAGGGTCTCCGACCTTGGGCTCTGTGTCTGCCGGCCTAAGGCAAACAGCCGGAGTGCGGCCGGGCTCCACTGTGGCCTCGACAAGGTCGTCTCGCCCATCCTTTGCAATAATGGCTTCGACCTTGCGCAAAGTGCCGTTATAAGTCTTAACCACGGCTGCTGCGGCCTTACCAAGAACATGATAGTTGGTTACCACATGCCCGGCTTCCTGGAAAAAAAATCCGCTGCCCTGGGCGATCGGTTTTCCCGTCTCATTGAGGATATAGATTGTGACCGTTGCGCGTTGTACTTTTTCGATCGTGGCGGCCGACCATATGTCGGCGCGGGCAGGATGAGCCTGTGGCAAAATAAATGCGGCCAACCCCAGGGCAATGTAGAGGATGATCTTTTTCATGCCTTACCTCATCACGCGGAGAAACGGATAACCGAATCTGAATGTATTTACACTAAAATCCGAAACTACTCTACACTGGCGAAAAATATAAATTAACGGTTTAGAGAAAATGGCCTGGAACCTGTGCTGTCATAGACAATCCTTTCCCAAATCCCCTGGAGGTGCTTTCAAGCCTTGGGGAGAAACCGGCCCGGCGCTTCTCCGACCAATTGCTTCCCTGCCGACAGGATGTCGGACAAATCAAAGCCGCCAAGAGATTTAACTCTGCCTCCCTTCTGGCGGGAAGCTTTTTCGCTTGTTTTCGCGTCTTCGCGTGAGGCAAATTAAGCTAAGTCGACCGCTTCAAGACCTGTCGGGGAGGACTGCGGAGCCCGGAAGCGTTCGCAAAATGGTTGTCTCAAAAACAACTTGGGATAAGATGGGATGTCTGAGCCGGATTTGGCCATGATCGCAAAAATCGCAAGCCCCTGAGGCCTTATCGACTTTAAAAGCTGGATTTGAAAAGTGATATATTGTAACGTGCCCAGCCTCTTTGGAAAAACGATGCCAAATTTTTAAAAATACGAAAGGAGCGTTTCAAAACAATGCTCAAAAGCGACCTTCTCAAAGAACCAATTGAACATATCGACATTGCGGGTTTTAACTCGGTGCCACTGATCGAAGCGATGAGTAAGATGTCTTTTAGCGCCAGGGAGCTTGCCTCGGCCTCGATGATTTTCGACCGTATGGTGAGCGACAGGGCCGCCACCATAGTGCTCACTCTGGCAGGCAGCACCAGCGCGGGCGGTTGCATGAACGTCTACACCGACATGATCCGCTATAATATGATAGACGCCGTGGTCTCGACCGGGGCGAGCGTAGTGGATATGGATTTTTTCGAGGCAATCGGTTTCAAGCACTACAAGGGCGGCACGGATATTGACGATTCCGTCTTAAGAGGGGCTTATGTCGACAGGATATACGATACCTTCATAGATGAAAATCAACTGCAGGAGTGTGACTCCACGGTAAAAAAGATCGCCGACGCGTTGCCCCCCGGTGCTTATTCCTCCCGCCAGTTCATAAAAGAGATGGGTAAATACCTGGTTTCCAATTCGAAAAAGAAAAACTCCCTCATCCAGTGCGCCTACGAAAACAAGGTTCCCATCTTCTGTCCGGCCTTTTCGGATTCGAGCGCAGGGTTCGGCCTGGTGCAGCATCAGACCGAAAGGCCTTCGGGACATGTCTCCATCGATTCGGTAAAGGACTTCCGCGAGCTTACCCAGATAAAGATAAATGCCTCCGATACCGGGCTTTTGATCATAGGCGGCGGAGTGCCTAAAAATTTTATACAGGACGTGGTCATCTGCGCGGAAGTGCTGGGAAAGGAAGTCCCGATGCACAAGTACGCGATCCAGATCACGGTTGCCGATGTAAGAGACGGGGCCTGTTCGAGTTCGACTCTAAAGGAAGCCAGATCCTGGGGCAAGGTCGATTCCGGAAACGACCAGATGGTGTTTTGCGAAGGTACGATCGCCGTGCCGATTCTTGCCTCCTATGCCTATCACCGTGGAAATTGGAAGAACAGGCCGAGGCGAAACCTCGCCGATCTTTTCTGAAAGTTACCCGGGACCAGGAAATTATCGAAAAATGGGCAGGCCGGACCGTGCGCTCCGCGCATCTATCCGGCCTGTGCCGCCCGGTTCTCGTAAAAAATCCGCTCCCCGTCTTTCCTGCGCCAGTCAGCTTTTTAAAAAATGTTTCACCCCCGGTTTCCGAAAAATCGAAGAGATTTCAATAGCCGTGAAAAAGATCTCAAGTTTAAGCCGCTGCCTTCCGAATAGTCCGGTCAACTATCTCCAAAAGTAGATGCGCGATGTTGTTGGTCCGGTTTTTTGTGTGAGAGCCAATGTATGCCCGCGGCATGCTTCACCAACCGGATAGTGGTTTTCAAGCTGATTTGGAATTCCAGCGGGCAAGTTGTAATAGGAAAGATATCTGCTGTGGCTTTAACACCTGAGATTAACGGCTCTGCTCAAGCCCGGTTTTTCCAAATCGGTCCAAAATGCCGCTGTTTTTGTCAATCATTCGGTGAGTATTTCAAAAATACCCTCCCGGGTTCCCATACCGCGTTTGCCGCGAAACCGTTCGCTGCGGCAGGCCCATGGATTTTCTGTCAAGGAGCGCAAATGATTTGCGAGTTGTGCCGGAGCGGCGAGGAAATGATCTTGAAGCTTCAAGGTGAGTGTAGCGTCGAATATGCCAAAGAGCTTCAAAACGTACTGATTGAGGGGCTTGAAAAAAGCGAAGCTCTCCGCGTGGACCTTGAAATGGTTACCAAAGTCGATACCTCCTTTCTGCAACTGCTATGTGCTGCTCTTAATTCTTCCGCCAAATCGGGCAGGCGGGTTTCAATCGCGGAGAATTTTTCGGATGAGTTCATGCGGTTTGCCCGGGACACGGGATACTTGCACGCTCTTGGCTTTGAGAAAGGTAACCAATGAGCAACACGTTCATAATGACTACCACCGAGTCCGGGCGGGAGAAAAAACTCCAGGGCAAAGCCTCTGGGGCCACGGGCTGGATAGCAAAACCCTTAAGGCCCGAACAGGTGCTCGCGGTTGCAAGGAAGGTGCTGGGATGAATAACGGCCTCACGGAAACCTTTAGGACCGAGGCCGGCGAACTGCTCGCGGAATTCGAAGCCGCCCTGCTGGTTCTGGAGACGGCTCCCGGGGAAAGTGGGGAAATAGGCCGGCTCTTCCGGTGTTTGCACACGCTCAAAGGCTCTGGAGCGATGTCGGGGTATGGAGAGATTGCCTCCTTTGCTCACAAGCTCGAAGATGTCCTGGAGGTCCTTCGCACCGGTAATGTCACCGTCGGCGCAAAGCTCGTCGACCTTGTCCTCTCCTCGGCCGATCTTATCCAAACCATGCTGGACGATCCCGATCCCTTGCTTTCAAACAAACGGGCAGACGAGATCCTGGCGGCCCTGCGAGAGCTTCTTGTCCCGTTTACCAGTTCCCCAAAAAGCGCTCAGACCCCCGCGGAGTCGGATCGTGAACCCCAGGAACTCTCTTGCGCCAACCCCTGTGAGCAACATTTGCCCGATAGTTCCCCTGTCACCACTTACCGAATCTTCTTTCGTCCCAATCGGGATATCTTCAACAGGGGAGTCAACCCCGCTCTGTTGCTCCAGGACCTTCGCACTCTTGGCACGTGCCGCATAACCGCCGACGTCGACGCCATGCCCGATCTGTGGGACATGGACCCCGAGGAGTGCTACACGTCTTGGGGCATCATACTGTCGACCCCCGCGGACATTAATGCCCTAAAAGACGTCTTCATATTCGTCGAAGATGACTGCGAGCTCAAAATCGAGACGATCTGCGAGAACTCAAACCTTGAAGACGTGCCTCGAAAAAGGCTTGGAGAAATGCTTGTCGAAACGGGAGACGCTACTCCCGAGCAGGTAAGCCTGGTGCTTGGCAAACAAAAACGGCTCGGAGAGATGCTCGTCGAGGAGGGTGTGGTTAGTCCCGGCAAGGTGCGGGTCGCTCTCATGGAGCAGCAGCATCTGAGCGAGATTGTAGAGAAGAAAAAAGACCGGGGGGAGCAGTCTACGGCCTCCGTAAGGGTTCCGGCCGCCAAGCTTGATTCCATGGTCGATCTTGTGGGCGAGCTTGTAACCGTACAGGCAAGTCTTAGACAATTGGCCAGGTCGAAAAAATTCCCCGAACTGCGGTTGATCGCCGAACAGGTCGACCGGCTTACCTCCGAGCTTCGCGACAACACGATGAGCCTGCGCATGGTTCCCATAGGGGCGACCTTCAACAAATTCAGTCGTCTCGTTAGGGACCTTTCCGCCGAACTTTCCAAAGAGGTCGTTCTTACCACCGAAGGCTCGCAGGTCGAACTGGATAAAACCGTTATAGAACGGCTGCAAGATCCCCTGGTGCACATAATTAGAAACAGCCTGGATCACGGCATCGAAGCGCCCGAAAAAAGGGTGAGTCGCGGAAAAAACAGAAAAGGGACTCTGCACTTGTCTGCGCACCATTCGGGTGCTTATGTGCTGGTAAAGATCGCCGATGACGGCGCCGGGCTCGATCCGGAAGCCATACTGGCCAGGGGGATCGAAAAGGGATTGGTCCAACCCGATTCCCAGTTGTCGGAAAAGGAGATATTTTCTTTAATCTTTGCCCAGGGCTTTTCTACCGCCAAACAGGTCACCAGCGTTTCGGGACGCGGTGTCGGCATGGACGTTGTAAAACGCGCCATCGACTCCATGGGCGGCTCGATAGAAATATGTAGTCCCAAAGGTCTTGGAACCACCATAACTCTTAAACTCCCCTTAACCCTGGCGATTATAGACGGTCTGCTTGTAAAGGTCGGCGAGGGCTATTTCGTTTTGCCTCTTTCTTTCGTCGAAGAATGCATAGAACTTACCAGGCAGGACGCCGCCAAAGACAATGGCAGACATCTGACCTTTATCCGGCACAACCTCGTCCCCTATATCAGATTGCGGGATTTGTTCTCAACGGATGCGCCGTCTCCGCCGGTCGAGCAGATCGTAATTGCCCAGACCTCCGAAGGCAAAATCGGCCTTGTCGTGGATAAAGTGGTCGGGCAGCACCAGACAGTCATCAAAAACCTTGGAAAACTCTATCGGAATGTGCGTGCCGTTTCGGGTACGACCATCCTGGGTGACGGTACCGTTGCCCTGATAGTGGATATCCCTAAAATTGTCGATTCATTGGTACTAAAAATGACCACGCCGGAAGGCGGCGCTTCGGCGCCTCATTGATCCGGAATAGGAGAAAGGATGGGAAATGTCTAACAACGTAAAGATGGGAACCAAAATCGCGGGGGCAATTTCTATTGTTTTAGCGATCCTTCTGTGTACTGCGTGGGCAGGCTATCGCGGAATCGCAAAAATCGCGCGCAGCCGGGAGCAAATCAGTTCTCTGGCCCGCGTAAGCCAGGCCCAGAACGTTTTGCTTGCCGCACAGTCCGGTCTGCTTGATCCCGGCCTCCTCGGGCCTGGGACAAGAGGGGATGCCTATGCAAAAATAGGCCGATCGTTGCAGCAAATCGATGCGGCCTGGAAATCTTATCTTTCCTCCCACTCGTCAACGAGCAACGCCGCGATTGGAAAAGAGTTGGCAAGTCTTCTGCAAGCTTGGGAAAAGCAGGTCGGCCAGGTCGTGAGCCTTTCCACCCAAAAAGATAAGCTCCTGGCTTCCGGCCTCGCCCCAAGCGATCCGAGGGTGAGCGGCCTGGATTCCCGGATTTTTCAGGCTGCCGCGAAGGGGCAAAAATTGTTTTTCCCCGCTGCAAAAATCCTTGCCAAACTGGCCGAGCCCAACGTTTCGGCCGGTTCATCCGTGTCGGCTGTTTTGGTTGCCGCCGCTTTTTTGGGCGTGCTGGCCTCCTTGCTGCTCGGCTTTCTGTTGATCCAAAATTTCGGCGCAGCTCTAAGATCGCTTCGCGCGGAAACCAAAGCTCTGGCCGAGTCCATTGCTGCGGGAAAACTTGGTGTCCGATGCGATTGCCAAAAGGTCAATTCCGAATTCAGACCGGTTGCCGAGGATCTAAACTGGATCGCAGGCGAGGTGAGTGCCCCGCTCGAAAGGGTGGGAAACTGCGTTGCCAGGATCGTCGCGGGAGAGGTCCCCGAGGAAATCCTGTCTAATTCGCGGGGCGATTTTAAACAGATCGAGGAAAACCTCAATTCCTGGCTTCAAGGCTTGAGAGGCCTGCAGGAGTGCCTCGCTGTGCTTGAAAGGATGGCCGTAAACGATCACACCAGGAAGATCGAGGGAAAATACGCGGGGCTTTTCGGATCGGTTTCCGAGGCTGCCAACATGGTCCGGGAAAGGCTTCTGGCCGTAACAAGGATTTTTAACAACCTCTCGCTTGGAGACACCTGCGATCTTGGCGTCTATGAAAAAATGGGCCGCCGAAGCGACGAAGATGTCATTCTCCCCACAGCCATAAAATGCATGCAAGTCATCCGGCGGCTGATAGATGAGATGAATGCGCTTACGCATGCCGCGGCCGAAGGAAACCTCGCCCGGCGCGTGGACGTGACACTCTACCAGGGCGGCTTTCGCGAAATAGTCGAAGGGGTAAACAATACCCTCAATGCCGTCGTCGGCCCTTTGCAAGCGGCTGCCGATCGTGTCGATCAGATCGGCAGGGGTGAGTTGCCCCCCCGGATCGACGAGGATTACAAAGGCGAATTCGCAAAGCTAAAAAACAGCGTCAATAACTGTATCGACGGTCTGGGCGGCCTTGTGGAGTGTAACGGCGTGCTTACAAACATGGCGGTAAACGACCACACCAGAAGGGTTGAAGGAAATTATTCCGGGCTTTTTGCCTCCGTTTCGGAAGCTACCAACCTGGTAAGGGACCGCTTGCTCGCAATAACCGCGATCTTTACCGAGCTGTCCCTGGGGGAGACTACGGCCCTTGAGCAACTGGAGAAAGCAGGCAAAAGGAGCGAAAAGGACGTAATAATTCCGGCAATCGTCAAATGTATGCACAACATTAAACAATTGATAGAGGATATGAACGCCCTGTCTCATGCGGCCGTGGAAGGCAACCTCGCCAGGCGCGCCGATGTCCAAAACCACGACGGCGGCTATCGCCAAATAGCCGAGGGGGTAAACAATACCCTGGATGCCGTCGTGGGCCCCCTCAATGTGGCGGCCGACTGCATGGCTAAAATCAGCAGGGGCGAATTGCCCCCCAAGATCACCGAGGAGTACAGAGGCGATTTCAACACGATCAAAAACAATCTGAATATGTTGATCGGCGCCATGGTCGAAATTACCACGACCGCTGAGCAAATCGCTTCCGGAAACCTCATGGTAAATGTTACGCAGCGTTGCGGCGACGATAAGCTCATGCAGGCGATGTCCGAGATGGTCGAAGGCCTTACCGGGATCGTTACTACCATTCAAACCGTGGCCAACCAGGTGGCCGGAGGCAGCAAGGAACTCAGTGCCGGCGCCGAGCAGCTCTCCCAGG
>JBMFHI010000133.1:0-8504 GCA_049976905.1 Syntrophobacteraceae bacterium | reverse complement strand
CCGCGTTCTTCCGGCAGGAGCGGTTACCTTCTCTTATCCGCTGACACGCCCCGGTGAACGGTTACGAGATTTTTGAAGCCGATCTCATGTCTTGGCACACTTCTGTGGAGAACTGGCCACGGAAAAGAACTCTTGTCCAATTAAAGAGTGGTTCGACTTCGAGTTTCACTCGGAGGTGATCGACTTGGTCGAGGCGCCAATTGAAAAAGAGGATTTCGTCCTTTAATCCAATGTTGTTGAATGCGCGCCTGAAATCGCATAAGGCGAGGCTGGAGCCTTTGTGTCAAATAATGTGGGTCCGTATCATTTAAAGTGGGTCCAGTATCCCATAATGTGGGTCCAGAAACGTATAATCTGGGTCCAGACGTTTGGATAGTTCCAGAGAATGTGGGTCCAAAAGTGCTATTATTCCGGGTCTGGACGTTTAACATTCCGGTCCGCTACAGTTATCAAGGGGGGCGCCCGCGACGGTCAAAAAACGCGTCAACTTTTCCCACCGCTTCAGCATGTATTCGAAAGCCTTCCCCATGCCGGAGTTGGGCTCGACCCTCTTTTCACGCAGCTCCGTCTCCATCCAGTTTTTCAATTCGTCCATCAAAGGCCCGCTCTTTTTTTGGTGGAAGCCGAGCCTCTCCTCGGGCGACATACACTGCTCTTTGGCGATGGCGTCATGATGGTAGACCTTGGCAAGGACCTCGATCACGTGCCGAGCCTGTTCCGGGAAGGCGTTCAACTCGACGACGAAGTTTCTCCGGCCATGTGTCAGGCAGTTGCAAACAATGGCCTTGAGGTTTTCGGGCATGTTCCTGGAAAGAGCGTCGCACATCTGGATGGGGGTGGAGAGTTCCGCCAGCCTCTGTTTGAGAAGGTCGCTCAGGTTTTCACCGGCGTGTTTGTGTCCTGTAAAAAAGCACACTATCGTTTTGTCATCCGACCTATTCTTGCACACGATCCCGGTAGTAAAAACGCCTTTTCTCTCTTTTGGCCCGCCCTCCGTTCCGCGGTCCTTATTTAAGGATAGGACCCTGCTGGTCGTGTCGTCATGAAAGAAGATGTCGGACTGAGCGGCTTGCCGTATAAATTCTGTGTAGGCCGGTTTGAGCTTCTCGGCGCTCCCATCCACCATGTCCCACTGGGTGGACGCGGGAAGCGGGATGCCGCAGTTGGCCTGGAGCTTCTCCAGGCGGTTGAAGGGCAGTCCCGCGCCATACTTTGTGATCGCCATCATAGCGGCCGCCGTCTCATCATATTTTTGCTCGCCGGATTCGGCGGGCTTTTGCGCAGTGAAGATTTGTCCGCAAAGGTTGCACCGCAACTTCTCAAGAAGATAGACCGCCGCTTGAATGGGAGCGGTCCCGAAAAAGCGCATGAGCGTCTCGGGACGGATCGGATAGAGCTTGCCCTTCAAACACTCGGGACACCGGTCTCCTTTCTTGTGATCTTCATTGGGCACAGGGACGCGCATCGCTCCGTGATAGGCCTGCGCGCCATTTCTGCCGTGTCCTTTTGTCGGGGACCGCTCCGAGCGGGGGATGTCCGGGGAGTCTTCTTTCAATATTTGCCTGGCCGTCTCCGTCTTGAAACCGAACATCCATCGCAACAGCCGCGCAATGGCGCTCGATTTCTTCTCTACAATGCCGCTCAGAAAAAGTACGGTCCCGACCAGGCCGGAGACGAAGGCAAAATCTTCGGGTGCAAGGTCCCTTTGCGCCCGAGTAAGAAAGCCTTCGATCTCTTGCCTATCGATCTCCATCTTGGGAGGCTTTAACGGCATAGCTTCTCCCGGAATCTCGCATCGAGGGCATAGCCCCAAACATCCTTTATGGAGCAAGCAGGCTTGTGGGTTTTGTTGTGAATGCCCCGTCCCGTGGTCTGCCCCATGTGTATCCAGTTGGACGCCCGGTAGCAGGTTCCCTTGAACCGCTCGGTATCGACAAAGGTCTCCAGGAAGTGGACCGGATGACCGTAGACCTCCTGCCAGTCGTGCGATATCCTTCTCGCCATCTTCGCCAGCAGATGGGACGCCAAATGATTGATTCGGACCCAGGGCAGTAAAAGAAAACGGCTGTTGTAGATTATCAGGTGGATGTTTTTCCTGCGTATCGCCGGGGACCATCCGATGAAGCGATCCCGGCAACCTATGTGGCGAGGAGCCGACGACCAGGTAAAACATGCAATGGGACGGTCCCCTATTGTTATAAGATACTTGAGATGCTCACCCACTGGCCGGCAATAGCCCAGGTAATGGTAATGCTCGATGAGCCCCTCGAACAATTGCTCCAACGGTCCCCGACGCACCTGACAAATGACGGGTGCGGGCAGTGCGGACAAAACTCCCTCCATGGGACTTTGGTCGATATAGGGCAGATCGGGCTTTTTTCTAACAGCGAGGGGATTGAAAGGATTTTGTTTCTTTGGCGGAAGCTCGATAAATCCCGCCCGCTCCAACTCAAGCATGAGGGAGCGGCAAACCATATCTTTTGGCCGACCGTTGGCCTGCACCCAGTTCCATGCCTCGCACAGCTTTACGGAGAGCTTGCGGCGGCTGTCGGCAGGGTTTTGGGCGATAAGGGCGCGAATGAAGGCCACATCTTCCCGCGAAACCGCCTTTCCTCTATAGCTCAGCACTGTTTCCATGCGGCGGTTCTATCACTGTGGAATCCGGAACGCACGCACTTTTTAAGCGCTTCAGGATAATTTTTTAAAAAACTTGACCGCACCCTGCGGTGGCTGAAAATTCCAGATCAAGGATTGCAACTCAAAGGCATCGATTTGGCTGTTTTGTGGCCATTGGTGAAAATGTCCGCTCGACAGCCTCTTGTGGCACATCCAGAACCCCTGGCCGTCATAATTGACCGTACGCAGGGCAGTCTTGGATTTACTGCGGAAAATAAAAACAGCGCCAGAAAACGGGTCAACGCCCAGTACCTTTCGGCAAAGGCGGCACAACCCATCGATACCCATCCTGAAGTCAACCGGCTCAATGCAAACAAAAATCCGCATCTGGGGAGTTATCTGGATCATCGGGTCTCACTCAGAAAACAGCTGATCAACTCAGGCAACTGCGCCGGGAGTGGGCACCCTGTTCGGATCTTGATCTCAAAGCCGCCCGGGGATCGGACCTCTACCTCGCACTGGCTCACGGAGAGCATCCGTTCAACATTGAGTTCGACAAACTCTGGAGATGTGCCCTGCGACTGGCGTGCATGGAGGCGGTCTCTGAGTTCTTTGTAGTTCAATCTGAGGGTTCTGGCGATTCGGAAGGCGGAATAGGTTTGAGACAGGGTCATAGCCACCGCCCACAAACTATCGGGAATGCGCTCCCTTTTCTTGCGGGTGCTCCTCCATTGTTCAAATGACACACAGGCAGACTGCAGGTCGTCCTGCAGGACCAGTTCCTTCTTGGGGTTCATCGGCTTCTCCTTTCATACTCAAGAGTTTAGCCGATCATAGACCCTTTTCTAGCTCCTTTCATGCAGCCTTGCCGGAAACTCACGGTGCTTTCAGCTTGAGATGCGCGCCCCGTGCGTGATTTCTTACTACAAACCGTTTTATTTAAGTTTATAACGGAGTTTATATCGTTTAGGGGTCAGGTAACATGTTGATTCACCTAGCAATACCAAGAGTGGGGTGACATGTTGTGATGGTTCAAGTGACATGTTTTGATATTTTAGTGGCGCAAAGGTTCCTAATCATGATAGCCAAATGTGACATGATACGATGGTTAGGCGCAGATGGGTGACTATTTTTGATAGTCGAAGAAAATTCCGACTTGAGTCATTTCTTTGTTTGACATATGACAAGAATAACCGACCAAGGAGGAGCCGACTTTGGGGGAATGAACCTCCGGCCCCGTTTTCTGTCTGGTGAAATAGGCGAACGCAATGGCCAGAGCATCATTATCTGGGCACACGTGCAGCCCTTCGGACTGAAAAGTAGTTCGCTCTCAGACTTTTCGCATTAGTCTGCGGTGGCCTTTTTGTATTTTCGACATGTGGCGAATAATTTGGCCCTCATAGGTGACATTTTTTGATGGATTCAAGCGGAGAGCCGAGACTACATTGATTTAATCGGATTAAATGAACAACTACAGCTAGTTACGTTTATAAAAGAATTCAAAAGGTGACATATTTTGATGGAATCGAAGAAATAAGGTGACTCCTTTTGATAGTGCAATAATCAGAGGACTTAAGTAGGTTCTTAAATTACATTTCATCCCTGAGGTGACATACTGCGCGGAGGAGACAATGGGCAATGGCGACCCATCTTGGGTGCCTCCTGGGGAATTTCGGGGCCACAAACAAGTTGTCATTAAATCGAGTGGTGCTATCCATATTTCAAACGATATGACACTGCTTCAGCGACGTGCCTGGAATGTGCTGCTTGCGCATGCCTACGACGAGCTTCCAACCAAAGAAGAGCATTCCATTAAAATCAGTAAGCTGGTTAACACTCTCAACTACGAAAGCACCAATATAAAGTATTTAAAAGAAACATTAAAAGCTCTTGTTGATACCAAGGTTGAATGGAATCTTCTTGGTAGAGACGGAAAGGAAGTATGGGGAGTTGCCGCTTTACTTGCACAAGTAGAGTTGGAGGCTCATCGAGGCACCTGTACTTATGCGTACGCTCCGGCCATACGGAAACGACTTTATAATCCAGCCATATATGCCAAAGTCAACCTTTGGCTTCAGAATAAATTCAGCTCGAAACATACTTTGGCACTCTACGAATGCTGTGTCGATTGGTACAACGTCAACAATGGATGTGGTGAAACGCCATGGATATCCCTTCCGATTCTCAGGAGATCACTTGGAGTACCAGAAGGGACCCATCAAGAATTTAAGAAATTTAACAGCAGGGTAATAAAGAAGGCAATTGAGGAAATCAGTGCCGTTTCGGATCTCTCTGTTAGCGTGAAGTACAAACGCCTGGGAAGAATAGTAGATGCTGCTAAGTTTATCATAAAGAAGAATGCAAGAAGCAGCGAACAAGTGAAAGTGGTTGATAATTCAACACTTCATCCACAACCTCAGTTTAATTTACTCCTTGAAAGAATCCCTGACGCTTATCGGGATGACCCAGTAATAAAGAGCCAGCTAACAAAACATTTAGAATCTCATGGTTTTGATTATGTTTTAGCTCAAATACATTACGCCAACCTCAACTTAGGAAAAATCAGGGAGACGTATCGACAGTATCTTATCGGTGCTCTAAAAAATAACTATGGCGAGCGTTTTTTGAAAATGTGGGACCAAGAGTTACATGAAACAGATCAGTGTTCTTCTCGGGAAAATGAAGACAACAATATTCCAGCTAAGGCGCGACGTTACTTTGAATCTATGGGGTCTGCAGAACAAGACGCGTTGCGGAAAGAAGCATTGGAGCCTTACGGTGCTGATGCGACCATTTTTTCCGAATCAACCATTTTATTTGCAATTATCGATTTGATTGCGAAAAAGGGCTTAATTTGATTAATAACTCAGGGAAAAATGTCGCCGTTGTCAATCAGAAAGGCGGAGTGGGGAAGACAACAACATCGATCAACTTGTCGACCGGACTTGCTCTTGCAGGGAAAAAGGTTCTTCTGATTGATATGGATCCACAGGCGCACTCGACTGTTGGGCTCGGATTCCAACCGGGAAGCTACGTAAAGGCGCTTGATGATGTGCTCGCGCAAAGGACCTCTTTAGAGGACGCGATTCTCGAGACACAGGTACAAAATCTTTTTATTGCACCCTCACGCATTCACCTGGATCGGACTGAACACGAACTTTCGACGGCTCTTTTTAGGGAGAGTCTGCTTGCTAAAGCCATTGGCACCCTGCATTATGATTTCATCGTTATCGACTGCCGACCGACACTTGGGACGCTTACCATTAATGCTATCTTTGCTTCCACTTTTATTATCGTGCCTTGCGAAATGTCACGTTATTCGCTGGACGGATTTGCTGATCTTATGGAGACAATCGATGCGATAAAAGGAATAAACGTAAATAAGCAAGAATTTGTCCGGATCCTGCTGACCAAGTTTGATGTCAGAAATAGCGTCAGCAACGAGTGGGTTATGACACAATTGAATAGCGGCTATAAAGATTTTTTGTTTCAGACAAAGATAAGAAGAAACGAGGCATTGAACCAGGCACATATGGCAATGGAACCTATCTTCAATTTTAAAGCGGACAGTCCTGGGGCAGAGGATTATGCGCAACTTGCCAAGGAGTTCCTTCGCCTATGTCAATAAGAGGAAAACTCGCCGGAAAAACAAGTAAGTTGGCAATGACCGCGGAAATTAAAGAGGGACATCCCGCTGACTTGAACTATTACGAGAACGGCAGTTACTACTTGGTTGAAATTGATAAAATCCTACCCAATCCAGATCAACCACGGAAGTTTTTTGATCAGGGGAAGCTCGACGAATTGGCGGCGAGCATTAAGGAAAGAGGCATCCTGCAACCTGTGATAATCAGGACAGGAGCGGATGGGCAGGCCTTTCTAGTTGCTGGAGAGAGGCGCTGGCGGGCGGCCAAGATAGCTGGGACAAAAATAATCCCCTGCATCGTCACCAAAGGAAACCCTGCCGAAATCGCATTAATCGAGAATCTGCAGCGGGATGATCTCAAGCCTATCGAGGAATCCGAAGCTCTTGCCAGGATGGTCGAGGAGTATAGCTATACCCATGAACAACTGGCTAAGGTAATCGGCAAAGCGCGCTCAACGATCACGGAGATTCTCAGCCTGAATCTCTTGCCTGAAGAAATCAAGGAAGAATGTCGAGGGATTAACCAGTACCCGCGTAGATTGCTCCTGGAAATTGCGAAACAAAAAGATAAACGCAAGATGATTGCGATCTTCAATAAGGTGAAACAGAGCACTCTTACGAGTGATGAGGTACGCGAAATCACTCGTAACCAAGTCAGGGGGGTGCGGCGCAATGAAGAGCATTTGGTCATGGAGAAGATTTTGAAGCTTTCCAATGCACTGATTCGGCTTGAGTGGACGAACATGGAAGAAGAAGTCAAGCTGCAGCTAATAACGGAGCTGCAAAAGCTGAAAAGCTCCATTGAAAAGCTACTCGAGTAGCGCCTTTTATTGTTAGACATAAATTGACGTTTTGAACAACTTCTCAGTATGCTTCATGAAAATGAAAAAATGTCGGCGCGCCGACATAATTGTCGCCAGCGATCTGAAACTACACCAAAACTGGCGACCTGAAAGGGGGGCGAGGGGGATTCGCGCTTTTTCGAACGGTATAGAAAAACCAAGGATTTTTGGCAAGGAATTTGCTTGATATACCATAAGAGTGGGTCCTTACTAACCGCCCTCAGTTGTCATGAAGTTTTCATATACACCCTTTGATCCTAGACGATAAATAGTTGCCGGAGGGACATTGAAGGTTTTGGCAATCTGCTTGGCTGATTTGCCTTCCTCAAAAAGCTGAGCGGCCAGTTCCTTTTGTTCAGGGTTGAACTTTACAGGTCGGCCAACCGGTGTCGCAAGTCGAGTCACAAGTATGTCGTAAGTTGTGTCGCAAGATTGTCGTAAGTTTAGCCAGTCTCTTTCATCCGGTAAACGAGTTTGTTGGTAGCCCCCTCTGAGACCAGCAGTCCAATGTCCGCCATGGACTTCAGGTCGCGTTGCAAAGATCGGCGGTTGACCTCGGGGCACAGGCGCTCGAAGTCCTGGATGGTCAGGCTGCCATGCTCCAGGATGTGGCCAAGGGCCTTGGCCTGGCGATCCGAAAGTCTGTGCTCCTTAATTAGCACATCGCGGCGGATGGCCTGCTCCCCGCGTTCCCTGACCTCGGTAAGCTGGGTAGTCAATCCATCGACGAAGTATTCCAGCCAGCCGGTCATGTCCATGCCGCACTCGCGGACGCTCTGGATGGCCCGGTAAAACGCGGGGCGGTTTCGGTCGTAATATTCGCTAAGAGAGAACAGCCGCTTGAAGTCGTATCCAGCCCTATAGAGGCACAGGGTGGAGAGCAGCCTGGATGTCCTGCCGTTGCCGTCCAGAAATGGGTGGACATGCACGAACTGGAACTGGGAGATGCCGCTCAAGAGCACCGGATGCACCTCCTGTTCCCGGTTAAGCCAATCCACCAGCTCCGCCATCATGATCGGCACATCGTATGCGGGAGGCGGCGTGTAGACGGCCTCCCCGGTAACGGAATTGACCACGTAGTTCTGAATTTTCCTGTATTCGCCCGGAGCCGCCGCGCCGCCCCGAACGTCCTCGACAAGGCGCATATGAATTTCGCGGACCAGTCCCTCCGTAATCGGCCCGCCATCTTCCAGGTATTCAGAGACAAACTCGAACGCCTTCCTGTAGTTCAGCAGCTCCCTTACGTCGTCGGGATCGGCCTCGGGAACCGGGTTTCCCGCAAACAGGTGCTCGGCCTGCTCCAAAGTCAGGTGCGTTCCCTCGATGTGCGTGGTGTGGTGGGCTTCCAAAAGCATGGCGCGGCGGCCCATCTCACGCACCCAGCCTTCGGACAGAGTCGC
>JBMFHI010000132.1:0-8539 GCA_049976905.1 Syntrophobacteraceae bacterium | reverse complement strand
CTAACTGGAATGGTTTTGCTATGAAGTCCGCCGCTCCCGCGTCGATTATGTCACTGTAGGTGTACTTCCTGGTAAGACCTGTCATCATGATCGTATCGATTGGATAACTGAGTTCCCGGATCCGGCTTAACAGTTCTATACCGTCCATGCCGGCCATTTGGATATCGGAGATCACCAGGTCGAAAGCACCCTCCTTTAATATTTCAAGCGCTTCGACAGGCTCTGTGCGACTGTTGCAAAAATAGCCCGCGGAACGCAAAAATTTCGTGAGCATGGCGCAAATACCCTGCTCGTCGTCAACTACGAGAATATTTTTGATTTCCCTCTTCAAAGCCTTGCTCCACCATTTCCGATTGCGCTATGTCCACTTAAAAGATTTTAGCCGCATTGGCAAAAAAAATCGTGATCCGTGCGACTTAAAAACTGGGACCGCTCATGCATTTAAAAAACAATGGGCAGGAAAACCGTGACTACGAGAAGAAGCTTGGCGCCCGGATCGTTAGCGCATGGTGGCATTTGGACCTCTAGCAACGCTCGATCTATAACCCGCGATTATTTAAAGGGGGCTACGAAAATCTATCGTACGACCATTTGTCTTTTTGCTTCATTGGCCACAAGGCTAGGCACCGACTTGCTCAAAGAGAGGTTTCGCAGGTCCTGGCGATTGAGAGTAGGGATAAATCTTCTTGAAATGGGGATGGGGGTCCTGGGATTTAGCACGAGCGCAAGGCGAACCGAGTATGTTTTCACCCACTCCTTATGGGCGGCGATCCTTCGCAAAACCTCCTCGTCAACCTGCCTGGAACAGGCTATGGCGGCAACTTCACTATCGGTTAGCTTGGGATTGCCAAGCACGGCAAGCTGAATCATCCGGTTGCTGTCGCGCATAAGAATTGTGCGCGTTTCCTTGTCGGCGAACATTGCGAGGCGGATTTTTTCGGATACATTCTTTTCCTGTATTTTTTGAAGCAGGCTTTGAGCCTTGTTTTCGTCCGCGCTTTGCGCGGTTTCATCGCAAAGGCGCATGGCTTCCATGAGCAGGAGTTCCCAGGGCGCCTGGATGGTGGTGGGGCACTCGTCGCTGGAGGGGTGCGTTTTGAAGCTGCCCGTGGGGGTGTTAAGAATTTTAAAGAATGCTTCCTGACCTTCCAGATGGTCGATTTGTGCGTGGCAAATCCGGCCTGCCCGGACGTGGATCGTTCCTGAAAAGTTTTGGTTGCTTACTTCAACTATGCGGTCGACACTGTCCAGGCAGAGCAGTTGAATAAGATCGGTTAAAGAGATGTTATGTATGTTGCCGCAAAATCCATGCGATGGGTCTTTTACGGCGGAGGCCGTGATTTGAGCGCCCTGAGTTTTTGTCTGGGCCTGAAGGGCCTGCAGGAGCAAATACTCCCACGCGCGATTTATGGAAGTGGGCACATCTAAAGGAAAGGGTTCGGTTTCAAAATGGCCTCCCTCCCAGGCGATCAGTTCAAAAAAACCCTCCTCTCCCGTGCTATTGCCGGATTGGGCATGGACGACTTTGCCGGCATCCAGGTAGAACCTGCCGATTCTATCGGTAGCAACAACCTTGATGACATGGCTTATCTTGGCAAGGCAAGAAACCTGGATAAGATCGATTAACCTGACGTATTCAATCGTTCCGTCGAAACGATCCCTATTTTTTTGACTGGGGTTCATATAAGTTCCGTTGTGATCTAAGCAAATAGTAAGCTTGTATATAACTTACTATGAAACCATTGAAAAGAAGCAATGGAAGTGTTCTGATGCTAAGACCGTCATTAATTACCGAACGTGTACCGTGCCCACAAAGCTTTGGTGGGCAACGCTTTCGCTTTTGCCCAGTCTTGGCTTAGTAAATGCGAGTGGGATGGGGGATTTACGACCAAAGCCAGGGGGGCATCTAAAGTTTTGTGAACCAAAGAGAAGAGATGAGCAGTTTGGGGTCTTGCGGGTCTAATGCTCGATGTAGTCCTCCGGGGTGTCCGAGAGGTAGCGCTCAATTGCCTTATCCCATAGCCCCTGGGCCTGCAGTATCATTTCACAGATCTCCCTGGCGGCTCCATGGCCGCCAGTGGCCCTGGTCGTGTAGTGGGCGTAGGGGAAAATGTGTTGGACTCCGTTTGGAACCGCAACCGAAAAGCCCGCACGGCGCATGATCGGGATATCTATCAGATCGTCACCCATGAAGCCTGTTTGACTCTCTTTTAGGCCGCTATCCGATAAGAGCTGCCGATAGGGTTCGGTCTTTACCTTGCAGCCCTGGTAGAGCCTGGAGATTCCAAGGCTTCGCGCACGGTGTTCGACCGCCTTGCAAGCCCTGCCGGAAATCAAGGCCACCTCGATTCCCGCGCGCTGGAGCATTTTTATGCCGTGGCCGTCCTGGGCGTTAAATTCCTTTAGCTCCGTGCCCTGGTCGGTATAGATGACTTTGCCGTCGGTGAGGACCCCGTCAACGTCAAAGATCATCATGCGAAGAGGCAGGATAAGCTCTTTTAAGCGCCCGGGTAGAACAAAGCCGGAGGATGGCGTCATTTTGGACTCAGGATCCACCTGGGCTCCTCACAATCTCAAAAATCCTGACCAGGTCTTCGAGCAGTTTTGCCGTATCTTCGAGCCTTAGGGAATTGGGACCGTCGCAAAGGGCCCTGTCGGGATCGGGGTGAGTTTCTATGAAGACGCCGTGGGCGCCCGCGGCAACCGCAGCGCGCGCAAGGGCAGGTACAAAGCGTCTTTCTCCGCCCGAAGAGCTGCCCATGCCGCCGGGGAGCTGCACGCTGTGCGTGGCGTCAAAGACAACCGGGTAGCCAAAATCGGCCATGATGCCGATAGAGCGCATATCAACAACTAAATTGTTGTAGCCAAACTGTGCGCCGCGCTCGGTTAGAATAATGCGTCTGTTTCCCGTCTGGCTGATCTTGTCAATTACGTGAGCCATGTCGCGCGGGGAGAGGAATTGAGCCTTTTTTACATTCACCGGCTTACCAGTGGCTCCGGCAGCTGTCAAAATGTCGGTCTGGCGGGCTAGAAAGGCAGGTATCTGGAGTACATCGACGACGCTTGCAACCGGCTGGACCTGCTCGGGCGTGTGGATATCCGTAATGACCGGGATCCCATACTTTTGCCGAACAGCTGCCAGGATATGTAAGCCTTTTTCCATCCCCGGCCCCCTGAAGGAGCCGATGGAAGTCCGGTTGGCCTTATCGTAGGAACTCTTGAAGATAAAAGGGACCTGGAGCCGGGCACATGTTTCCTTTAGAAAACAGGCAGACTCGGAGACGATCTGCTCGCTTTCGATCACGCAGGGGCCGGCTATCAAAAAAAGACGGTGCCGTCCAATATCCTGGCCAAGAACCTGGAAACTCACGGCTTAAGCCTGACAAGGTTTGACGAAAGACTCAGGGTTCTTTCGACGCGCTTCCTCCAAGGCCTTTCCGGTGAAAGCTTTAAAGAGAGGGTGGGGCTCCATGGGACGCGATTTAAACTCCGGATGGAACTGGCAGCCTAGAAACCAGGGGTGGTCTGGCAACTCAATGATTTCGACAAGATTTTTGTCCGGAGATAGCCCGGTGAAAAGCATTCCGTGGCCGGCCAGAGTATCCCGATATTCATTGTTGAATTCATAGCGATGCCGGTGGCGTTCCGAAATTTCGACAGCCTCGTAGGCGGAGGCGGCAAAACTTCCGGGCTCAAGCACGCAGGGGTAGGCGCCAAGGCGCATCGTTCCGCCAAAGTCCGAGCCTTCGTTTCGTCGGATAACGGTGTTGCTCTTATAATCAAACCATTCCCGCATAAGATAAATTACGGGATGGGGCGCGTTTTTGTCAAATTCCATGCTGTGGGCTCTGCAAAGTCCGGCAACGTTGCGGGAAAACTCAACGGTGGCAAGCTGCATCCCAAGGCAGATGCCAAGAAAAGGTATCTTGTTTTCTCGAGCATAGCGTATGGCCTTAATTTTTCCCTCGACCCCGCGCTGGCCAAAGCCCCCAGGCACCAAAATCCCGTCAGCGCCCTCGATGAGAGCTTCCCCGCCTTCCTTTTCCACATCCTCGGAATCGACGTAGTCGAGTTTGAGCCTGAGGCTGTGTGCGGCAGCCCCGTGGGTCAGCGCCTCATTTAAGCTCTTATAGGACTCTTTTAAATCGATATATTTGCCCACAATGGCGATTCGTACGTCGAAGAGAGGATTTTTCATTGTCTCTACGAGCCTTTGCCACTCATCCAGCTGTGGGGCTCGTGTCCAGATATTTAGAAGCCGCACTATCTTTTCATCGAGGCCCTCCTGGCGAAACAAAAGGGGCACCTCGTAGATGCAGTCCACGTCCTTGGCCGTTATAACGCCGTCAGGGTCGACATTGCAAAAATGGGCAATCTTAGCCTTAATCTCGGCGGAAAGCTGCTGCTCGGTCCTGCAAAGCAAAATATCGGGCTGGATGCCGATGGAGCGCAACTCCTTTACACTATGCTGGGTGGGCTTGGTTTTTACCTCGCCCGAGGTTGCAAGATAGGGCACTAAAGTTACGTGGATAAAAAGGGCGTTTTCCCTGCCCACATCATTTCGAAACTGACGGATAGCCTCAAGAAAGGGCAGGCTTTCAATGTCTCCAACCGTGCCCCCGATTTCCACCAGAACAATGTCGACGTGATCGGAGGCCCCGCGGATACATGTCTTGATTTCGTCTGTAATGTGAGGAATGACCTGGACGGTGCCGCCCAGATACTCTCCGCGCCTTTCCTTCATTATGACCGAGTAGTAGATGCTCCCCGATGTGAAGTTGTTTCTCTTGCCAAGATGGGCGTGAGTAAATCTTTCGTAATGGCCCAGATCCAAATCGGTTTCCGCACCGTCGTCGGTTACGAAAACCTCTCCATGCTGAAAAGGATTCATGGTCCCGGGGTCAACATTTATATAGGGGTCGAGCTTAAGAAGGGAAACACTAAGGCCCCTGCTTTCCATAAGCGCCCCGATGGAGGCGGCGGCAAGACCCTTGCCCAATGAGGACAAAACGCCGCCCGTGATGAATATAAATTTGGTCTGGCGCAAAATAGATTTCCTTCCCGAATAAATCCAACTGGGTAAAAAAACGCTCGATTTTTATCGTGGCCAGTATAGCAAATGTGATTTTAAAGTCAATTACGAGTGCGGCTTTTTATCTAATTGAATTTAAACCGATTTTATGGCTCCGATCCTAATCGGCGCATCAGGATCAAACCATAACCGGGCACAAAAAGCAAAGTCTCTGAGCGAATATAATGTAGAAAAAATGTTACAAATACATGAAATCCCTTATTTACCAATTACCCTTTCGCCAATATCATCACAAGCAAAAATCTCGAAAGTTATCCAGTCTGTTTATAGAACGACCGATAGTAAGGAGCATGAGATGCCGTCCATACTGATAGTTGAAGACAACGATTTTTTCCGAACTTCCTTCAAGGAAATCATGCGGATGTATGTCCCCTCCTTGTCGGTCGAGGAGTCCTGCGATGGAAAGGACGTATTGGCAAGAATATCGAAAAATTCACCCGATATGATCTTCATGGATATTGGCCTTCCGGGCAAAAACGGCCTGGAGTTGACCCGCGAGATAAAAAGCGGTTACCCCGACCTGGTGATAAGTGTTTTTACCAGCAACGATAATCCTGAGTATCGCCAGATTGCCCGGGAGTGCGGGGCCGACTACTTTTTTAAAAAAGATGCTCTGACAGGCGCGCAGATTGCCGCCATTCTGGAGAAGGTGATAAGCGGGAAGAAAAAAAGGTGGGGCAACGGAGATAAAAAAAGAGTTTAGGACAAAAAACGATTGAGCCCGAAGCGGGAGAAGAGGCGTGATTCAGGCGGCGCCCTTTAGCGCTTCGGCCTGGAAGTGGGCATTTAGCGGGTCTATCAACTCGTCGAGCGTGCCGGTCAAAATAGAGTCGAGCTTGTAGATGGTCAGGTTGATGCGGTGATCGGATATGCGATTTTGAGGAAAATTGTATGTCCTTATTCTCTCGCTGCGGTCTCCACTGCCAACCTGGTTTCTCCTGTCCATGGCGATTTTTGCTTCCTGTTCGCGTTGCATGGAATCAAGCAAGCGCGCCCGCAAAACCTTGAGCGCCTTGGCCTTGTTTTTGTGCTGGGATTTTTCGTCCTGGCAGATCACCACGAGCCCGGAGGGGATGTGGGTAATGCGAACCGCCGAATCCGTGGTATTAACGCTTTGCCCCCCGGGGCCCGAGGAGCGGAACACGTCGACTCGCAGATCGTTTGGGTCTATAAAGACATCGACCTCTTCAGCCTCGGGCAGAACCGCGACCGTTACTGCCGAGGTATGTATCCTGCCCTGGCTTTCGGTAACCGGGATGCGCTGCACCCGGTGAACGCCGCGCTCGAATTTGAGCCTGCTGTAGGCGCCCTTGCCGTTTATCGAAGCTATGATCTCCTTAAGCCCCCCAATGCCGGTTGGGTTGGAGTCCAAAACCTCGACTTTCCACCTTCGCATTTCCGCATAGCGCGAATACATGCGAAACAGATCGGAGACAAAAAGCGCGGCCTCCTCGCCCCCGGTGCCCGCACGGATTTCAAGGATTACGTTTTTGTCGTCATTTGGGTCCTTGGGAGCCAGCATAAGCTTTAGATCGGTCTCCGTCGTCTCGAGCCGCTCCCTTAACCCCGAAATTTCATCGCGAATGAGCTCTCGCATGTCCGGATCCTCTTCTCTTTCGAAAAGAGTCTGGTTTTCCTGGACCTGCTGCTTTAGCTTCTTGTAGTAGATGTACTTATCGACAACAGGAGCAATCTCGGCACGTTCCCTGGCAACCTGCTGGTAACCCTTCTGGTTTGCCAGCAGCTCGGGATTGCCAAGGTCTTCCTCGAGCTTTTGAAATTTTTCAACGACGCTTTCCAGTTTGTCGAACATCTCTTATGCCTGTCTAAAGCCTTGCCCCCAGGGCTAAGCCTTCTCATCGGACTTTTGAAATTTTTCGTACTTCCTGCGAAACCGTTCGATGCGTCCGGCCGAATCGACCAGCTTTTGCTTACCGGTATAGAAAGGATGGCACTTGGAGCAAATTTCCACCCGGATCTCATTTTTTGTAGAACCCGTCAGGATCTCATTGCCACAGGCGCATTTTATGACCGTTTGATGATATTGGGGGTGAATGTTATCCTTCATCTCTTTACCTTTCCAGGGTAGCGGAGTTATCGCAAACTATTACCAAAACACTTATTATAGAATATTTTACCTGTTCATGGAAGCTAGAAAATCGGCATTGGTCTTTGTGCCGTGCATTTTGTCGAGCAAAAACTCCATGGCGTCAATCGGGTTTAGAGGCGAGAGAAGTTTTCGCAGGATCCAAATCCTGTTGAGGTCCTCTGGGGCAATCAGCAACTCTTCCTTGCGGGTTCCGGACTTATTGATGTCGATTGCCGGGAAGATGCGCCTGTCGGCAAGTTTTCTATCCAGCACGATTTCCATGTTGCCCGTGCCTTTGAATTCTTCAAAGATGACTTCATCCATGCGGCTGCCGGTGTCGATGAGCGCGGTTGCAATTATTGTGAGACTCCCACCTTGTTCAACGTTTCTGGCCGCTCCGAAAAACCTTTTGGGTCTGTGCAGGGCATTGGAGTCAAGGCCGCCCGAAAGGATCTTGCCGCTCGGAGGCACTACGCTGTTATAGGCCCGGGCAAGCCTCGTGATGCTGTCGAGTAAAATCACCACATCCTTTTTATGCTCAACGAGCCTTTTGGCCTTCTCTATGACCATCTCGGCAACCTGCACGTGCCTTTGGGGCGGCTCGTCAAAAGTCGAACTCACCACTTCGGCCCGGACGTTTCTCTGCATATCGGTCACCTCTTCAGGGCGCTCATCGATAAGAAGCACTATGAGGTAGGCGTCCTTGTGGTTGGCCGCGGTCGCATTGGCAATATTTTGAAGCAGCATGGTCTTGCCGGTTCTGGGCTGGGCGACGATCAGTCCGCGCTGGCCCATGCCTATGGGCGTAAGCAGATCCATTACCCTTGTGGAGAGATTGTCCGGGTCGGCCTCAAGCCTTATTCTGCGGTCGGGGTAAAGAGGTGTGAGATTGTCGAAGAGGATTTTGTCCCGGGCTATTTCGGGGTCTTCATAATTTACGGCCTCAACCTTAAGTAGAGCGAAGTAGCGTTCATTATCCTTAGGGGGTCTGATTTGTCCCGAGATGCTGTCGCCGGTTCGCAGATTGAACCTGCGAATCTGAGAGGGCGAGACGTAAATATCGTCTGGGCCCGGCAGATAGTTATAGCTCTGGCTCCTCAGAAAACCGAAACCGTCGGGAAGGATCTCGAGAACGCCTTCGCCATAAATGAGGCCGTTCATCTCCGCCTGTGCCTGGAGGAGCGCAAAGATCAACTCCTGCTTTCGCATCGAACTGGCCCCGTCGATGCTATAGGCCTTGGCGATGGCCACCAGTTCTCGAATGTTTTTGTTCTTAAGTTCCACCAGGTTCATTTCGTTTCGCCTGGAGTCCTTGTTGCTAACGGTCTCTTCAGAGTTTACGGCTGCGTCAGGCATGG
>JBMFHI010000131.1:0-8614 GCA_049976905.1 Syntrophobacteraceae bacterium | reverse complement strand
CCCAGGTACGCGTCCTTGCCCGGTATCATGAAAGCCAAGAAAAAGCCTTTGGCCGTCAAAAAGCTCGCCGATCTAGGCGTGGACGCTTCGCTGGCCGGGACCGCAAGGGTTACCATGACCAGCCTTGAGATGCCCGTTGCAAGGGCGGCCGGAAAGGTCATTGACGGTGGGTTGGATACGGCGGGAAAGGCAGCCGAACTTGTTCGGGCTTTGCATGAAGAAGCTAAAGTGATCTAAGGAGAGCAGAAAATGGGAAAGTGCGTGTGCATTATTGCCGAATTTCGCCACGGCGCCTTCCGCCGTGTGTCCTATGAAGTGGCAAGCGAGGGTAAAAGACTTGCCGATGCCCTGGGCGTTGGTTTGTGCGCTGTTGCCGTTGGCTCGGGCGTTGCCGATAAGGCAGCCGAGCTGGGCCGTTATGCGGTGGATAAGGTTTTCGCGGTAGATGACCCGGCTCTGGAAAACTACCTGCCCGAAGCTTATGTGCCTGTCATCGCAAGTGTTTTGGAAGGATGCGATCCCGCGGCAGTGATTCTTCCTGCTTCGGTTGACGGCAAGGACCTTGCGGCCCGGCTTTCTGCCAGACTTAAGGCGGGACTTGCTCAGGACTGCACCCAGACAGTGTGCGAAGGTGGCAAGATCAAGGCCAAAAGGCCTATTTTCGCCGGTAAATGCTACGGTTGGTGTGAGTGGGCCGAGGGAGCCCTTCCTGTTATTTCGTGCCGCCCAAACGTTATGGACTGCCTTGCTCCCCTGGAAGACAAAAAGGCTGAAGTCCAAAAAGTTCAGCCCGCTCTTGTCCAGACGAGATCCTGTGTCAAGTCGATGGATCTTGACACTTCGGGAAAGGTCGAACTTACCGAAGCCGAAATCATCGTCTCCGGCGGCCGAGGCATGAAAGGCCCGGAAAACTACACCATGCTCGAAGATTTGGCGAAGGTCCTGGGGGCTGCCGTGGGGGCCTCTCGCGCAGCCGTCGATTCGGGTTGGCGGCCCCATGCGGACCAGGTCGGCCAGACCGGAAAGGTTGTAAACCCCAATCTCTACATCGCCGTTGGAATTTCGGGCGCTATTCAGCACCTTGCGGGCATGGGCTCCTCCAAGTTTATCGTTGCGATCAATAAGGATCCGGAAGCCCCCATTTTCAGCAAGGCCGACTATGGTGTGGTGGAGGACCTTTTTAACTTCCTTCCGGTAGTTACCGAAGAGGTGAAAAAGTTAAAGAGTTCCTGTTCGTAGGGGATTCTTTTTCTTAGCAGCAGACAAAATCCCCTCTTTTCTCCATCGTATGTGGAGGGGAGGGGATTTTTTTCTCCTATATTGTCCTGCTTTTGAGCTTGGATCGCTATTTTATCCCAGGAAGGAGAACCAGTGAAAAGGGTCTTTAAAATCGTCCTTGCCATGATCGCTTTTGCCTTTGCCCTCAGCTTGCCCGCGGTGGCAGCCCCCAGTGTCCACATTAGAGTCGGTGGGTCTTTATCTATGCTTGGTTGGGTTCGAAGCATCGCCCGGACCTATATGAAAGACCATCCTCAGGTGGAAGTTTCGGTTTATAGACATGTGCCCGGAGACGATGGCATAAAAAGGCTGATTGCCGGGGAACTCGATGTGGCCATGGCCTCGCGAAAGATTTCCGCCGGTGATAGCGAAGCGGCAAAAGCAAAGGGGCTAAAGCTCGATGAACATGTGGTCGGCTACGGCGCGGTAGTCGTGATTGTCGACAAACAAAACCCTGTCACGGAACTCTCCGTTTACCAGCTTAGAAAATTAATATCCGGTAAAATCGCGAACTGGAAAGAAGTTGGTGGTAGAGACCAGGCCGTTGCGGTTTTTAATATCAGCGGGAAAACGCATCCGGGAACTTCCTACTTCCTCGAAAACGCTATTTTGGACGGCGCGCCGGTTGTCGCCGGTGCGGTTACTTTAGCGCAGTTTCCGGAGATAGTTAGAAAAGTTGGTGAAACCCCGGGGGCCATAGCTTGCGTCAGAATGAGGGATCCGTTCCCCGGAGAGAAGGCTAGAACCAAGATCCTTAAGATCAAAAAGGATGAACATACGCCCTCCGTTAGTCCCTGCCGGGCAACGATTTCCGATGGGACCTATGCTTTCCGGCGCCCCTACTATCTCTATACGGTCGCCGCCGCCAACAAGGAAGTCCAGGGCTTTGTCGATTTCGCGGCAACACGGGGATGGGTCAAGCCGCCCCTTACTCATGTCTGGTAGTGTTGCGGGCCACTATATAGCTACCCTTTTTTGCGCGTGCGATAATACCTTATGATTACACCGGCGGGATGCGTTCCATCCCGCCGGTGCCATTAAATGAGGCTTACCGCGTTATCTTTGTTGCATCGGGATAAAATTTTGGAGAAAAATCTTGCCGGAGTCCAAAGAGTTTCGTTTCGGGAATATGCGGCTGGAGTCTGGAGTAAGGCTCCATTTTGCCCATAAGGATGAGGGGCGGGGAGATACCCCTGTACTTTTTTTACACGGCTACGTTGATTCCTGGAGGTCTTTTGAAGCGGTCCTGGACTGTGTCTGCCTTGCCGGCAGGATAGTCGTCCCGGATTTACGAGGCCATGGGGATTCGGACAAACCTGCTTGCTGTTATGGAATTGAGGATTATGCCCTTGACCTGTCGCTCCTGATGGACGCTTTGGGGTTGGACAAGGTCGACCTTGTTGGCCATTCGATGGGCAGCTTTATCGCACAGTTCCTTGCAGCCCGATATCCTGAGAGGGTAGGGCGGCTGGTTCTTATCTCTTCGGCGCCCTGCCTGGCAGACAAAACGGCTCTTCTGGAAATAAAGCCCTCGATAGAGGCCCTGAAAGACCCGATCCCAAAGAGCTTTGCCGCGCAATTCCAGATGCCTTCCAACCCCGTTTCGGCTGATTTTATGGATGGGATCGTCTCGCAGACCATGAAAGTCCCCGCCCACGTCTGGCGCTGCGCCCTCTCGGGGCTTCTCCAGTTCGATCATGGCCCGCTCCTTGGCCGAATCACCGTTCAAACGCTGCTGTTGTGGGGAAACCAGGACCCATTGGTTTCAAGGCGCGATCAGGAGGCACTCCTGTCACAAATCGCAGGTTCAAGACTTAAGGAGTTGGACACCGGCCACTGCCCACACTGGGAAAAACCGGAGGAGACCGCCAGGGTCCTTAAGGAATTTCTCAGTTAAACGGCAAACAGGGCTTTGTTGAGGTTTTAGATATTTTTTGGGGGTCCGCGCAAACTGGCTCAGTTTGCCTTTCTAAAATCCTTCCGCGCATCCTGTCTTCTCCATCCTTTTTGCATCCGCCCTGACGCAAGATTATATTACTTAGACCGTCATTAATTACCGAACATATGCCGTGCCAACAAAGCATTGGTGGGCATGGCTTCCGCGTTTTGCCCACCCACATTCGCCGTCGCTTTTGAAGTTAACCGGACATTAATGATCCAAATCAGCCTATTTCTCGACTGACTTCTATCCCGGAAGAGAAAATTTCTTTCAATCCATTGAAAGAAATCATTCGACCACGCGGTTTTAGGGACGGTTTTAAAACCAGAGTGAGCCAGGCATTAATTTAAAATGCCTGACATTTCGGTCACATATGTGGGCAGGCTGTAAACTGCGCTTCTGGCATCCCTGTTGCTTTTTCCAACCGGCAAGAGCTGGACAACTGAGAAACGCCGAGTCTTTGAGACTCATTTACCGAAAGGAAAAAGTCATGAAAAGAGCAATCGTAACCTTGACAATGGTTCTGGCATTGGTTGGCCCCGTAGGGCTAACCGGTTCGATGGCTGCAACCCCGCACCCATGGAAATCGCTCTGCCGCGCGCGTGGCTATACGAACTTTATGGGCGTTCCCGGGAGCTGCGCAAGCATGGCCGACGTTTCCGCCAACGCTCCATCCATTATGGGAGCGGTCGGTTTGTAAAAGCGGCGCTCAACGAAATTGGCACGCCGGGTTTTCGGGGGCTTGAGGCCGGCATCAAGCTCCAAGCCCCCCGGCTTGAGGGCCTCTAAAGAAAGCCCCGAGGCGGCCTTCCCCATGGTCGCCAGGCGTGCTTTCCGGTCCTCAATTACACCCCTGGACCAGCCTGGATAAACAATCAGAGGCGAGCGTCCACCGATAATACCGGGTCTTGGGACCCGGTGGACGATCCAGGCTCTTTATGGTCCCATTACACTGAAAAATCGGTCAAAAGCCGGCGGATCGGCTCGGCGGAGATGGAGAGAAGATGAGAGCAACTGATAGGAAAAGAGGTAAAGTTGTAAAGAGCACTGGGGTCGGTTTTGCTTTGTGCGTGCTGTTTGTGGTGGCATGGTTGGGGATGTTCCAGCTCGATTGGGCCGAGGCGGCCACTCAAGCAAAGGTTTCCGCAGGCGAGCAGCATACCGTGCTAATTAAGTCCGACGGCACGCTTTGGGCCTGGGGAGGCAATACCTACGGTCAGTTGGGAGACGGCACGACGACCAACCATTCGAGTCCTGAACAGATAGGCATGAGCAACGGCTGGGCGTCGGTTGCCGCGAGCGGATTTCACACGGCCGCGTTGGGATCGGACGGTACTCTCTGGACCTGGGGAGACAATACATACGGGCAGTTGGGAGACGGCACGACGACCAACCATCCGAGCCCCGAGCAGATAGGTACGAGCAACGACTGGATGTCGGTCGCAGCAGGAGGCTATCACATGGTTGCGATTAAATCCAACGGCACGCTTTGGGCCTGGGGAGAGAATAACGCCGGTCAACTGGGGGACGGCACGACCACCGGCCAGGGCAGCCCGGAGCAAATAGGCGCCGCCAACAACTGGGGATCGGTCTCCGCGGGATTTCGTCACACCATGGCGATTAAGACCGATGGAACGATGTGGGCCTGGGGAGACAATACGCACGGCGAATTGGGAGACGGGTCGACTACGATGCAAACGAGCCCCGAGCAGATAGGCACGGACAACCACTGGATGTCGGTAGCCGCGGGATATGATTACACCGTAGCGGTAAAATCGGACGGCACGCTTTGGGCCTGGGGATCGAACAGCAGCGGGGAAATGGGAGCCGGAATGATGACCGCAGACATCCTCGGCCCGCAACAGATAGGTACGGACAACCACTGGGCATCGGTTGCCGCAGGATGGACCCATGTTGTGGGGGTTAAATCGGATGGTACGCTCTGGAGTTGGGGAAACAACTCCTACGGTCAAATGGGAGACGGCACCATGATAAACCGGAATAGCCCCGAGCAGATAGGCACAGAGCAAAACTGGATGTGGGCAGCTGCAGGAGATGGCTTTACCACAGCGCTTAATTCCAACGACGACATGATGGCCTGGGGGAATAATCAGTACGGGCAGGTGGGGAATAATTCGACGAGCGACCAGGACAGCCCCGAAATGATAATGGCAGGACTGTGGCACTCCGCCACCGATTATGCAAATGGCTGGAAAATGATGAACTGGTTCGGCTACTTCAACACCAATAATGCTCCCTGGATTTACCATCAGACTCTAGGGTGGATGTATCCGTTCGCAACGTCCACCGACAGCATGTGGCTTTGGGTCTCTGCGCTAAACGGGTTCATGTGGACCAGCCAGTCGGTATATCCGTATATGTACAGCATCAATGACGGGGCCTGGCTCTACTATGCAGAAGGGACATCAAATCCGCCAAAGCTTTATAATTTCAAGACAGGAAAGTGGCAGAGCAATTAAAGCTTATTTCAAGGGCGGTCTTTCGAGATCGCCCTTTGCATTTTCATCTCAATGGGTGGCCAGCCTTACGGGCTGGACAAATGGAGCTTACCGATTTGCACATCCTCTCAAGTTCGCTAAAATGATTCCTTCTATCTCACTCCCTTTGAGAAGCCGGACCGACTTCGAAATACTCCCTCAGACCATAATCGTTTATCTTTTTGCGCAAGGTGGGCCTGGTTATGCCCAAAATCTTGCAGGCTTCGCCGTAATTGCCGCCCGTGTGCCTGAGGATTTTTAATATATGCTCCTTTTCTATCTCATTTAAACTTTTGAGTTGGCCGTCTTCAGGATCGGAGGCTTTCGCAAACGCGGTCGGCCTCGGTTGAAGCCAGCATTGGTCGATTTCCAGCACATCGCTTTTGGAGAGTATCATGGCCCTTCTGAGCATATTTTCCAGTTCCCGTACGTTGCCGGGCCAGTCGTAGGCTTGGAAGGCATGGATATATTCCATCGGAATCCGGGTAACGTTTCTGTCAAGCTCGCGGTTCATTCGGGATACGAAATTTTCAGCGAGCGTTATGATATCCTCAACGCGTTCTCTCAAGGGGCGGATGTGGAGCTCGAATACTTTCAGTCTGAAATAGAGGTCTTCTCGAAAGCTGCCGGCCTGGCACATACTTTTGAGGTTCCGATTCGTGGCGACAATGAGGCGTGCCTTGAAGGCAATGTCTTTTAGGCCTCCAACGCGCTGGAACTGTCTTTCCTGAAGCACGCGGAGGAACTTCGCCTGAATTTCCAGCGGGAGTTCTCCCACCTCGTCGAGGAAAACCGTACCGTTGCCGGCGATTTCCAACTTCCCGGGCTTTCGTTGGACGGCGCCGGTAAAAGCGCCGCGCTCGTGCCCGAACAACTCGCTTTCAAGCAGATTGCTTACAATTGCCGCACAGTTGATAGCCACAAACGGTTCGTTCGGGGCCCACTGCTGGTGAATGGTTCTTGCGACCAACTCCTTTCCGGTTCCCGTTTCGCCATCTATTAGCACCGTTACCGGTGAAGCCGAAACTCTCGCTATGTCTTTTAGGACTTCGAGTGTGGCCTGGCTTTTTCCGATTATCTGGTTTGGTTTGAAACTGTCGGAGATAACATAACTGAGACGTTCGACTTTTTCACGTTCCTTGCGCCTCATAAGAATTTTTTCGAGCAAAACGTCCAGGCTATCGAGATCAAGCGGCTTGTAGAGATAATCGACAGCTCCACGCTGAATAGCGGCAAGTGTTGCTTCCATATCCTGAAACGCTGTTATCATTACGACATCGCCGCAAAGTTCTTCATCCTTTGCCATTGAAAGGGCTTGTGTTCCGTCCATGCCCGGCAGTTGGACATCGAGCAGCACAATGTCGGGTTCGTGTTTTCGCCAAAGTTGCAAGCCCTCGCGTGCGTCAAAGGCGGCAAAGACCTCGTAGCCCTTGCCGCAAAAATAAAGCTCAAGGGTACGGACAAGAGAGATTTCATCGTCTATCAACAGTATTTTTTTCATTTGAGGATTTAGCGCCATGGTTAAAGGCAAAGCAATGTCGAGATCCGATGGTCTCAAAGCCGCGCTCTTGGGGCCATGAGGCCCTTCATTTGGTCTGAAAGTGCAAGCTTACCACGGTGCCGGCCCCTTCCTCACTAAAAACGGAAACCCGAAACCCATGGGCCTCCATTATTTTTTTCACGATAGAAAGCCCCAAGCCCGTTCCATCCCTTTTGGTAGTGAAAAAAGGCTGAAAAATG
Source organism: Syntrophobacteraceae bacterium (assembly GCA_049976905.1). Taxonomy (GTDB): domain Bacteria; phylum Desulfobacterota; class Syntrophobacteria; order Syntrophobacterales; family Syntrophobacteraceae; genus SbD1. The sequence continues at coordinate 1,159 of JBMFHI010000131.1, read as the reverse complement.
CGCTTGATATCCTGCTGGGAAATTCCAGGACCGTTGTCGCGAACTTCAACTATGGGAATGTTATTGGTGTTTTCCCCGGCTGTCTTTAGCGTTACTTCTACCTTGCCTGAGGGCCCGGCCGACTCAATCGCGTTTTTGACTATGTTTGTGAACACCTGCCGGATTTGCTCCGGGTCACCCAGCACATTCGCAATGGGTCCCTGCTTCAACACTTCAATCGCACGATCCTTTGTAAGGGGCTGCAATTGCAGCATGCTCTCGGCGAGGACCGTTTCGAGTCGAAAGGGGACCTTTTCAAAGGAGATCGGCTTGCTGTAGTCTAGTAGACTTGAAAGCATCTTTTCGAGTTGCGTTATCTGGTCAAGGCCGATGGAATAATGCTCGTGCAAAGGAGTTGGGCGACTCAGAGACCGCCCGATTATCTGAAAATTCAGTTTGACAGACGAGAGCGGATTGCGCATTTCATGGACAACGCCTGCGACGAGTTCTCCGATCGCCGCCATTTTTTCGGATTGAACGAGTTGCTTCTCCGTCTGCATCAACTCATCATAGGCTCTCCGTAGAGACATCTCTTTTTGCTTCAATGAGTCTATCAGTGAGGAGAGGTCTTCAGCCATCGAATTAAAACTCTCTGAAAGAGTTCCAATCTCATCATGGCGGGAATAGGAAATCCTCTGGTCGAAGGAACCGTTGGCCATTTCGCGCGAGGCTTTGGCGATCGCGCTTATTGGTCTGGCGATTTGTCTGCTTAAGAAAAAGGCTGCCAGCATGCATATCAAAATCACCAGGGCGGCCGTTGTCAGAACAGCAGTCCTGATAGTCCTTACAGGAGCAAGGATCTCATTTTTCTGCATTTCGACAAGCAGGCCGGAGTGAAAGCGGGGAAGCCACCTGTAACAACCCACTACTTCGCGTCCCATGTAGTTGCGGTATATCGAGACACCATCTTTTCGGGCGATGGCCGAAACAATCCCAAACGTTTTGAACCTGTTTATCGAGGTTTTCGCAAAACTTAGAAATCTCGATGTTGTGACTATTTTGCCGTCCCTATCGACCAGATAGGCCTCACCGGTTTTGCCCAGGCCGGTTGTGTCCGAAAGAAGCGGGTCCAGAGTTCCCTTCGCATCCAGGACAGAAAAAACAGCCGCTTTCATCCTAG
>JBMFHI010000130.1:0-8695 GCA_049976905.1 Syntrophobacteraceae bacterium | reverse complement strand
GGTAACGAGCTAGTGTGACGTCCCATAAATTAGTTGATATATTATATGTAGTTGGTGGGCACGAAAAGCTGTGCCCACCCTACGTTTTTGACCGGTTTGAATATCATAGAACTTAAGGGTCGTCACACTAGACAAGTTATCTGGATAGGGAACACTGCTTATTTTTTACTCTATGCTCAAAATGGGGTGACTCTCCAGTAAATGGCCTATCAAGACGCCCTCCACATTCAGGACAATAGTACCGTTCATCGGGATTTTTTAAAGCATCGTCAATGGAAATAATTTCAATCCCTTGGTCCCTTGCAACTTTTGCATAAAGTATCCTTGGCCCTGGCATAGTTTCTCCTGCCCAACGGTGTAATTGTGAACATACCCATCCGAATTTTTCCAGAATGCATTTTTGGCGTTTATTGGTTTGAACTGCTTCGTTTTCTTCAACAAAAAAAACTTTTAGTGGGTTGTTTACTACACAATCAGCAACTGTACATAATATCAATAGAAAACCTAAACAGCATGTGTTACATAATATTATGAAAACAAGTATTACAATGTAAAATATGTTAAATATAGTATAAATGCATTTATTATCATCATTAATTCCAGGCGTAAATAATAAAGCAATGGTGGCTATACAAATAGCAACTAACAAAATAACATATGCCATTATAACATTATGAGATAAAGCGAAAGCTGATGCTATATAAAATATCCATGTAATAATTCCTGTAATAATAGCAAAATAAAAGTTGTATGGTTGCATAGTGATTTTAGACGGTTTATTGAAACTGCAAAACACCCATGATATATCGTCAAGATAAATTTTTATTCTTAGTATTGTAAATACTATCGCAAAGAATAATATTTCACAAGTTAAATGTTTATGTTTAATAATCTCTATGATGCTTTCAATAATAACTTCAACAGCCGCAACAAAAAATAATGTAAATAGAATCTCTAATATTTTTTCTTTTTTATCTGTTGTTATTCCCAAGGCTGAGCTCCTTTAATATTTAGAGTTTTATCGACAACTTCTAAGTAACGCTTTCACCTAATGGGCGGAGCAAAGGGTCTCTCATAGGCTTAAACTCTTTCCTCGGGTTCCGTGCTGGACAATTCACCGGGAATCTGTTCAGTTTTCTTGCAATCATGAGTGGTTCCTTCTCAAGCGAATCCCAGCATTCATACTACCAGCCTCCAACTGGCCATAGAAGTTTATCCTGTCCAATAATTGCCTGCAAAAAAACGGGCGTTTATGTGACAGCGCAGGCAGCATAGTCCTCTCGTGTGCAAATGTATCACTTATGAGACCGTCACTAATTACAGAGCATATGCCGTGACCACAAATCGTTGGTGGGCAACGCTTTCGCTTTTGCCCACCCTGGGAATGTTCGGTTATTTACGCACTTCTAAGTGATGGGTATTCTAGTCTATGCCAAATTCTGGAGCGATGCAATTTGATTATGCGACAGGTTACACCGGCTAAATCTGATTCTTTAAGGCAGGATTGGATGATTTCAGGTACAGGACAGGTCTGTCCAGACCTCCTTTTTCACTGGGGGCGTCTACGGTCTCATGCACGCGTATCTCTAAATCCGTGTTTTGGGAGCCTCCTGATGCTTAGAGAAGATTAAAATGAGTTGGGCGGAATTTGGTGTTCCCGTAATCGCTTACAAGAGAAGGAGTTTCAGGACATATACGGTACCCACAAATCATTGGTGGGCAAGGCTGCCGCTTTTGCCCACCCTTGGAATGTTCGGTTATTTATGCATTTCTTAGAAAGAGAGGGATTTTCTCATAGAAAGCCGCAAAGAGATTGAATTCCGCCCACCTTTTGGCGGGAAGCTTTTCTGCTTGTTTTTGCGGCTTCGCGTCTTCGCGTGAGACAAATTAAGCTAAGTCGACAGCAGTCCCCCCGCCTCGATCCAGGAATCCATGGGATCGACCGAACGAACCACGCGCATCCCGGCCTTGGCAAAGCGGCGAAACGCCCGTTCGGCCGGCTCCGTGTAGTCTACAACTCCTGGAATCACTACCGGCGAGGTGCAGTCTTCCAGTAAATAGATCTTTCGGGCAAGCTCGCCTTCCCGGTTTTGGCTATCTTCCAACAGATCGGCAATCGTCCAGGCCACGCAATGGCTTTTTGCCTGTCCGGCGATAAGGACCGCATCGAAGCCCGCAAGCTCTTCGATAAGCGAGACATCTTTTTTCGCTACAACCTCGCCTTGGGGTCCATGAGTCACTTCCGGGCCCAGGACCGAAAAATGTTCTGTCAACGGATTTTGGCCCTTGATCCTAAATTGCGGCTGTGTAAATCGCGCCATGGAGTGGAAAAAGATCGCCTCTTCCACCGCAGAGGCCAGGGCGTGTCCTATCCCGCCAAGCATCGCGTGATAGGGCCAGATCGTAAGATCGTATTTGCCCCCGCTTCTAAGCGTTTTGGTGTAGTGCCTGAGATAGGCGCTCGCATAATCGGGGGCGATGCCGAGGTTTTTTAGCACCTCGGGATTGGGCTTAAAACGGCCCCGCTCGATGTCTTCAACGGTTATGAGCGAAAACGGGCCGGGATGTTCTCCCTTTTCATCTATAAAAAAGATGGAATGAAAGATCTGCATTGCCTGGTGGGTGTCCATGGTCGCTATGATAAGCGAGATCCTGCGCAGGTTGCGGTAGAGGAATTCGCAAAGCCTTCTGTTGTCGTCTACCGCGCCTGTGCCGGAACCTCCGGCGACAAAGAGCTCAAAGCCCGGAATGCAGAAACTGTTCTGTACGTCTACCAAAAGGAGCGCGATGCGCGTTTGGTCGGAGGAGGCCGGCTCGATGGAATGCGTTATGGCCCACTTTTCCGCCTCCAAAGCTCTTTTCTGATAGTCTGTCCGCCACACCTCGCCCACTTTTTCCGGCGCGAAGTGTGGTGGTACGGGAAGCTCTCTCACGAACTCTCTCCCAGCTCTCGTTTTTTTACCTCGCTTATGGCCCTGCTCTGGGCGGCTTCGAGCATGGGGCTAAGGCTCACGGGATAGGTCTTCGGATTTTTCGTGGCCTTGTGTTCTGCGCAAAGAGAGTCGAATTCGTCCAGGAATCTCCGCCGTATGAGCGGCAAAGGTTCCGGGGGCGAAAGCCTTTTTCCCTCTCGCATCATGCATTCGAGCAAAGGGAGGCCTGGAAGGGATTCCGAGCGCAAACCGATTGTATCCCCAAGCATTTTTCCCTCTTTTTTTTCTCTAAATACCTGCTTTCGATCAACCAGCGTCTTTTTTGCCCTGCTAAGTTTTAGCGCGGGCCGGCCGTCATATTCGACCAGCTTATAGGCGATGTCGTTATAAGGCGCATCGGCCGATACTCCCATCTTGGTGCCCACCCCGAAGCCGTCCACCCTGGCGGCTTTGGAGAGCACCTCCTCGATTCCAAATTCGTCGAAGCCTCCGCTTGCAAAGATAATCACTTCGGGAAGGCCCGCTTCATCGAGGATCTGGCGCACCTCCTTACTCAATGCGGCTATGTCGCCGCTATCGAGCCTTACGCCCTTAAGGCTCAGTCCTCGCTCGCTCATCTCGCGTCCGACCTGCGCGGCCTTCCTTGCCCCCGAAATCGTATCGTAGGTGTCGATGAGCAAAACCGTTCTGTCCGGGAAAGTCTTGGCAAAGGCTCTAAAGGCCTCGATTTCATCCTTAAAGCTCAAAATAAAGGAATGGGCCATTGTGCCCGATAGCGGTATCCCATAGTGTTTTCCCGCCAAAACGTTGCTCGTGGCCCCAAAGCCTGCGATAAAACTAGCCCTGGCAACCTTCATACCCGCATCCGTTCCCTGTGTGCGCCGAAGCGAAAAATCGACGAGGTTTTTTCCTCCGGCCGCATGGGTGCACCTTGCGGCCTTCGAGGCGATGGAGACTTGAAGATTTATCGCGTTTATGACAAAGCTCTCGATCAGCTGGGCTTCAATTATCGGGGCCGTTATCTCCACGATGGGTTCGTCTTTAAAAAAAAGAGTTCCTTCGGGAATACCAAAAAGATCTCCGGTAAAACGCAGTTTTTCCAGATAGTTTAAAAAATCGGTCGAAAAAAGACGGGTGGATGCTAAAAATTCCAGTTCGTCCGGCGCAAAGTGAAAGGTTTCAAGATATTGGAGCACTTCATCGAGACCCGCGCTTACAAAATAGCTCCTGTGCGCTCCATATTTTCTGATGTAGAGGCTAAAAGTTGCCGGTGCAAACATTTTATTTTCAAAATAGCAGGCGGCCATCGTCAATTCATAGAGGTCGGCAAAAAGCGCATTTCGCATTGAGTTCATCTCCAACTCCAGTATGATGTAAAAAAGTGCGGCCGCAAAGTGCCGGTCGGCGGAAATCAGACTTACATTATTTGCATTCCGGAATAAAGATTAAAGAACTCCTTTGCGGGGGGCCGTTAGACGATGCTGGGAGCTGTCGCGGGAGACATAATCGGATCGGTGTACGAAAGACATCCCATAAAGACGATGGATTTTGCCCTTTTTACCGCCGGTTCGCGGTTTACCGACGATACCGTGCTGACGGTTGCCGCGGCTTTTTCCATCCTTGAAAACAGAAGCTATGCGGATTGCTTTAGAACCTTCGCGCACCTCTATCCCGATGCCGGCTATGGAGACCGATTTTTAAAGTGGCTCTTAGACCCTTGCGCCCGACCCTACAACAGTTGGGGAAACGGGGCTGCCATGCGGGTAAGCCCCGTGGGGTTCGCCTTCGACTCCATCGAAAAAGTCCTGTTGGAAGCCAAAAAATCCGCCGAAGTCACCCACGATCACCCCGAAGGAATTAAAGGGGCAAGGGCCTGCGCCCTTTCGGTATACCTTGCCCGAACGGGCGCGGACAAAGGCGAGATTCGAAAAGAAATTTCCGGCCGCTTTGGCTACGACTTAAACCGCACTATCGAGGGGATTCGGCCCGCCTACAGCTTCGATATATCCTGTCAGGGCACGGTGCCTGAAGCTATTATCGCCTTTCTCGAATCAACCGGCTATGAGGACGCGGTGCGAAGGGCCATATCGCTTGGCGGAGATTCAGACACCCTGGCCTGCATAACCGGGGGCATCGCGCAAGCCTTCTACGGAGGTGTCCCGCAGCCTATCGCGAGGCAAACCAGGCAAAACCTGCCCGAAGAATTGCTTGCCGTTATCGACAGGTTCGAGGCCGCCTGCGGAAACTCCTGCGCGGTTGGGTTATGAAAATTCTTCTCATCGAAAGCCTGCGCGGAGGTGCCGTTTTTACTGGTCAAAACGGATCTGGAGTGCAATCTTTGGCTAACCGTTTTCTATGGTCTAAACCGTCTGTTTTTTAGTCTTTCCGTGGAGAAGACCAAAATGGAACAAATTATCTGGGATCTAAGCGATCTATACTCCAGTCCTGTTGATCCCCGTATCGAAGCCGATGCGCAGCACCTTAAAAGCCTTCTGTCCGATTTTTCCCGCCTGAGGGGAAAGATTGGCTCTCTCGGGCCCGAACAACTTCTCGCCGCGCTCCAAATGCTCGAGGAAATCCTTGAACGCGCGCAAAAGCTTCTTTGCTACGCAAGCCTGGAGTTTTCCGTCCAAACCCAGGATGCTAGCCTCTCCGCGCTCTTACAGGCCATGAAGGAACTCTACAGCGAGGTGGATCGAGACACGCTGTTTTTCCGCCTGGAATGGGCAAAACTCGAAGACGGTCCGGCAAAGTCGCTTGCCGCCTCTAAGCCCCTTGCAAAATACGCCCACTATCTCGGTTGCCTAAGACGCTTTAGACCCTATTTTTTAAGCGAAGCCGAGGAGAAAGTGCTGGCGCAAAAATCTCCCTGCAGCTCTTCGGCCTGGGAAACGCTCTTTGACAAGCTCCTTGGTCAGATGCGGTTTGGCCAAAAGGCGAGGACCCAAGCGGAGGTTTTAGCCGGACTCTACAGCTTTGGGCAAAGCGAGCGCAAACTTGCCGCAGACGAGTTTAGCCAGGGCCTTGAGACGATCCTTATGCCCCTGACACACATCTTTAATACCCTCCTGCTCGATAAGTGGGTTGAGGACCGCATGCGCGGATACCCCCATTGGCTTAGCCGCAGAAATCTCGAAAACGAGATCTCCGATCGAAGCGTTTACGCTCTGGTTGACGCGGTAAGCTCCAGGTTCGATCTTGTCCGGCGCTACTATGTACTGAAAAAAAAGCTTCTTGGCCGCGAGGAGCTTTTCGACTACGACCGCTATGCGCCCTTAAATTTTTCGGAAGCCCCCCCGGTTGGCTGGAACGAAGCTAAGGAGATCGTACTGGACTCCTTTGCCCGGTTTTCCGCCCAGGCGGCAGAGATTGCCGCTCTTTTCTTTGAAAAGGGCTGGATACACGCGTCTCCTCTTGCTGGAAAACGCGGCGGAGCTTATTCCCACTCCGCCATTCCATCGGCGCACACTTATATTTTTCTAAATTTTACAGGCAGCCACCGTGACGTTATGACCCTTGCCCACGAACTAGGCCACGGTATCCACCAGTATCTGGCAAGAGAGCAGGGGATTCTAAACTCCGACACACCCCTTACCACAGCCGAAAGCAGTTCGATTTTTGCAGAAACCCTGGTCTTTCGCAGTTTGCTGGAACGCGCTTCTTCCAAAGAGCAGCGTCTGGGGCTGCTCTGCTCAAAAATAGAAGATATTTTCGCCTCTGTTTTTCGCCAGGTGGCGATGTACCGCTTCGAAGAAAGGGTCCACAAGGCAAGGCGCACGCGCGGCGAACTCGATTCGGACTTCATCGGTTCGGTGTGGATGCAAACCCAGTCGGAAATGTTTGGCGCCTCGGTAACCCTTCTGGATCACTATAAGAGCTGGTGGTCCTACATCCCGCACTTCGTGCACTCTCCGGGCTATGTTTACGCCTATGCTTTCGGCGAACTTCTAACGGCCGTTCTCTACCAGCGCTACCTTGCGGAGGGGGAGGCATTCGTGCCCGCATACCTAGCGTTTTTGGCTTCTGGGGGCAGCGGTCAACCAGGCGAGCTTCTAAGGCCCCTTGGAATCGATCCCGACGACCCCGGCTTTTGGGAGCGCGGCTTAAAAATGACAGAGAGCCTCCTTGAAGAGGCCGAAAAGGAAGCATCACGATGAAAGAAAAAACAAATCTTCGAAAGACTAGGATCGTTTGTACCCTGGGGCCCGCGTCGGGTTCGCCCGAGATGATCGAAAAGCTTATCGTCGAGGGTATGGACGTTGCGCGCCTCAACTTCTCCCACGGTGACCGCGAAGAGCACCGGCAGACCATTCGCACCATTAGAGCGATTTCAAGCAGGCTGGGAAAGGAAATCGGAATCCTCCAGGATCTGGGGGGGCCCAAAATACGGTTGGGCCAGCTTGGCGACGGCAAGGTGATTTTAAAGCACGGCGACAGGGTGAGACTGGTGGTTGGAAATTATGGCAAGGGCGATGTCATCCCCGTAAATTATCCAACCCTTCTGGAAGATATAGAAGAGGGCAACCCGATTCTTCTGGCCGATGGGACCGTCCAGCTAAACGTGATCGAGAAAAGAAAAGACGAAGCCCTCTGCGAGGTCGAAGCGGGGGGGACCATCTATTCCCGAAAGGGCGTGAATCTGCCCAGGAGCAGGCTGAGTGTAAAGGCCTTCACCGATAAGGACCGCGAGGATCTAAAGGTGGGCCTGGAGGAAATGGTCGATTTTGTCGCCCTTTCCTTTATTCGCAGCCTGGAAGATATCGAGGAGCCCCGCCGCGTCGTTTCCCAGGCCTCCTGCCGTCCCATGCTGATCGCTAAGATAGAAAAACGGGAGGCGGTTGAAAACTTCGAGCAAATCCTCTCTGCGGTTGACGCCGTTATGGTGGCGAGAGGAGATCTCGGAGTGGAAATGCCCTTCGAAGAGGCTCCCATTATCCAGAAAAAGATAATAAAGATGACACGGCAGGCCGGAAAGCCCGTCATTACCGCTACGCAGATGCTTGGCTCGATGCTCGATAGGCCAAGACCCACAAGGGCCGAGGCAACCGATGTGGCAAACGCCATTTTAGACGGTGCCGATGCCCTCATGCTTTCCGAAGAAACGGCCATGGGGAGCTATCCTCTGGAGGCCGTTGACACCCTCATTAAAATTGCCCGCGCAACCGAGCCCTACATCGAGCAAAAGGTCTACCTCGAAGAAAATGTTTCCGCCGGCCTTCACACGGTCGCCGCGGGAATCAGCCGCGTCGCATGCCTTCTGGCCCTCGATTTGAAAGCGGCAGCCATTGTGGCTACCTCTTCTTCGGGCAATACCGCCCGCCTGGTCGCCCGTTTCAGGCCCTCCGCGCCCATCGTGGCCCTTACCGACCATATTGAAACCCTGCGCCAGCTGTCCCTTTCCTGGGGCGTTATACCTCACCTTGTAGACGTCTTTATCGATACGGACCAGATGTTTTCCTCCGCCCGCTCCCTTGCCCTGGAAAAAATGATGGTCCAATCCGGAGACTGCCTTGTCATAACGGCCGGAGTCCCCGTGGGAATGTCTGGAACCACCAATTTGCTAAAGGTTATGGAAGTTCCCTGATGTGGCGTTCCGTAAATTCGCCGATATTTTCCGCTACGTTGGTGGGCACGGGCAATGGCGTTGACTTAAGGTCTGTTTGTCTCACGCGAAGCCGCGAAAAGTGAACCCGTAGAAAGCGCCATTTCGGACTGGTCTTCGAGGGCTAATTCAGGTCTGGAGCGCTCAGGTGAATTCGGAC
>JBMFHI010000129.1:0-8774 GCA_049976905.1 Syntrophobacteraceae bacterium | reverse complement strand
GCATGAGGCTTTTCCTGAAATTGGACAAAAAAACTCATTGCAGCATTGCCTTCAATTTAGGCTCACGGATTCAGGTTTATCTCTTAAAATAGTTTCAACATTCAAACCATTGATTGAAAATATCAAATCCAACAATGTAATTGTCAATGGTGAATTGTGGAAATCAAAAAGATTACGATTTTCCCTAAGATAGTCGTTAAGCGAAGCGGGACGAGTAAGATAGCCATTCCAGAAAAATTTGCTGCGCGATTCGATTGAGGAGTAATTGGGAATACTGAATACACCATATCCCCCAGGTTTTATTACGCGCGCAAATTCCTGAACCGCTCGGTAGGGATTAGTCATATGTTCAAGACCATCCACACAACATATATAATCAAATGAGTTATCCTCAGATTCTATTTTATCATTTAAGTCAGTGTAAACACATTTTAGATTTTCCAACCTAAATATTGATGGATTAATTTCACCACAGGTAACATCATAACCCAAAGATTTTAGGTGCATGCTTAGATGCCCATATCCAGCCGGAGCATCAAGGACCTTCCCGGGTTTTTACTTTGAAAACCAGGATATTATCGTATCATGAATCTCACCTCTAGCTTTTGGAACTATTTGCTGTTTATGATTTTCACAGTCAACCGATGTCATTATTAACCCTCCTGTAACGATAAAAAAATAATAGATTATGCGGTGAAATGGGGTGGCGTTTTTTTAAAAAAGTTACTAATACCGTCATTAATTACCCAACATATACCGCGCGCGCAAATCAATTGTGGCAAACGCTCCCGCTTTTGCCCACCTGGAATGTTGGGTCATTTATTCATTGCGCCTTTGCCCCAATACCTTCTCGTAGATCGCGAGGTAATGTTTTGCCGACATGGTCCAGGAAAAATCCTGGGCCATCGCCCTCTTTTGAATCTTTTCCCATTTCCGGGAATCGGCAAATAGTTCCAGGGCCGATTTCATCTTTTCCAAAAAGCTTTCCGCCTCGTATTGGTAAAACTTAAAACCCGTTCCTGATTCGGGGTAGAGCAAAATGTCGCTCACCGAATTATCCAGCCCCCCCGTGGCATGAACGATGGGAATTGTTGCGTAGCGCAGGCTGTACATCTGGTTTAGCCCGCAGGGCTCATAACGGGAAGGCATGAGAAAAATATCCGATCCGGCCTCGATCCTGTGCGCCATTTGCTCGTCATAGCTGTTTATAAGTTTTAGCCGGTTTGGAAAAAGCCGCTCCATCTCCCGGATGGTTTGCTCTATCGAGGCGTCTCCGGTCCCAAGAATCACCAGGTTTACAGGCAGTTTCATAAGCTCGGGCAGGATCTCTACGAGCAGATCGAAGCCTTTCTGGGCGGCAAGGCGGCCTATCATGCCCAGAAGGGGGAAACCGAAAGAGTCTTGAGGAAAGCCCATGCGCTTTAAAAGATCGAGTTTGCAGGCTGTTTTGCCCGACAGGTCGCTTTCCCCGTAAGTCTTGGAAAGAAAGACGTCTGTTCGCGGGTTCCATATTTTTGTGTCGATTCCGTTCAATATGCCCTTCAGGTCCTTTTGCCGCTCCTTTAGAACCCCCTCTAGACCAAAGCCGAAATCGGCCGTGGTAATTTCATCGGCATAGCGCGGGCTAACGGTGGTGACAAAATCGCTGTAGACGATCCCGGCCTTTAGCAGATTGCACTGTCCCCAATATTCGATCCCCTGGAGAGACCATGTGCTTGGCGGAAGGTCTAGCAGGGGGAAAAAAGCGGCCGGGAAAACCCCCTGGTAGGCAATGTTGTGGATGGTAAAAACTGTCGCAGAGCCCGACAATCGCGGGTCATGGCCCCGGTTGAGGCGCAGGTAGGCCGCAGCCGGACCTGTTTGCCAGTCGTGCAGATGGAAAATGGAAGGATACCACCCGGCGGCCTCACAGACGTGCCTTACCGCTTGGCTGAATGTGATGAACCTTTCGGGGTTGTCTTCATAGTCGCCGCGGACGGGATCGCCGTAGAGATAGGACCTGTCGTAGAATTCGTCCTTTTCAAGGAAATAGACCGGAATGCCTGATTGCGTGCTGCCTTGCCAGAAGAAAACGTGATAGTCGTGGGGACCCACTGTGATCCTTGCGCTCTTGCCAAGGGGCCTTAGAACGGGCATCTTTTCACGCACACCGCGGTAGAGAGGCATGAAAATCCTTACGTCGCAGCCCAGTTCGTGGAGAGCTTCGGGCAGAGAACCGGCCACATCGGCCAGGCCGCCCGTTTTTGCAAAAGGGCTCGCTTCAGAGGAGCAAAAAAGAATTCGCATCGGATCAGATCCTTTTTAAGAGGGGCATACGGCCGTTTGAAAATAGCGCGGCCGCTCATTTGATAAAGCGCCCCGATTGTTTCTTCCATTTACATCATTTCCGGTCCATATTAAACACGCATATACCGCGCGTCTGGTAGAACCGTTTTTGTTTTTCCCGTTGCTCGGTGGTTTCGCGGCTGTGCGCGGAGATTGGAAATCTTTGGAAAATTCTTTAAAATTAAAAATAATTCGAACTTCATTATAAAGCAGGGGGTTGATTTTGGAAAACAAGCGTCGAGTGAGCAGGCAGATCCGCATCGGCAGCGTTTCCATCGGCGGAGATGCTCCGGTTTGCGTCCAGTCGATGACCAATACCGATACCCGCGATCACCGCTCCACTGTGGCCCAGATCGAAAGGCTCGAAAACGCGGGGTGTGAAATCGTAAGGGTTGCAGTCCCCGATGAGCAGGCCGTGCAGGCTTTGGCGCTCATAAAGAAGTCGGTGCGCATTCCTGTAATCGCCGACATTCACTTTGATTTTCGTCTGGCCGTGGAAGCTGTGCGCGCGGGCGCCGACGCCATTCGCATCAATCCCGGCAATATCGGCGGCCCGGAGAAGTTAAAAAAAGTCATAGAGGTGGCAAGGGAGCGCGAGGTCCCCGTGCGCATCGGTGTAAACAGTGGATCGGTCGAAAAGGACCTTTTGGCGAAATACGGCCATCCAACCCCCGAGGCAATGGTTGAGAGCGCTCTTCGACACATTCGCTTCTTTGAAGATAACGACTTCGCGCTGATAAAGGTTTCCATAAAATCGAGCGATGTCATCGACACTATCAGCTCCTATCGGCTCCTGGCGAAAAAGACCGACTATCCCTTTCACCTGGGGGTGACCGAGGCCGGGACCCTGGTGGGCGGAGCCGTAAAATCCGCCCTGGGGATCGGATTTTTGCTGCTCGAAGGCATAGGCGATACCCTGAGGGTTTCGCTTACCGCCGCTCCGGAAGAAGAGATGTTTGTGGCCTGGTCGATTTTGCGTGCCCTAAAGGTTCGCAACCGGGGCGTGGAACTGGTGAGCTGTCCCACCTGCGGACGCACCGAAATAGATCTTATCCCTTTGGTGCAAAAGGCTGAGGCTTTATTGAAAAACGTCAGGACACCCCTTAAGGTTGCCGTGATGGGCTGTGTGGTAAACGGGCCGGGCGAGGCCAGGGAGGCCGATGTCGGTATTGCCGGGGGCCGGGGTGTGGGCATTCTGTTTAAAAGAGGCGAAAGGGTGGAAAAGGTGCCCGAGAGCGAGTTGCTTGACAGATTGCTTTGCGAAGTCGAACGGATGACTGGAGAAAAGCTCGGAAAAGATGGACAGGGGTCCTAAAATCCAGGATCGCCCACTCCAGCAAGTCTGCAGCGTCTTTGCCTTGGCACTTTTTTGGCCTTGGACTTTCAGATTTTCTACTTAAGAGGGGCCAGTGCGTTTCTATGAATTGATAGACGCCATTTTGGCTTATATGCCGCAGGCAAACACTCAGCTTCTGGAAAAAGCCTATGTGTTTGTCTCCAAAGCCTACAGGGATAAAAAAATTGGCGGCGATGGGCCATATCTCAATCATCCTCTGGCTATCGGGGAGATTCTTGCCAGGATGCGTCTGGATGAGGAAAGCATAGCTGCGGGCCTGCTCCATGATTCGCTTGAAAGAGAATATGCCTCCCCCGAAGACCTTACCCGGATGTTTAGCCCCGATGTCTGCCGGATAGTAGAGGGCGTTGCCCGGCTGACCCAGATTGCCTACGCCAACCCGCAGGAGCGTCAGGCCGAATACATCCGTAAGATGATAATGGCGATTTCAAGCGATGTGCGTGTGGTCCTTGTAAAGCTTGCCGACCGTCTTGACGGCATAGGCGGAACGCTTCGGGGAGGCGATCGCTCCGCCTCCGGGCTGGCCCGTGAAACGCTCGATATCTATGCCCCCCTTGCGGGCAGGCTTGGTATCGACTGGATGAAACAGGAGCTCGAAAACTTTTCCTTTAAATGCCTCTACCCGCAAGCCTACGCGGAAATTGAAGCCGGGCTTGCCAAAACGGAAGAAGACAGGCTTCGCTACATAAGGGAAGTCCAGCAGGTCCTAAAGGATCGCATGGGGGAGTTCGGGATAACTGGCCGCATTTACGGACGGCCCAAACATATTTATTCCATCTATCTGAAGATGGAGCGCCAAAAACTCGATCTCACACGCATCTACGACCTCATAGCCTTTCGCGCCATCGTGGACTCGGTAAAATCCTGCTATGAAGCTCTTGCCCTCATCCATGCCCTCTGGGAACCGGTGGAGGGCAGATATAAGGATTATATCGCAAGACCCAAAAACAATATGTACCAGTCGCTTCACACCACGGTTATCGGTCCGCACGGGGAAAGGATGGAAGTCCAGATCCGCACCGACGAGATGGATAAGGTCGCTAATGAGGGCATTGCCGCCCACTGGATGTACAAGGAGGGTAAACCCGCCAGCCGCGTCGATCAGGCCGAGACCCAGCGCTTTTCATGGTTTCGACAGGTAATGGAGCTTAGTCGCGATCTGGCCGAGGGCAAGGGCGACTATAAATCCGTAATGGAAGCGCTAAAAGTCGACTTCTATCCCGATGAGGTCTATGTATTTACACCCGCCGGGGATGTGAAGGCTTTTCCAAAGGGCGCAACGCCCGTTGACTTTGCCTATGAGGTCCATACCGAGGTCGGCCACAGGTGCGTGGGCGCAAGGGTTAACGGTAAGCTCGTTCCCCTTAGATACCTGCTCCAAAACGGCGACACGGTTGAAGTCCTTACCTCCGCCGGCCACAAGCCCAGTAAGGACTGGCTAAAACAGGTCAAGTCAACCAAGGCCATTAACCGCATCCGGCACTGGTTTAAAACAGAGGAAAGAGAACGCTCGATTTCCCTGGGCAGGGAACTCTGTGAAAGGGAATTTAGGAAAAAGGGTCTAAATTTCAATAACTACCTCAATTCCTCGGAACTGGCCGAGGCCGCCAAAGCCTTTTCTCTAAAAAGCGTCGATGATCTTCTGGCAGGCATAGGCTATCACAAGGTTAGCCCAAATCAGGTGATCGGCAAACTCACCGCCCTTCCCCCCGAAGAGGAACATCCCAGGGAAGAGGTTGTCGAAAAAAGGAAACCGCCTCCTTCAAAAGACGGCATAAAGGTCGACGGAGTCGAAAATATTCTTATCCGAATGGCGCAGTGCTGCAATCCGGTGCCCGGCGAACCCGTCATGGGCTACATTACAAGGGGACGCGGGATTACGGTTCACCGGGTTTCGTGCAAAAATCTCCAGAGGGGAAACGCTGATGGCAGAAAGATCGACGTGCAGTGGAATTCGGGAAAAGAGCTCCTCTTCCCCGTCGATATCCGCGTCCTCTACTCGGGCGAAAGGGATGTGCTCGCGGCCCTAAACGCCGTGCTGGGCCATATGGACGTTAACGTCATGACCCTTAGCGTCGATCATAAGCTCGATACCTCCTCGGTTTGCAAACTCAGAATAGAGGTAAAGGACTCAAAGCATCTCCAGAGGGTAATGACCGCCCTCAAAAATGAAAGAGGCGTCTATAAGGTGCAAAGATCTATGGAATGATTCGTTGAAACCGGAAGTACTTGTATATGTTTATCTTTTCGCTTTTGCCTTCCTCTGCTCCGATTCCTTTGCATCTCCGCAATTCCGGTTGAAAAACAATTATTGCATGGAAATGTTTACCATTTCCCAATATTTCTCTTGCGCTTTCAGTGGTGCGGCCATATTCTTCAAATCCAGGGATTGAGGTTATTTTTTCTTGTCCTCATGCGATTTTTATGGACAAAACGATTATCCCAGATATAAGAATCTAATTTGGCTAAAACGTGAGTGGGCGCGGGTCGCACGGCCTTTTGCCTGGATTGGGATTAATCGGATGGTTTGCGGCAACTAATTTATTGGTCTGATGCAAGGAGGTGTGCTGAAGAAGTAGTTTTTAGAGGGTGTTGAGGAGGAGGCGTTTTTCATTACCTAATTATGTCGAGGAGGAAAGAAATGACAAAGGCGGAACTGGTCGGAAAAATTGCAAACGAAAGCGGGATCACCAAGTTGCAGGCCGAAAAGGCAGTTGATGGTTTTGTTTCCGCTGTTTCGACCGCCCTGGCGGATGGCGACAAGATTACCCTCGTTGGCTTTGGTACTTTCAGCGTTGGTGAAAGGTCGGAGCGTGAAGGCCGTAATCCCCGGACCGGCGAAAAGATAAAGATCCCTGCTTCAAAAGTTGTCAAGTTCAAAGCGGGCAAAACCCTCAGCGAAAAAGTCAAGTAGATATCCACGTCCACTCTTTCGATAAGATATACGAAAGGGACTGTCAGTGACGCTGGCTCGACTGCGGTCCCTTTCGCCGTTATCACAGCCCCCTGGTCTTCTTTATATCTCTATACAGTAATTGACATTATCAGGCCATAATCTTAGTTTTCTTCGGGCTGTAGACTTATGCGAAAAGGATCTGCGGGGGCAACCGGCGTTGCATAAACTCTACGCCTGTTCTCGACGGGACTGCCCCCGCTTGAAAGCGTAACGCCAACTGATCCAGGAACCAAAAGGCAACTTTTCGGCGTCTAAAAAAACGCCGCGCCAACTACAGGAGGAAGCCGTGTCCAAGAATTTGACCCACAAGATACTCGAAGGCCACCTGGTCGAAGGAACTTTGATCCCGGGTGAGGAAATCGCCATTCGGATCGACCAGGTACTGCTCCAGGATGCCACTGGAACCATGGCCATGCTGGAATTCGAGGCTCTGGGACTCGACAGGATAGCGGCCGAACTCGCGGTTCAATATGTCGATCACAATATCATACAAACAGATAGCAAGAATGCCGACGACCATGTCTATCTGCAGAGCGCTTCGGCAAGGTACGGGCTCCATTTCAGCCCCGCGGGCAACGGGGTTTCTCATCAGGTCCATATGGAAAGATTCGGAGTGCCTGGAAAAACTCTTATAGGCTCGGACAGCCATACCCCGGGCGCGGCGGGCGTCTCCGTTCTGGGGATGGGCGCGGGCGGCCTCGATGTTGCTCTTGCCATGGCCGGACACCCTTATCATTTCCCATGCCCCAAAGTGCTCGGGGTAAAGCTGGTTGGAAAACTGCCCGAATGGGTGAGCGCAAAGGATCTAATCCTTGAGATGCTGCGGCGCTACGATGTCAAGGGCTGCGTTGGAAAAATTGTCGAATATTACGGTCCCGGGGTTGCCAGCCTTTCTGCAACCGATCGTGAAACGATCGGCAACATGGGAACCGAACTTGGGGCCACCAGTTCCATTTTTCCCTCTGATGAAAACACCAGGGCCTACCTTGAGGCCCAGGGGCGCGCCGCGCAATGGGTTGCCTTGAGTGCTGATCCCGGGGCCCAATATGACGAATACGACGAAATCGATCTCTCCAAGGTCGAACCCCTCATAGCCAAACCGAGTTCGCCGGGAAACGTGGTGCCCGTCCGGGAGGTCGCCGGACTGCGAGTCGATCAGGTAATAGTTGGCAGCAGCGTAAACTCTTCCTTCCGCGATCTGATGGTGGTTGCCCGCATACTTGAGGGGAAGCATGCCTGCGCCTGGACCTCTCTTAACGTCAATCCCGGAAGCCGCCAGGTGATCGAAAACGTTGCCCAGGCGGGCGGGGTTCTTTCTCTTCTAAAGGCCGGAGCGCGAATACACGAATCCGGATGCCTTGGCTGCATCGGTATGGGGCAGGCGCCGGGCACAGGACAGGTGAGCCTTAGGACCATGCCGCGCAACTTTCCGGGGCGCTCGGGTACAAAGGATGATCAGGTCTACCTGTGTTCGCCCGAAACGGTGGCCGCGGCGGCCTTGACAGGCGTAATAACCGACCCCAGGGATTTGGGCGAGCAGATGTCCTACCCCCATATTGAAGATCCCAAAGAGTATATCATAGACGAATTTTCGATTGTGAGGCCAAGTGAAAAGCTTAGGGCCACCGTAGTCGTACGCGGCCCCAACATCGCTCCCCTGCCAACTTTTGAAGCTTTGCCCGAGTCTATGGAAACCAAAGTCGTGCTGGTTGTAGGCGACAATATTTCCACCGATACGATCATGCCCGCCGGCAGCAAGGTGCTTCCTCTAAGATCCAATATCCCTGCCATAAGCCGCTTTGTTTTCTCCATTCTAGACGAGGATTTTCCCCGAAAGTGCGAAGAAGCCGGAGCCGTTACCCTCATTGGTGGAGAAAACTACGGGCAGGGGTCGAGCCGTGAGCACGCCGCCCTGGCGCCCAGATACCTTGGCGTGCGGGCTGTTCTGGCCAAAAGTTTTGCCCGCATACATCTGGCCAACCTTTGCAATTACGGGATTCTTCCGCTGGTGTTCGCAAATCCCGATGACTATAATTTAATAAATACGGGTGCGACAATCGTTTTTCGGGATCTTCGAAGCCTTCTCACTCAAGGAGCTGCGGAGCTGCCGGTCCAAATCGATGGAAAACAAATTAG
>JBMFHI010000128.1:0-8786 GCA_049976905.1 Syntrophobacteraceae bacterium | reverse complement strand
ACGGCAAAGTTAAACTGCTCGCCGAAAAAGTGGAAACCAGGGAGGATTTCAGCCAGGCAATCGAGATGGGCTATTGTCTGTTTCAAGGCTACTTTTTTTGTAAACCCGTAATTATATCCAGACGGGACATCCCGGGCTATAAGATCAATTACCTCAGAATATTGCAGGAACTTAGCGCCCGGAGTCTGAATTTCAAGTCTTTGCAGGAGATCATTTCCCATGATCCGGCGCTTACGATTAAGCTTTTAAAATATATCAATTCCAGCTATTTCGCCACGCAGAAAAAGGTCACCTCCATAAAGCGGGCCTTGGAATTCCTTGGAGAAAATGAAATAAAGAAGTGGGCCTCGATAGCGGTCGTTCTTGAATTCGGCAGGGATCAACCCTTAGAGCTTCTAAGGCTTTCGCTTTTAAGGGCGCGCATGTGCGAAACACTTGCCGCGCTCCTTGGTTTTAACAATGAGAGCTCCTCCTTTTTCCTCATGGGCTTGCTCTCCCATATGGACGTGCTCCTGGGAAGGCCAATGGATGAAGTCCTGCAGGAAATTTCCCTTGGGGAGGCCCCTAAAGATGCCTTGCTTGGAAAGCCCAACGATCACAAGGAAGTCTTCGATCTGGTTGTTTCCTACGAAAGAGCCAACTGGGCACGCGTCGGCCAATTGACCTCCCGGCTTGGAATAGAGCCCGAGCAAATCTCCAAGCTCTATTGGGAATCTGTCGAATGGGTCGATATGGCGTTTATGTAAAGGAAAACCTGCCGGCGCGGTAATTTTTTGGCCGTTATGGGCAGCCCCGCGATCAAAGAACCATTGCATGGTTTGTGCGCTTCCAGCCTCAAGCCGCTATTATCCCTGTAATCCGGGCGTTTCCAGATCCTCGCCTTCGGTTTTGTATTCGATCAGCTCCTCGCGGTATTCCACGCCGTAGATGAAAAGCATTATCATGGCGAAACTGAGGATAAGTGGGCCGTAGAGGATGCCTTTGAATCCGAAATATTGGACCCCGCCAAGGATGGCCAGGAAGATGTAGAAAGGCGACATCTTGGATTTGCCTTTCATTAAAAAGGGACGCAGGAAATTATCGATTATCCCCAGCAGCACAACCGACCAGATGGCAAGAAAAACGGCCGCTCTCACCTCGCCCAGAATGGCCAGGTAAATCGCTATGGGGACCCACACAAGGTAGCACCCAACAATCGGGATAAGCGAGGCAAGAGCCATTATTGTCCCCCAGAAAAGACCGGGAAAACCAAGGAACTGGAGGGCTACGCCTCCCACAATTCCCTGGCAGACCGCTGTAAGAAAGGTCCCCAGAAGTACCGATTTGGCCACAACTCTGATCCCGTCGATTATTCTGTCTTCCTGATCAGCCCTTAGAGGAATGTAGTATCGGATGTTTCCCGCCATTTCCCTTCCGTCTCTTACAAGATAGAAGGCGATAAAAATCATTACGAAAAACTGCGCGACCAGTTCTGCCACGTTGCTGAGCACGACGGCTACCTTTCCAAGCAGAAACTGCCCCAGGCTCTTGCTCACGGCCAGAAGGTCGGTTGCGATGCCGGCCTTGTTGATTTCCAGGAAAGGGAACCTCTGGTGCAGTTTGGCCAGGTAGACGTTGATGCGCGGGTCCTGTATCAGTTGATTCAATTTGCCCGTTTGCAGCCAGCTGTTTGTTTTGTTTACCGTCTCCAATCCCTGGGTTACCAGAGTCGATGTAAAAACAAAAACGGGGATGGCGATGGCAAAGGTTATGATTAGAACGATTATAATGGCCGCGAGGTTTTTGCGTCCCGAAAGAGATCTTTGGAGGTATACCTGGATGGGATTAAAAATTGATGCCAGGATGATCGCAAGGATTAGCACATGGACGAAGGGAGAAAGAATGAGATAGGCGAGGTATAAAGATGCGGCCAGAACTGCCAGAAGAAAAATCCTGAAGCTCTTTGTTCTGGTTGTTGCCTTTGCCGGATCGTCGTGTTCCATTCCATTAGGCTCCCTGTAATGAGTAGTGAAAACAAAACACCCCTGCTCGCAAGGTTTTACCAGTGTGACGTCCCTTAAGCTCCAGGATATTCAAACCGGCCAAAAGGGTGGGCACAGCTTTTCGTGCCCACCAGCTCCATATAATATATCAGCTAATTTATGGGATGTCACACTAGGCGCTGCTCACTGCTTTAAGAAATACTCGGCTTTTGGGTCGGCGCAGGAGGCAGTCGCAGGCAACCCCGTCTGGGGGCACATCGTTTGCCTGAGGATTCCGACCGGAACATCGAAGCCGCGGGCTGGAATCCAGGGCTGCGAAAGCCTCATGAACCTGGCCCAGATTTTTTCCGCGCTCTGCGCTCCGGCAAGATCGGTAGGCGTGTTGTCGTCATGACCAACCCAGACAACCGTCAGCAGGTCGGGGGTGTAGCCGATAAACCACCCCCCCCCGGATTGCGGCGTCTCACTGTACTCTCCGGCGCATTCGAAGTCGATTCCAAGTTGCCGCACACCCTCGGCTGCGTCTCTTTGGAGCGCACCCTGTAAAATGTTGGTGATAAGAAAGGCTTTTGCCGCGGAAGTAACGATAGTAAAACCGATATGCCTTCGGTCGATGACTTTGCCATCCTCGCTTACAACCTCCTTGAGGCTGTGAAAAAAAGGCATTTTACCGCCTCCGGCCAGGACTGCGTAGGCTCTTGCCAGTTGCATGGGGGAAACCTCGAAACCGCCCTGGACAAGCGAGGGCAGGTCTTGAGGGACAGGCTCGATGCCCAGCTCACTTAGCGTTCTTATAATGGCGTCCACACCCGTTTGATAGGCAAGATCGGCCGTGGCCGCATTAAGAGATTGCTCCAAGGCCTGGCGGAAAGAAACCCTTCCTCGATACCTGCCGTCGGTGTTCTTTGGTGTCCAGGAAGTACCTGCCATATCGTAGGATATCGGCAGGTCTATAAGCCAGTCGGAGAGCTTGAAATGATCGAGCCCCGCCAGATAGAGGAAGGGCCTGATAGAATCGCCGGCCGGGTAGTGGCCGTCAAGTGCCCTGTCAAAGCTGCTCTGGTCATGGTCTTTGCCGCCGACCAGGGCGTAGAGTTCGCCTGTTTGGGGTTGCAGGGCTATCAAAGCCGCCTGAAGGTGTCGCGAAACAGGTACTGCCGAACCATTTGAACCCTCAAGGGGTTCGTTTTCGATTTCCGCCAGTCCGTCTCGGATCGCTTCCCCTGCCGCCGCAGCCAGCTCGGGTTGCAAAGTCGTATAGATGTTTAGTCCGGCTGAGGACAGTTTGCCCGGATCGTAGAGAACCTGAGCCTGCATTCGGACATAATCCACAAAATAGGGGGCAAACTGGGCGCAAATGGACTCGGGGGCAAGCCTTACGACTTCCACCAGCGCTGAATTGTATTCGGATGGGGAAATCATGCCCTGGGAAAGCATCTGCCCAAGGACCTCGTTTCTGCGTGCAAGGGCGGCTGCGCGGTTGGTAATGGGCGAATAATGATTGGGCGCTCGTATCATTCCCGCGAGCATGGCCGATTGAGCCAGGGTGAGATCCTCGGCGTTTCGCCCGAAGTAATAAAGGGCGGCTTCTCCGATCCCATGGATGGAGACCTTCCCAACATGGCCCATGTATATTTCGTTTAGGTACATCTCCATTATGTCGTCTTTTGTGTACAGCCCGTTAAGGATAAGAGACATGGAGAATTCGATAAATTTTCTACGAAAGGTTCGGTCAGGTTCCAGAAAGTAGTTCTTCACCAGTTGCTGCGTTATTGTTGAGCCGCCCTGAACGATCCGGCCCGCGCGTAAATCCGCCAGCATCGCCCTGAGAATCCCCCGGGGATCTATGGCGCCGTGTTCATAGAACCTTCGGTCCTCGATCGCAAGAATGGCGTCTATAAGGTCCTGGGGAACCTGACGGATGCTGACAAGGATCCTGCTCTGGCGCTTAGGCCCGTAGAGCCGGGCTAATTCCACCGGTTCCAGTTGCAGGGATGAAATGTCTTTGTTGGCACTTACGATATCGGCTATCCCTTTTCCATCGAAGACGAAGTGAACGAGCCTGGAGACAATTTGTATGCCTGGAAACTGAAAAGCCCTGAGGTGAACGGTTAAAACGTTGCCCGACGACAGAAACTGTCCGGCAAGTACCGGCTCGGTCGGGGCCTCCGTGTAGCGACGCTCTTCGAGCATGCGCCGTAGACGTTCAAGCGAAAGGGCCTGGCCTCGATAAATCGGCACGGTCGAAGAAAAAACTATGGTGGGAACGCTCCATCTTCTCGATGAAAAACGTTTTTCGATTCTATTGTAGAGGTAGTAGGAAAAACCGGCACCCGAAATCAGACAGAGCACAAGCGACAGAGAAAGCCCCCACAGGAAACGCTTGAGCCACCTCCGTTTTTTGATGAAAAGCTCCATGCCGGATCTCTTGCCAGTTGGTTAAGATTGGTTTTTCTAAGCACCGGTCACTTTTGCCCGGGCACTGTTTTTAGCAGTTGGCGGTGACCGGTGTATTCAGTGCCCGATCACCTCTTCTTGTCAAACCTTACAACGCACTCCAAATGAGGAGTATGTGGAAAAAGATCGATGGGTTGCACCTGCCCAATAGTGTAGGCTTCAAGGAGAAGCGCCGCGTCTCGGGCCAGGCTTGCGGGGTTGCACGACACGGCTATGATTTTCTCCGGTAGAGTTTCAAGCAGGCTTTTGACTACTTTGGGATGCATTCCGGCCCTTGGAGGATCCACTATTACAACGTCGGGGCGCCCGGTCTGGGAGGCTTTGGCGATCACGTCCTTTAGATCGCCGCCAAAAAAGGAACAATTGTCAATATTATTGAGAATGCAGTTCTCGCGCGCATCCCTGACGGCTTCCTCGATAAGCTCGATTCCGATAACGCTTTTGACGCGCGAGGCGATATAGAGCCCGATGCTTCCCGTTCCGCAATAGAGATCCCATACCTTCTCGGACCCATCGAATGCGGCGAGCCGGCCGATTGTGTCGTAGAGCTTAAGGGCTGCCCGGGTATTGGTTTGAAAAAAGGAATGGGCCGAAATCCTGAAGCGAAGCTCTCCCAGCATTTCTTCGATATGCCCCGGCCCAAACAGCACACGACTCGAATCCCCCACGGCGACCTGGGAGCTCTTCGCGCTTATCGAGTGGATAAAAGTTGTTATGCGCGGGAATCTGGAGAGCAGATGAGCTGCGAGAAGATCTACGCGGTCGTTTGCCTCGGGGACCCCGGAGGTAATCAGATGCAAAAGGAGCTGTCCGGTTGCCTTGGCCTCCCTTATGACCAAAAAACGCCAAAACCCCTCGTGTGTTCGCACACTGTAGGCCGCAAGGCCGCTTGCGGCCGCCCATTGCCGTACCTCCCGAAGTATGGAGGAGGCATCGGGGGACTGTAGAAAACAGCTGTCGATGTTTAGTACCTTTTGGAAAAGCCCCCTCACGTGCAGGCCAAGTCCGAAAAGAGACTGCGGGGCGAAATCCTGCTCCAGTTCCTCGGCCAGAAGCCAGCGTCTGTCGGAGAAGGTAAATTCCATTTTGTTTCTATAATGAAAAACGTCCGGGGAGGCCATGACTGGTTCGACATGGATTCCCCCGGCCCCGCCAATGTGTTCGAGGCACTCCGAGATGTGAGCCTTTTTCCAGAAAAGTTGCTCCTCGTAGGAGATGTCCTGCCAGAAACAGCCTCCGCAGACTCCGAAATGGCCGCATGCCGGAGGCCTGTATCCCGGCGCCCGGGAAATTGTTTCAAGCACTCTGGCCTCGGCATAATTCCGCTTCTTTTTTGTTATGAGGGCCTTTACTATTTGACCCGGAGCGGCCCTGTCCAGGAAGACCACGTATCCGTCAACCCTGGAGAGCCCTTTGCCGCCAAAGGCCAGCTTTTCAACCTGGAGCTCTATCTCGGCTCCCTTTGTAATAGTTCCCAATGGCTAATCCAATCCTTAAAATGGCTAAATTTTCATGATATCCGAAGTGAAGCAAAATGGAAATGGATCGGTGCCCGATTACCAGGGGTATTGTGTTGTGACACAATGGTTTTTGGGGACCCTCTAAGGACAATGTTGTTGATTTAGGCTCACGCGAGGCGCGAAGGCGCGAAAAAAAGGAGATGAAAGAAACACAATACGCAATGTGTCCGAATTCACCTGAGCGCTCCAGGCCTGAATTAGCCCTCGAAGACCAGTCGGAAATGGCGCTTCTTACGGGTTCACTTTTCGCGGCTTCGCGTGAGACAAAAAGACCTTAAGGCAACGCCATTGCCCTCTAAGGTTAGGCAAAAAATTGCTCTGGCTCTTCGTGCTTTTGGCAACTAGAACAAATCAACCCTGACCCGATTGGCGGGGCAAGGCACTGCGTTATGGCGCTTTCTTCCTGTAATAAATAGCTTTCTGGAATTCCACCATCTCGAATAAAGTGCTATAGCCGCTTATCGTTTCGCCCGTTCCAAGGAACAGGTAGCCGTTTGGCGCGATAGATCTCGCTATTCGGGCAAGCAGTTCGCGTTTGAGGCTCTCGGAGAAATAGATCATAACATTTCGCAGGAAAACAACATCGAAGCGTTGGGGGACAACGCTAGGTGATTTGAGGTTATTGGGCTTGAAGGAGACCATTTTTTTTACCCGATCGTCGATTTTCCAACAATTGGATTCTTGTCTAAAATAGCGGTTAAGGTGTTTTTGCCCAAGCCCCCGGTTTATCGAAACCGAATCATAGATCCCCTCACCGGCCCTGGCAAGAGAAGTGGGGGAGATATCCGTTGCGAGTATGTGAACCCAGTTGTGGCATGCCGCGTCTTTGTTGGCCAGGCTGTAGAAGTCAAGAATCGTGATCGCCGTGGAATAGGGTTCCTGGCCCGTCGAACAGGCTGCCGACCAGATGTCGATGCGCTTCCTTCGGCCCTGCGCGATTTCCCCTTCGTATTGGGGAAGGATTTTTTCCCCCAACACCCTGTAAGGGTATTGGTCCCTGAACCAGAATGTCTCGTTGGTGGTGATTGCGTCCACCATGAGCGTGCAAAGATGTCCCGAAGGCTTCGAACTCCTGGCCTTGTGATAGAGTTCGGTATAGGACGAACAGCGGGTTTGTTCCATAAGGTCGGCAAAGCGGTTTTCGATGAGGTAGGCCTTATTTTCGTTCAAAAATATTCCGGATTCTTCGTAGATAAGGTCTCTTAGCAGTTTGAACTCCAGATCGGTGAGTTGGGGCGTCATCGCGCGCTCCCTTTGAGGTTTTCCCCTCTTACCAATTCCAAAATGCGGTGTGCCATATTGTCAAGAGGGGTGCTCTCATCGCAGAGGCCCGCTTCCACCACGGCTCGCGGCATGCCGTAGACCACGCAGCTCCCCTCGCTTTGAGAGATGCAGTAGCAGTTCTTTTCTTTAAGGGCCCGCACCCCCTCTGTGCCGTCGTTGCCCATACCCGTCATTATGAGGGCAAGCACTCTGCCGCTATAGACTTTGGCCAGGGAATAAAACAGCACGTCCACTGAGGGGCGGCAACTGTTTACCGGGGGATCTCCCGTAAAGCGTATCAGCCTCTTACCGGAGGGTCCGCCGTTGCACCTCTGGGCTATCACCGTCATATGGCGTCCTCCCGATGCGATGTAGGCTATATTGGGCATCACCTCCTCGCCGTCTACGGCTTCACGCACCTCCAGGGCGGATTTTTTGTTCAGGCTTTGGGCCAGGGACGCTGTCATGAACTCCGGCATGTGCTGAACGATCAGCAGCGGGACTCCAAGATCGGAGGGCAGCATCGGGATAAGATCGGCAAGAGCGTTTGGCCCGCCGGTAGATATCCCGATGGCGACCAATTCAATTTTACGATTAAAAGCAATTGGATTTGAAGAGCGTTTCCCACCCGCGGGCCGGGGTTCACCGGTAATCTCCGGGTGCGCCAAGCGATTGCGCGCGCTTTCTTGCAAGAGTGCGCGTTCATTGTGGAGTTGCCGCGTGAGCTGGGAATTTCTGCGAGCCTTGTAGAGGCCGATCAGGGTCATTATGCGCCGACGCAAAGACAGAGCAGCCTCTTCGCTAAAATCCATTCCTAAGCTGCTCATAGAATCGAGCAGCCCTAATTGGGCCGTTTGGACCGCGTCGAAGAGTTCTTCCGCACCCTCGCTTATGGCGATTATGCCCATTTCCGGATAGCTTTTGTGAAGCCTCTCAAGAATCTTCACACTTTCGGCCAAAGGGGTGTCGACCTCCATCAGGACGATGTCTGCGGGGTGCTGTTTTAGACGCGCAACAGCACTAATCCCATTGGCTACAGAATCAACACTTTCTATGCCCCCTCCGATGCCTCGTATTACTTTTGCGACAAAGTTCCTGTTGTCGTCATTTTTCTCAACTATAAGGACCTTCAGGCTTTGGCTCATAGGAACCCTTCCGCACTTACGGCTTAGAGACGAAGCTGTGTTACAAGTTCATGAAGCTTTCCGGAAAGCCTCGCAAGATCTTCGGCTGCCGCGTTTGTAGCCCCGGCGCTCTTTGCCGTGCTTTCGACCGCCGAATTCACCGCGGCCACGTTTTCTGCGGCTGTTTGTGTTCCCTGGGCCGCCTGGGTGGCGTCCCGGGCGATCTCTCCCGCGCTCTTTGAAATATCGTCGATATTTCTGGATAGCTCCATTTCGGCGGCAACCGCCAGTTGAACATTGCGTGCCGTTTCGGCAGCCCCGTTTGCAGCCTGGAGCACATTTTCCGAAACCGAATTGGCCGCCAGCGCCGCCTCCGAGATGCTGCGCGAGATTTCATTTGTCGTTGCCGTCTGCTCTTCAACCGCGGCCGCGATCGTGGA
>JBMFHI010000127.1:0-8912 GCA_049976905.1 Syntrophobacteraceae bacterium | reverse complement strand
GCCCTTATCCATGCCGCGACCATGGTTACGGCCGGTGTGTATTTTGTGGCCCGCTGCAACGTGCTCTATTCCATGTCTCCTTTCGCCATGCATGTCGTGGCCGTTGTCGGCGCTCTTACGGCTTTTTTCGCCGCAACGATCGCCGTTACCCAAAACGACATAAAAAAGGTGCTTGCCTATTCCACTGTAAGCCAGCTTGGCTACATGTTCTTGGGACTGGGGGTTGGAGCCTTTGCCGCCGGTCTTTTTCATGTCTTGACGCACTCCTTCTTTAAGGCTTTGCTCTTTCTTTGTTCCGGTTGCGTTATTCACGCGATGGGCGGCGAGCAGGACATGAGGAACATGGGCGGCTTGCGCAAAAAAATGCCCGTTACCTTTGCCACCATGCTGATTGGGACCCTGGCAATCGCCGGGTTTCCCGGTTTTTCGGGTTTTTTCAGCAAGGACGAAATTCTGTGGCAGGCCTACAGCAGTCCTCAGGGCAGCCATCTCCTGTGGCTTATCGGGGTCCTTGCCGCCGTAATGACCGCATTCTACATGTTCCGGTTGATCTTTATGACATTCTTTAACGAATGCCGGGCCTCCGAAGAGGTTCAGCACCACATACATGAAGCCCCCAAATCGATGACTGTGCCCCTCATGGTGCTTGCCGTGCTCTCGATTTTTGGCGGTCTTCTTGGCGTTCCAGCCTCTCTTGGCGGCATTGACCGTGTCGGGCATTTCCTGGAACCGGTTTTCGGGCTTGGTCCCGATAAGCTTTTGCAGGCTGCCGGAGGCCCCTCTCTTATCCACCGGGTGGTCGCCCAAACCGCGGCTGAGCCTCACTCGTTCGCACTCGAATACAAACTTATGCTCCTTACCACCCTCCTTGTTTTCGCTGCAATTTTCGCAGCCTATGTGTTGTATGTAAAAAAGAGAGCTGTGCCGGAAAAAATTGCCGCGGCCAGTCCTTCTTTCTATCGGTTGCTTCTTAACAAGTGGTATGTCGATGAGCTCTATGAGACCGTTTTTATTAATCCGCTTCGCGCCTTCAGTATTTTCTTGTGGAAGGGCATTGACGTTGTGGTAATCGACGGCCTTGTCAATTCGACGGCCGCGTTTTTTCTAAAATGCGGGACGGTGTGGAAATCTTCCCAGAGCGGTTACGTGCAACGCTACGCCGTCTCTTTTTTGGTTGGGGTGTTTGGCCTGATCGCGTATTTTATGTATGTGCGTTAAGACTGTTGCTATATAGCGGGAGCAAATAGATGAATCATTTCAGTTTTCCGATCCTTAGCACTCTCATTTTCTTTCCGCTGTTATGCGCGATCCTCCTTATGTTCCTGAGGAGCGAGGAGGGAAAAAACGATGAATTTTTGCGTAGAATCGCGCTTGCGGCCTCGATTATCGAGTTTTTAATTTCTCTCCCGCTTCTTAAGTATTTCAATGATTCTATCCCGGGAATGCAGTTTGTTGAACACATGCCATGGGTTAAAAGCCTTTCGTTAAACTATTTCGTCGGGTTGGACGGAATTAGCCTCTGGCTTGTAATGCTCACCACCTTTTTTGTCCCTTTGTGCATACTGTGCTCGTGGACCTATATTAAACAAAAGGTAAAATACTTTCTCATCGCGATGCTTTTTCTGGAAACCGCGATGATTGGCGCTTTGGTTTCCCTGGACTTGGTTCTGTTTTACCTATTTTGGGAGATCATGCTCATTCCCATGTTCCTTTTGATTGGCGTTTGGGGAGGAGAGAGGCGAATTTATTCGGCGGTAAAATTCTTTCTGTATACGGCTGCCGGAAGCATCTTCATGCTGGTTGCCATAATTTATCTCTACTATTTCAGTTATAAGACAACCGGAACGGGTACCTTTAATCTGCTTGAGCTCTATAAGCTAAATATTCCGATTTCCACACAGCTGTGGCTGTGCGCCGCTTTTACCGTGGCCTTCGCAATCAAAGTGCCGATTTTTCCTCTTCACACCTGGCTTCCCGATGCCCACGTCGAAGCTCCCACGGCCGGGAGCGTGATCCTTGCTGCTATTCTTCTTAAAATGGGCAC
Source organism: Syntrophobacteraceae bacterium (assembly GCA_049976905.1). GTDB lineage: Bacteria > Desulfobacterota > Syntrophobacteria > Syntrophobacterales > Syntrophobacteraceae > SbD1. The sequence continues at coordinate 6,868 of JBMFHI010000127.1, read as the reverse complement.
CTACGGCTTCCTGAGGTTTTCAATGCCTCTTTTTCCCTATGCCAGCCATGAGTTTATGCCCATTATCGCCTCTCTTGCAATCGCCGGCATTATCTACGGGGCTCTTGTCGCCTGGTCCCAGCCCGATATGAAAAAGCTCGTTGCCTATTCGAGCGTTAGTCACCTGGGCTATGTGATGATCGGACTTTTCGCGCTAAATATCCAGGGCATAGAGGGTGGTATCTACCAGATGCTTAATCACGGGGTAAATACCGGCGCACTCTTCCTTCTTGTCGGAATGATTTATGAGCGCCGTCATACGAGGCTGATGGATGATTTTGGGGGTCTGGCCAAAGTTATGCCGATATTTGCGATCTTCCTCATGATTGCAACTCTTGGTTCGGTCGCGGTTCCTGGCACAAACAGCTTTGTCGGGGAGATTCTCATTCTCGTGGGGGCCTTTAGAACCTATCCGGTCGTTGGCGTCTTCGCCGTGTCTGGTATGGTCTTTGGGGTCGTCTACATGTTGTGGATGTATCAGAAGGTAATGTTTGGACCTGTCACTTCGGAGGCCAACCGCAAGCTCCCTGATTTAAATAAAAGAGAAATCGCGACGATGCTTCCGATAGCGGTGCTTGTTTTCGTTATGGGGTTCTTCCCTGGTATGTTTCTGCATAAGATGGATGCTTCGGTAAACAATTTCATGAATCAATATCAGCACAAATACGCAATGTACCAGGCCGAAGAGAGCGCGGTCGCCGGCTGTTCAAAGGGAGCAAAAATCGCGGTTGACTCCCGGGCGACGCTTCAAAACGGTGTGTATCCGCTTGGCCGGTAATCCGGATAGTTGAATTGCCAGACCGCGGCGACGGTTTTGTTTTAATCCTGGAGGAACCCAATGGTGACGTTCAAAGTTATTCTGCCGGCAAATGACTACATGGCTGTTCTGCCGCAGATTGTTCTCGTTTCGACCGCATTGATCGTGCTGATGATGGGTGTTTTTAAAAAGCTTGTAAATGCGTCCGCACTCGGCTACACAGCCCTTGCGGGCTCTTTTCTGGCGCTTGGATGCGCTCTGTTTGTCGGTCACCACGGTGCCCCCACCTCCACCTTCGGCGGTATGGTTTTAGTAGATGGGTTTTCTTTTTTCCTAACCCTCGTTATTTGCATCATCCTGGTGCTAACAGTCCTGGTATCTCTAAATTACGGCAACTTTTTCGACTCCATAAGATCTGGCGAATATTATTCGCTCATTCTTCTGGCCGGTGTGGGCATGATTTTTATGGCCGTCGCGGGAAACCTGATTTTACTTTTTGTGGCCCTTGAAACCATGTCGATTGCGATCTATGCGCTTACTGGTTTTCATAAGAAGCAGTTAAAATCAAGTGAGGCCGCTCTGAAATATTTTCTGCTGGGAGCCTTCGGTTCGGCGTTTTTGCTTTACGGCTTCGCTTTCCTATACGGCGCTACCGGCAGCCTCGACATCATAAAAATTGCCGATTTTATTAAATCTCACCCCCAACTGCTCAATATGAAGTTTCTGGTTGTCGCGTTTGTTTTGATGCTTGCCGGTATAGGTTTTAAGATTTCTATGGTGCCCTTTCATATGTGGACGCCGGATACCTATGAGGGCGCCCCGACATCGGTTACCGGCTTCATGGCGACCGGAGTTAAAGCGGCCGCTTTTGCGGCCCTTATCCGGGTTATCCTCGTTCCCCTTGCGCCCATGCAGCATAGTTGGGTTACGATCATGTGGATTGCCGCGTTTCTAACCATGACGGTTGGAAATATTATCGCACTGGTTCAGGATAACGTTAAGCGTATGCTCGCCTATTCGAGTATCGCTCATGCCGGCTATATTTTGCTGGGCTTTATTGCGGGTACCGGCCTTGCCCAGGCCGGTATGCTCTATTACTTGCTGGTCTACGCATTCATGAATATCGGGGCTTTTGGTGTCGTCACGCTTCTGTGTAGAAAAGGAGAAGAATACACCAGCATTTCCGATTTTGCGGGTCTTGGCTTCAAATACCCTCTGCTAGGGCTTGTTATGTCGATTTTCCTGTTTTCCCTGGCAGGCATTCCTCCCACCGGCGGTTTTATGGGTAAATTCTATATCTTTACCCAGGCGCTTCGCTCGGGTTACGTGTGGCTGGTTGTGGTTGCCGGCGTTAATAGCGTTATTTCGATTTATTATTATCTTCGTGTAGTCGTCGTCATGTACTTTAACCCTCAGCCTTCTGAGAACTCGATCGTTGTTGGCTCAGTGTCTCCGGGAATTATTATTGCTCTGGCAGCAGCCGCTACGGCTGTTCTGGTAATGGGTATATTCCCCTCCTATTTCTTTTCCCTTGCCGGCAATTCTATTTTTAGCCTCATGTAGCTCTGCTGCTCTATCTTTGCGGCCGGACCTTCCAAGCGTTTTGGGAACTGTCCGGCCGTCCGTGTACCTAAGACTGGACTTCCCTTAACGATCTTCGTATTATTCCAGATAGATCCTGGAGCGCTCCTCTTTTCGGATCGCTTTCATGATTACAAGTGAACAAGTTGTTAAAAAGGAGGAAGACGCGATGGCAATCATTACTATTTCCAGAGGTTCCTATAGCCGAGGCAAGGAAGTGGCTGAGAAAGTGGCCGAAAAGCTCGGCTACCAGTGTATAGCTCGCGAGGTGATTCTCGAGGCCTCCAAAGAGTTCGATATTCCAGAACTAAAGATTATCAAGGCGGTTCATGACGCGCCTTCGATTTTGGAAAGATTCTCCTATGGCAAGGAGAAATTCATCGCATACTTTCAAACGGCCCTTCTCAAACGGCTTCGCGCCGATAACGTCGTATATCATGGACTTGCCGGCCACTTTTATGTAAAGGATGTCCCAAACGTTCTTAAAGTCCGCATTATTTCGGATACGGAGGACCGAATTAAGCTGCTTATGGAACGTGAAAATATCTCCTATCAGAGCGCGCAGGCGCGCATCAAAAAGGATGACAGCGCAAGGAGCAAGTGGAGTCAGCATCTCTACGGAATAGATACTGCCGATCCGGTTTTATACGATATGGTGGTTACGGTGCATTCCCTCAATGTGGAAAACGTTGTAGATGTCATTTGCCATACGGCAAAGCTTGAGACTTTCACGACCACCCCTGAAGCTCTCCAGGCGATGGATGATCTGGCGATGGCGGCTGAGGTGAGGACCGCCCTTCTTTCTATAAAACCCGATATTCATGTGGCCGCAAAGGATGGTGTTGTTTTTATCGGTATCGGGGCACAACTTATGAAAGAGCCCGGAAGGGTTGCTGAAATCAGAAAAATCGCCGGAGCCGTGTCCGGGGTAAAGGATGTCAAGGTAAACTAGTCCCGGTATGGTTGGATCGGGTCGCCGATTGGCCTCGCAAGGAGTTTAAAAGCCATGATAGCTGAGGAAACTAGCGCGCGTGGAGGTCCTGTTCGCACCGAGGCCTATCTCGATCTCTTCCAGATGCTAACCGGGATTGTGCTGGTTGCTTTTATGTGGGCGCACATGGTCCTGGTTGCCAGCATCAATCTCGATCTGGGAGGAGGCCGGGTGATGAATGCTATCGCCCGCTTCTTCGAGGCTACATACATGGCTCAAATTGGTGGCCCGCTGATTGGCTTCATTATGCTGGTCCACTTTGTTGTCGCCGCGCGCAAGCTTCCCTTTCACGCCCGGGAACAGAAGGCGATCTGGTGGCATAGCGTTAATTTGCGCCACACCGATACCTGGTTGTGGGTTATCCAGGCCGCAACCGCCTTTATTATCCTGATAATGGGCTCGATCCACATGTGGACCGCGCTCACCTCACTGCCCATAACGGCGGCAAAGAGCGCGGGAAGAATTCAGGGTGGCTGGTGGCTTGCCTTCTACCTTCTGCTCCTTCCGGTCATTGAGCTTCACGTCGGAATTGGAATCTACAGAATCGGCGTCAAGTGGGGATTCATTACAAGGGCCAACCGCGCCCAGCTTCACGGATTTGAAAACAGGCTGACCCTCATAATGATCGGGATCGGTCTGGTAACGCTTTTTACTTTCCTGGTGCTGGTCAAGGCGTAAGGAGTATAGCTTGGATACCTTTTATACCGACCTTGTGTGTGTGGGCGCGGGGCTTGCCGGCGAGCGGGTTGCGGTTGCCGCGGCGGCCGCGGGGTTTGAAAGCATCTGTCTTAGCATCGTTCCTCCGAGGCGCTCTCACTCTTCGGCCGCACAGGGCGGGATGCAGGCTTCTCTTGGAAACTGCTGCATGGGGCAGGGCGATTGTCCGGACCTCCATTTCGCGGATACGGTTAAAGGTTCCGATTGGGGGTGCGATCAGCAGGTAGCCCGTCTTTTTGCTCAAACAGCTCCAATCGCGGTAAGAGAAATGGCCTTTTGGGGAATTCCCTGGAACAGGGTCGTAGCCGGAAAGGGCATTTACTATAAGGCTGGAAAAGCTTTCGAAAAAATAGAAAGCGCCGAGAGGGCCGGTGCGATCGCGGCCCGGGATTTTGGCGGCACGGCTAAATGGAGAACCTGTTACACCTCCGATGGAACGGGTCACACGCTTCTTTACACCATGGATAATGAAGTCGTAAGGCTTGGGGTAAAAGTCCACGACAGAGTCGAGGCTCTTTCGCTTATCCATGACGGTGCGACCTGCATGGGCGTTGTCGCTCGCTGCCTGAAGACGGGGAAACTCAGGGCCTATCTTGGCAAGGCGACTCTTATCGCTACCGGCGGCTACGGTAAACTCTACCGCGAGAGCACAAATGCGGTGATCAACTGGGGCGATGGAGCCGCGATCGCTCTTAACACCGGCCTCATCCCCATCGGAAACCCCGAGGCCGTTCAGTTTCATCCCACCGGCATAGTCCCTACCAATATCCTGGTTACGGAAGGTTGCCGGGGAGATGGCGGCACTCTTAAAGACGTTAACGAAGAGCGGTTCATGAACCTCTACGAACCTGCCAAACAGGAATTGGCTTCCCGGGATGTGGTCTCGCGCTGGATGACCCACCATATGCGTATCGGCAAGGGGGTGCCAAGTGCGTATGGGCCGCATCTGTGGCTGGATATCCGCCATCTGGGGGCTCAGCACATCAAGACGAAACTACGGGAGGTCGATGAAATCTGCCGGGAGTTCCTGGACCGGGACCCCATAACCCAGTTGATTCCCGTTCGTCCCGCGCAGCATTACAGCATGGGGGGAGTTCGAACCGATAAGGACGGCGCGGTTTATGGCTTGCGGGGACTCTATGCCGCCGGGGAGGCCGCGTGCTGGGATCTTCACGGCTTTAACCGCCTGGGGGGAAATTCTCTGGCCGAGACCATCGTGGCCGGTAGAATCGTGGGGGAAAAGATAGCCGAGTTTCTTAAAGGGTACGAGCCGGATTTTAAAACTTCGGTTGTACGCCAAACCGTGAGCAGGGAGCAGCAAAGAATTGAGGCTTTGATCGCCACTGGTGGAAATGAGAATGTATATGAGCTTCGGGCGGCGATGGGGGATGTGCTTATGGATCAGGTAGGCATTTTCCGAAACCATGCCGATCTCTTGGATGCCGTTCAAAAGCTCCAGGTTATCTATGAGCGTTCCAGCAAGATCGGTCTGCGTTCGAGTTCGGTCCACGGAGCAAATCCTGAACTGGGCGCGGCCCTGCGGTTGCCCGGGATGGTTCGTCTCGCTTTGTGCATAGCCCACGGTGCGCTCATGCGTACCGAAAGCAGGGGAGCCCACGCCCGGGAAGATTATCCTGAGCGAAACGACAGAGACTGGCTAAAACGCACTCTCGCCTTTTGGAAAAACGAAGACGATGTTCTGCCTGTCCTTGAATACGAAAAGCCTTCAAAGGTATGGGAAATGCCCCCTGGCGAGAGAGGCTACGGCGCAACAAAGATTATCTGCTCGCTCGATCCCGAGGTATGCGCTCTTAAGCCGGAAACCAATTAGACTATGCGGGGGATGTCGATGGGAAGAACTTTAAAATTTAATATCTTTAGATTTAATCCCGAGGCCCCGGCCTTAGTTCCTCGCATGGACGCCTACTATCTAGAGGAAACCGAGGCAATGACCCTTTTTATTGCCTTAAACCGTATCCGGGAGGACCAGGATCCGACCCTGATGTTCGATTTTATGTGCCGGGCCGGTATTTGCGGTTCATGCGCCATGATGATAAACGGGCGCCCGGATCTTGCCTGCCATACCAAGACCAAGGATTTGCCCGGTGAGATAACTCTCATGCCTCTGCCCGTTTTTAAGCTCATCGGAGACCTTTGCGTGGATACCGGCACCTGGTTTCGAACGATGAACGAAAGGGTGCAGTCCTGGGTGCATACAAATAAGACGTTTGATCCGCAAAAGGAAGAAGAGCGGATGGACAACGCGCTGGCCGAACAAATTTATGAACTCGAGCGTTGTATCGAATGCGGTTGCTGTGTTGCAGCCTGCGGTAAGGCCAATATGGTTCCTCAAAATTTCATGGGCGCCACGGCCTTTAACCGGATCGTCCGGTTTATGATCGACCCGCGCGATGAGAGAAAAAACGATGAATATTTCGAGGTAGTTGGAAACGAAGACGGAATATTTGGCTGCCTTGGCCTTCTTGGCTGCGAAGATACCTGCCCCAAAAACATCCCTCTTCAGGACCAGTTGGGTATGCTCCGTCGGAAAATGGGGTTTTCCCAGGTAAAGCATCTTTTCAGCGCGCTGCTGCCGCTAAAAAAGATCGCCAAATGAGAGTTCCAGCACCTTCGTGGTTTTAACCCCCGTTGCCGCTGGAAACTATACCGGCATTTTCACGGGGCGAGGAGTAAGGAAGTTCCGTGTAGAACCTTCTCCACGATACCCGACCTGCTCTGTCTCCCCGGGCGAGCGGCAGAATCGCTGCCCGGCCGCCAAGGGC
>JBMFHI010000126.1:0-9243 GCA_049976905.1 Syntrophobacteraceae bacterium | reverse complement strand
AGGCCATCGAAAAGCAGCTCAACAAAGGAGAGAACGCGAACAAGCTCTCCAAGGCCGTTTCCTTCGGTCACAGTCACGAGTTCCTCCATGGCGAGAAGGAGGACCAGGAGATCGCCGAAGCGTGCCGTCGGCTGATCAAAAATGCCATCACGTGCTGGAACTACCTCTATCTCTCGCGGAGACTCGCCGAGGAGAAAAATGAGGAGCGACGGGCGGCGCTGATCGAAGCCATTCGTAACGGCTCGGTCGCCACTTGGGCGCATTTCAACCTGCACGGAGAGTTCGATTTCTCGGACGAGCGGATGGTCGATTCGATGGGTTTGACGCCCCCTAAAAATCCGGGCCTGAAACCGGGCTAAAATTGGGAGGTCGAAAATTCGCTAAAAACCTTGCCGGCAGCAGAATTATGCGAAATCCTATGGGACTTTGATGTCGTTTGTTTAAACGTACCCATGCTATTGTCAACTTGTTGCGAGCACCATCCCGAGGCAGAACTCACCAGGATAAGAAGGCAAACGGCTATGATGAAGTATTTTGAAATCTTGCCATCTTTCATACTTGTTTCTCCTTTGAAACCCGAACTGCAATCAGTTGAATCCGATATAATTGTGAATTTCCTATCCGTAATATTTCCGGTATAGCTCCTGTTCAGGACGACCGAGTGCAGAAAGGAGGAAAATTGAATGATTCTGAAGAGAAGCTTTGAGAACGCCCTTTCGCAGGTATCTCGCAGGCGAGGTCCATACATGCTGGGGCAGCATTGAGACAGCAAGCCCGCCGGGGCTGATTTTACGAAGATTTCCAATCAGCGCCACATCTTCCATCAGGTATCGCCGCATAAACCCCCCTGCTCTCTCAAAGAGTTCTTTCCTGCAAAAATACCCCTGATCGCCGTAGGGAAGGTTAAAGAGTTGCGTCCTGAGATTCGCCCATTTGGAAATAAGATCGAGCGCCGGGTTCGACGGCAGAAAGCGCAGCCTGAAACAACCGAGAGCCCGCGGCCGCTCCCGGCAGGCTCTGCGAATCAGGTAAGGAAACTGAGGTGGGGGGATGGTATCGTCATGCAGGAAGAACAGGATATTCCCCCTGGAAAGCATGGCCCCGGTATTTTGCTGTATCCCGCGCCCCCTGATCGTTTTTACGTCGCTGAGAACCGGCGACATACGGTGCAAGACGGGTTTTGGCGAGTCGCAGCCGCGGACGAGAACTATCTCGTCTCCCGGCCAGATCAAATTTTCAAGGTACTGCAGAACAGGAAACAACTTTTCGGCGTCGCTAAGCGTGGGGATTATTATGGAAATCGTGTCGCTAAAGAGGCAATCCCGCTCCAGTCGCTCCAGGTCACACTTTCTGTCCACATCATTTCTTCCCGGGGCGAGGTGGAGGCGAAAACCCGCAGATTCAAATTCCCGTGCGGTTCTTGAGAAAATTTCATTTGTCCCCCAGGCGCTGAAATCAAAAGGCGAGTCAATTGGCCTTTCGACCCCGACAAGATAGAAACCGCCATCGGCTGCAGGCCCGAGAACCACGACCTTTTCCGCCAGATTCCGAAATGCTTCTTCCAAATCATTCGATTCGACGTCGGCAAGATCGCTCCCGATGAGAACCGCCCTGCCCGCGCCCTCTGCGAATGCCTCTCGCAAAGCATTCGCCATTCGACGACCGAGGTTTTCTCCTTTCTGCGGGCGGAATTCCCAGGGACCCGGAAATTTAGACATCATTTTTTGGAGCGGGTCCTGCGGTGGATAGAGAAGGGTTATTGCGATTTCCGGCGCTTTGAGTTTCAGATCATACGCTATGCCCAGCGTCCTTCGGAGCAGCTTTTCATAAATTTCCGCTGCTTTTTCCGCTCCCACTTCCTCCGAAAGGCGTGTTTTCACCTTGCCCGGTGACGGATATCTCAAAAAGATCAAAAGCGCCTTTTTGTCCCTGCACCGGTATTCAGATCCCGTCATCTTGCTCTCCGGAGAGCCGGAACTTGCGCACGAAGCGTTTGTCGATGAAATCTTTCAGCAAAAAAGGCAACCGCCCTCCCCACGTCAGCCCGCGTTTGAACAGAATCGCTTTGCCGTCACCCATGTTCAATATGAGCATGTAGTCTTCTTCGGCCGCGTAGTCTTTCATTTCTCCTCCGCCCAGGGCGACCGACAGATTGTGATGCAGTATTGGACCTTGCCGGACTGCGTGCACTCCAACCCTGGCGAGGCCACGTCCCTCAAAGCAAATGCAGTCGCCTCCGCCGAACAATTCCGGATAATCGACGCTTTGGAGGAACCCGTTGACGGGCAGACTGCCGTCCCGGGCCACCTGAAGGCCGGACCGGCCGAAGATGGCGCAGGGAGTTATCCCAACGGCCATAAAGGTGTAGTCGAAAGGAAGGGTTTCCTTGTCGGACAAACCAAGGCAACCTTCAGAAACCGATTGCACCCTTTTGCCTTCCATGACGTGGATGCCTCTCCTGTTTAGAGAATTCAGGGCGAGGCGCCTCGTTCCGGATGGACAACCCTGCAGTAACCTCCGGCCGGCGACAAGTGTTATCCGGGCAGTTCTTTCGTTGTCGTACAAGAGTCTCCATAGATTGGCGCACACCTCCACGCCGGCCGGCCCTCCCCCGGCGACGACGATCCGAAGATTCGCGCCCCGAGCTTCGTCAAGAATTGAAAGGCGGGATTTGTAGAGATTTATCACAGGCTTCACGGGAATCACGCGGCTGCCGCAATACCAATGCGGATCGAGCAGCACTTCGCTGCCGCAATTGAAAGAAGCAACATCGTAGGGCACAATCCGCCCACTCTTTAAAAGGAGACTGCGATTGCGAGCATCGATTGTCCACACGGAGTCTTCCATAAAAACGGCCCCGCCCGGTTCGGCCATCTGCTTTACGTTGAAGCGTGCTTCTTGAGGGGTGTACATACCCGACAGCACGCCGGGTCCCATCCCCGAGTAATACGTATACGGAGATGGATTGATGAGAGTGACCGTGTGGCCTCTTTCGAGGTAATCTGCAAGTCGGCTCAGGATCGTCAGATGCGCGTGCCCTGCGCCAACCAGTACCAGATGCTTTCCCATTTCAGTCCTCTACCCCGGTTCGATTCATTCGCAGCCGGCGGACAACTCGCGTTGCAGGTTCTGTGGCATATTATATAGAATTGTACTCCGATTACCAAAAGCGTATATCAATGTCTAGCATTTTATAGTATTGTCAAAGGACAAAATGGACCTTAACTTTCTTCGGGAAGAAGCGCCAAAGTAAATAGGCTTATCTTTTTGAGGACCGTCCAGGCGCAGGTCCCGTCGATGTGCACGCCCGCTCCGGACGCGTTAAGAGATGAGAAAGGATATCGGTTGTCATGCGCAAAAGCCACCCCTTCAATCCTCTGGAACGTTTGTTGGATGTAAGGGAGGCTGCAGAATTTCTCAATGTCTCGGAAATGACGGTACGGCGCTGGACCAATCAAGGGACGTTGCGATGTTACCGTGTAGGCGGAAAGCGCGAAAGACGCTTTAGGCTTGAGGACATTCAGCAATATCTCGCCGGCTGGACCGGACAAAAAGAATCTATTCGAGTCGATTTGGGTTTCGGCGGCTTTGCGGTTCCGGATGGCGGGCATATCACCCATCTCTACTCCGATCCTGCGGAAGCGATGGATTCAGGAGTGTCGTATATCCGGAAAGGTCTCGATAACGGCGAGACGGTTTTGCTGGTGGCCAGGCCCGACAGGATGAAAGACCTTGTCGAGATGCTTTGGCGAGGTGATTGCAAGGTCGAGGATTTTCGCAGTAGAGGCAAACTGCGCCTGAGCGAAGGAATGGAGTCTCCCGCCGACCAATTGGAGTTCATTTCCAGGATTTGCTCCTCGGCCGATGGCCGCTTCAGGCTGCTCGGCGACATGTTGTGGACGCGCGCCAAGGGCTGGACGCTTGAAGCTTTGCGCTCGCTCGAAGAAGCGGCTTCTTCGGGCGCAGCGGTTGCCGGAAAACTGTTCCTTTGCCAGTACCCGTTGGATGATATTTCCGGGCGAGAAGCAATGATGGCCCTTGAAACCCATACTCATGCCATTACGGGAGGCGCTCTGAGGGAAAGCCCCTATTTTCGTCCCCCACGGAGGACTTGATTTTCTTGGCGGGAAAAGAGCGGCATCCGTTCAGCGCTCAAAAAATTCACCGGTAAAAGTGTAATGGCCATTACATTTTCACCGCGACAAACAGTGTATCTTTCCAAACACGGCACACTCCTCAGGCTGCTGTCAGCAGAAAATGCAGGCCGAGTGGCGCATACTCCAACCGGATACATTGGAACCGGCGACTACAGGCGGGATAGATGACTCAGGGCAGGACAAAGTTTTGGTACCTGAAAAACATAGACATGCTCAGGCGCTTGAATGACGAACAGTTCCAGATGGTTCACGACCTCTCCACCATGCGGAAGATCAAAAAAGGGGAGACCTTGTACCTGGAGGGTTCGTCGGACAAAAACATCTATATTCTCAAAGAAGGAGTGGTGAAGATTACCAGAGTGACATCCGGGGGAAGGGAAGTTACGCTCGAACTCTTCAAGCAAGGTTCCATTTTCGGGGAGATGGCGATCGTTGAGCCGCAGGAAAGAACGGAGTCCGCGGAGGTCGTCGAGGACGGCCTGATCTGCAAAATGGCCAAAGGAGATTTTGACAGGCTTATCGAGCAGGCGCCATCGCTTTCCACTCAGATCACGAAAATGATCGGGTTCAGACGGTGCAGCGTCGAGAACAGACTTATCGATATGTTGTTCAGCACCGTCGAACAACGATTGGCAAAGGTCCTTTTGAATTTGCTCGATGACTTCGGGACGGATACCGGCGATGGTCGACTTATCGATCTCAGGCTTACGCACCGGGATTTGGCCGCCTTGACCGCTTCTACCAGGGAGACCATGACTGCTACTTTGAACAAGTTCAAAAATGACGGCATCATACGTTACCAGGGGAAACACATAGTCGTTCAGTCCACGCAGGGATTGAGATGTCTGGCCGAATAAACGGCATTCGGGGGAATGCTTAAACGATCATGAAAAAGACATTACACAGCAAAACTACAGGGCAAGACCAGCACCCGGTATCGTTTGCTTCTATGCTCGAACGACAAGGATTGGAGCTGATTCGAGGGCAAACCACGGTTTTGCAGATCAACACGGGGTTCCACTGCAATCAAATGTGTCGTCATTGCCACCTGGAAGCCGGTCCTCATCGCCGGGAAATGATGGACACAAAAACGACGGCCCGGGTCATCGAGTTTGCCGGCCGCGGCGGTTTCAAGATAATCGATATTACGGGCGGGGCGCCTGAACTGAACAGTAATCTGGATACCCTGATCGAAAGCCTGGCAGGGCTTGCGCCCAAAATCATGCTTCGCTCCAACCTGACGGCTATACCTGAAGAGGGTCGCAGGTCCCTGATGGAGCTTTGCAAAGACCATAAGGTGGTGCTCGTTGCCTCTCTTCCTTCCCTGAACCAGACCCAGACAGACTCACAACGCGGCCGAGGAATCTGGGAGAAAAGCATCGCCGGCCTCAAAGAACTGAATTCCATAGGATACGGTGTGCCCGATTCAGGCCTTGAACTGGATATCGTCTCCAATCCGGCGGGAGCTTTTCTTCCTTCTTCTCAGGAAGCGACCGAAAAAAAGTTTCGAAAAGATCTCCAGACCAAATGGGGAATAGTTTTCAACCATCTGTATACATTCGGCAATGCTCCACTGGGAAGGTTTCGGAAATGGCTGATGGATTCCGGAAATTTCGAAGCATACATGCGAAAGCTAACCGAAAGTTTCAATGCCTGCACGCTTCCCGGACTCATGTGCCGAACGCTTGTTTCGGTCTCCTGGGACGGATACCTCTATGACTGCGATTTTAATTTGGCGAGGGGGATTCCCCTGGGCGGACGGGCGATTCATGTTTCCCGGCTTGAAGGTCCGCCTGCGCCGGGAACGGCGATCGCCGTGGGGGAACACTGCTATGCATGTACGGCAGGTCCCGGGTTTACCTGAGGCGGGGCCATCGATGCCTGAGTTCAGCGCAAAATAGTTTCAATGCGTTTTTTCAAAAACCGGCCGAAGGAGAGATTTTCATGGAAAGCTACTATTGTCCGCAAGACCTTGGAAAGTTTGACGAAATCGGGAAAGAAGCGCCGGAGTTGGCAAAGAAATTCTTTGATTACTACGCGGCGGTCTTTGCAGACGGCGAGTTGACGGAAAGAGAAAAATGCCTCATCGCCCTTGCTGTGGCTCATGCGGTTCAGTGCCCCTATTGTATCGATGCATACACTCGCGCCTGTCTGGAAAAGGGTTCGAATCCCGGGGAAATGACCGAGGCGGTTCATGTCGCCACGGCGATTCGCGGAGGCGCTTCTCTTGTTCACGGAATCCAGATGCGCAATATCGCCGGGAAGATATCGATGTGAAGCCCCGTTGCTTTATGGACGCCGACCCGGCAATCGTGGCCTATTCCAACATCGTTGTCCGAACCGTAACAAATGAATTTGCGAAGGGGGGTGATCGCGGCAGATAGTCAAAACCAGTGCTCTTGTAACCAGGTGTCGGAAAAGGATTGTCTCATTCCACCCAACCTTGAAAGGGGTCGTCACGATGAAAACTCACGGCAAACATTCGGTAATTTTTTCGATCGCTCTCGCAATAATCACCATTTTTACCTTTGCGCCACAGTTGTACGCCCAAGGTGACCAGGCCGTTGTGCAAGGTCAGAAGTAAATAGTGCAAGGCTGCAAGCAGATGCTGGCAGGAAGCAAAAAGATCATGGCGGTTTTGCAGAAAAAGGGCCTTGTTGACGAAGAGATAAAAGCTATCAACAAACAAATGATGGACGGCTACGACCTCGTGATGAAAGGCAACGGTATGATGTCGGGCAACACGATGGCGCAAGGCCAAGAGATGATGAAACGGGGGGCGGCGATGGTTCTGAAGGCTCACAACGCAATGGTGGCTGCGGTAGAGAAAAAGGGAATGACAAAGGTGTGTGCGATAGACCTTCACGAGTGTCATTACGCAGCCCAAAAGATACAGCATGGGGCACTGCAATGGTACTTCGGCACCACCGGCTTCTAAATTTACGGCATCAGGGCGCGCCCGCCGGACTGTCTCGGGTTGTGCAAGCCCTGTTCGGTAACTTCTTTTCAACCCCCGGAGGGGCATCGTTCGAACGCGGCCGAATCCGCATAAAACGATGCCCCTTATATCTCCGGTTGTCTAAATGTCAGGCCTGATTTTTTTTATGTAATGGATAAACATTTGATTCAGGAGGAGATGCTAATGGCTATCAAATCGATGTCCATGGTCATGAAACGATCCCGCGCTTTCCTGCTGGCGGCTCTACTCTCGGGCGCCATGGTGGCTGCCCCGGCATTTGCGCAGTCTGCGGGAAATGGTTTTGTCATGGTGAAGTCAGCGCACGGTTATGCAGCCACTTTAAATTCCCTGCAACGCGCTATCAAGAGCAACGGTTTGATGGTGATGGGAAAGGTTAATCAAAAGGCCATCCTGTCGATGACCGGCCTGAACCTCGAAGGTGGAGAATCTTTCCTGGTGGGCAACCCGCGTATGGGCAAAAAACTCTTTAGCATGAATCCGGCCGTGGCCGCGGTTATTCCCTCCAGGATTTCCGTCTGGGCCGAACACGGCACGACCTATGTTGGCTACTTCAATCCGTCGGCGCTTCTGGGACAGATTTCGCCTCAGCTCGCCAAGCCTGGAGCGATGCTGGACATGAAATTCCACAAGATCGTCAGCGAGGCCACCAAGTAGAGCATTCCGGTTGGATTAGCGGGGCGGGTTTTCGACTCCGCCCCGGCATCGAAGCTCTGATAACGGAGGCGCATCATGAATCAAACGGGCAGAACCGAATCTCATAAACGCGGCCAATTGCTAAGGCTCGGTCCGGTTCACATTGAGCACCTTCCCGAGTTGGCGGCGACGGGCGTCGTTCTTGCCGCATCCGGTATCTCCCCGCTGATGTTCGTAGCCCAGGCGGCCGGCTACGGCTCAATGAATTTCTACGCGACATTCGTGCTCCTGCCTGCTGTCTTCGCTGTGGTCCTCATCGCCATAATCGCCCGGATACAGCATTGGCAAAGGCTCTACAGCGGCATTGCCGTTGCGGTTGTGGCCGGACCGCTGGCCGCTGCAGGGCTCGATATCGTACGAGCTGTCGGTTTCCGTGGTTTCCACGCAATGCCCGGCTCCATGCCCATGCTGATGGGTGTGTTGATCCTCAACCGCACCATGCTCGGTCCCGATGTGTGGAGTAACATCGTCGGTTGGGGAGACCACATACTGATAAACGGCATAAGCTTTGCCCTGGTTTACGTACTGGTCTTCGGTCGTCCACGCTGGTGGCTGGGTCTGCCTTATGCCTGGATCATCGCCACCATTTTCATGGTCAGCCCCGATATGACCATGCTTGGCGACATCGGCTATTTCGGCCATGACATTGGCCCGGGGTTCGCCATCACCGTTTATGCGGCGCATACGGTGTTCGGTCTGATCTTGGGAGTAATCGTCGCCCGCCGGAGTGGAGTGAAGGAGCCGCTTTGGCGCAGGCATATGAAGATGTCCGGGGGAGAAGGCTGACACATTGCCGGACACAACGGAGAGGAAGCCAGGGAGTATTTTTACGGCATGAATGAAAAAGAGAATATCGAAGCCAGGCACAATGCCGGAAGCATTATCGCAAAGGTTGTTCTCATCGCGGTAGTGGTCGCAGGTCTGATTTTCGCCGCAAAATACTTCGACATTCAACAGATTTTTCGCGAGTCCCTGGAGTGGATTTCAAGGCTTGGCGCCATGGGGCTGTTGATCTTCATCTCTCTTTATATTCTGGCGAGCGTGCTGTTCCTTCCCGGGACCATCCTGACACTGGGGGCCGGAGTCGTATTTGGCGTCGTGAAAGGTTCGGTCGCGGTTTCAATAGGCGCAACCCTGGGTGCGACCCTTGCGTTCCTGATTGGCCGCTACCTGGCCCGGGACCGGGTAGCAGGGATGATCGCCGGAAAAGAAAAATTCAAGGCCGTGGACGAAGCTGTAGGCAGGGAGGGGTGGAAGATCGTCCTCTTGACTCGCCTTTCTCCCGCATTTCCTTTTAACCTGCTGAATTACGCCTTCGGTTTGACGAAAATAAGGCTCGATCACTACTTCTTCGCTTCGTGGCTGGGCATGATTCCCGGAACGGTGATGTATGTCTACATCGGTTCTCTGGCC
>JBMFHI010000125.1:0-9410 GCA_049976905.1 Syntrophobacteraceae bacterium | reverse complement strand
ACCTCCTCTTAAGTTTTTGCAGATGAGCATGCCAGCACGCGAACAGACCTACAAGATGGGGTTTAGCGAACGCTTACGAAGCTATGGTCCCAGGGCTTTGTCGAGGAAGTCGTTCCACCTCCCATACCATATCATGTCTTCGTGCAGCAATTCCTGACTCTGGTGCTTCAGAACCCGGACCTGACCCGCTCTGACTGGCCAGCATGGATAGGCAAGGTGCCTGCTTTTGCTGACCTGCAAGACGGTCGAGCGGAGGCCATCATTTCGTTTGCAGTTGAGCAAAACCTGGTCGGAGAAGATGGAGGACGCTTGCACCTTGGCGTTGAAGCAGAGCGCCGACTGGGACGCAGGCACTTCTCCGAGTTACTGTCGGTTGTGACCTCCCGACCTTTGTTCCAGGTACGCTATGGCAGGCAGGAAATAGGGTTTGTCCACCCGGTTTCATTTACTGCCAGCAAAGGGCTTCCGGTGATTCTCGCTTTGGGTGGACGAGGATGGCGACTCGTACATTTGGACTGGAATCGGAGGACTGCGCATGTGGAGCCCGCCCAAGAATCCGGGCGATCACGCTGGATGGGCTCAAGTGTTCCCCTGTCCCCAGCGCTTTGCGCGAGCTGTAAACAGCTGCTGCAAGAGAAAGAACAAAGTCCCACGTGGTCCCGTAGAGCCGTGGACCGACTCGCCATGCTCCGAGATGAGCTTTCTCCCTTCTGCGATGATGGTTCTGTTATAGCAAGAAGAGAACTTGCTTTGGAGTGGTGGACGTTTGCGGGGCTTGCTGTGAATCAAACGATTATTCAGTTTATGAAGCCATACATCGAATCACCACCCCACGCCGATAACCTTTTGATCACATTACCATCTGAGATACCTATGGAGCGTTTGACCGAGATCATCCACGAAGTACGCAGGACCGAGTACGTACGGGACTGGGAACTCCAACAACCTGCGGCCAATCTCCTAAAGTTCAAAGACCTTTTGCCTGAGCATCTTTTGCGTGAACTGGTTATCTCGAGAATAGCTGATGTTCCTGGGGCCTGTAAGATTTTGCGATTGCCGGTAAAGATTGTGAATTGCTGATGGACTTAGGAAATGAAGTAAGTGGGCTTGAGTAATGGATAAAACTACTAAGGACTGCATAAATAACCGAACATAACCATCCCCGGGGATGGCCTCCGTAGGGGCGGTCCCGCGCTTCGCGGGATTATCCCCGCCCGGCTCCTCCTATGTTCGGTAATTAATGATGGTCTTAGTAACTAAAAAAGGCCCATGAAAACATAGCTGTGACTTAGTCCTGTAGGACTTCCATTCTCATGGCAAAATACGGCGATAGGGAAAACGATGTCCCCAAAATATGGTCGTTTTTCTGGCACCACCCCTTATTTTTTAAAAATTGCAATTTACAATCTAAATAGCCTTCCAAAATATCCCACAAAACTGGTATACGAAATCTACATACAAAACCAGCGATAGTCGATGCTATTTCATAGCACAGACCTTTTAACGCCAAGAGAGAGAAGGTTCCTGTCATTTTCAGCCATATCATACGTCAAATAAATGGTTTGTTATAATCAATTCCGGTTAGAAACGTTTTATACATGTCGGCGCGAGAAACTACGGCGCAAACGATGTCCTGGAAATTCGCCACAGGGAGTCCTCCTATGAAGAGACGTTCACAAAAATTCAGCCAGCCATCGCTGTTGACATGTAAAAATCCCAAGGTGAGTTGTCGATTTTGATCGAGACACCAATTTTGAATTTTCTGAGTCCGGTCTCCGTCGCTTCCAAACCACTCTTCATCCAGGCCATCTATGCGGGCAACCGGGGATAAGAGCAGGAGCATATTTTTATACACATATAAATTAGCCGGTTGCCTCGTCAGCGAGAGATCAAGAGTCAGTTCGGCCTTGTGGGGTTTGAGCCACTTTTGTTGGAGGGAGGCGATAGGTCGGAGCCAATTTCGCACTGCTTCGAGTCGTGTGGACTCATCTTCCACGGAGACATGATCTTCCTGAAGGTAGGATACCACCTGAGCGAACATATCGCGAATGTCCCTGGGCGAAGGTCCCCGGCCCAAGATCAACCGGTGCGTCCGGTAAAACCCACCTCGTTTTTCTTCGCGACGCTCGTATGCGAAGCTGAACCTGTCAGCCCATATCCCCTCTTCGGGGACGGGTTCAAGGAATCGTAGCGCATAGACACCCAGATCACGGATGAAGAGATCGTGGACGAATTGCCACTCGACTCCGCACCGCACTTTATCACCGTTCCGGGAAAGGTTAAAATAGAAGGATGGTTCCTCTGCCTTTTCACCATCGGGGGCCATTCCCTTGGCCTCCAAATATCTTGCAATAAGTCGACCTCCCTCCCGAAAGTTTTTTGCAAGGCGCTCCGCCTCTTTTTGGTCCGGACAAACGATTTTCATCCCTTTTTTGGGGATGTGCTGCGACACATCAGCGAAAGGATGGCCGCCATTACCACATTGATCGGGTACAATCTTTTTCAGTTCTTCAGGATCGCTGTCTATAGCAATTTCCTTTGATTCTTCAAGACGGGAGATGTCAAAGTTGTCGAGAATTATTTCCGCATCGCGAACGCGGGCGAGGACCCGGTCGATCTGCAATTTTTCGAGTGTGTCGACAAGATAGGGGTAACAAATGCCCAGCTTCACATCCTTCGAACCGTTGCTTTCGCATAACCGACGCTCAATTTGGGAAAAAAAACGGTCCACCCGCCCGATGCGCTGTTCGAGATCTCCCGAGGTCCATGCGACACCATAGTGCACTACCTGGTCGCAGAAGACATGAAGGTCCTCGCCCTCCTTAAGCACATCCGTACAAACGATGATCTGCGGATAAAACGGCGTTTTAAACTGACGGATGGCCCTCTCGTTGATACCGGACCCGCCAGTGATTCCAACCACAGCGGTCTGGTTGTTCAATTCTTCATACCCTGTCATAGAAGCCATCCTTGCCAGATCGGAAGGATTACGTTCAGAGCGGAAGCAGTTGAGCAAAACGATAGAAAAATGTTGAATCCAACCGGCAGTGCGTTCACGAAGGACTTGAGCATAGCGGGTATCGCCAGTGAGATACTCGAAGAAGCTGGAGAGGAACCGTTCAGGTTCTTTTTTCGCTCCCTGTTCCGCAAAATAGAGGTCCAGAAGAACATCGGTCAATCGATACGACTGGCCAATCAGGTTCTTGAGAATCTCACGTTGGTACAGATCGTCCAGGGATGGATCGGGGGAAACGCCCAGGCGGAGGGGATGGCTGGAGTCAGCAAAATGGATATTCCACATGTCCCATAAACCCATATTTTTGAGGAGTTGTCGGTCTGTCCGGACTGGTCGATCTCCTCGCGGACGATTATTGAAGAGCGGAGCGTTGATCGTGGAAAGAAATTTGTCCCATACTGGCGCCGACCTCTCGTCAAGCCCCAGCAATCCCGGGTTCTTCCGAACCAGGATGGTAGCGAGGTATGCCAGGAATTCCGCTGGATAAAGCCTCTGACGACCAGAGTATTCGCGGGTTGCCGCTGCCTGAGCCTCTTGCAACAGTTCGTCGGGTAGGTTGTCCACGATAGAGTCAAATTCCCTGCATTGGAGCGAGCATATGGTTCTGAGCCAATTCTCCTGGAAGACAAGTGCATTGCGACCCGCATCACGGAACGTGGATCGGTAGCGGTAAAGCCACCCTCCTTTCGCGCTCGCGTTCCGGAAACCGGCATCCTCGGGCAGGTCGTCCTGTGTTTCGTGATCGGTCCCAACTGGCTCCTCAGGTTCCAAGCGGGCGGTTTGTGTACGCCAGTCGAAATTTTTCTGGTCCCACACATCCTGCATGCGCTGTTCGATCCACTGGTGCCATCGCTGATCGAGACGCCGGCGCAGTTCGTCCACCGCGCGGATACGGCGGCAGAAGACCAGGAATTTTTGATTCCCATCGAATGCAGCACCGGAGAGAAGAGCGACCGTATGATCCAACTTCGGATGGGGAAGATACTTGTCTTCACCAAACTTTTCCTTGAAACGGCGGTTGAGTGACGTGATGAAAGTCCAATCAATCGGAAGACGGTCTGTAGCCTCCCTTCGGCCTTCATCTTTCCCCTCATAGAAGTCGGTGGGATTTTCCTCATCATCGCTCCCGCGTTCCCCGGAGTGTATGGATTCCTGGAGGCTTTCGAAGGAACTGAGAAAGCCCAGTCGAAACCGGTTATTCCTTGCGTCGAGCAAGGCGACCAGCTTTTTTTGAACCAACGCCATCGCCAGCGCGGAGAGTGGTTCCTCGCACTTTGCCGGTTCCTCGCGGTGGTCACGATACTGGTGCTTTTCTCGTGCTTCGTTGTTTTCTGCGTTTATGACAAACTTTCGCGGACGCCGCACCAGAAATTTTTTCATCTTCTGCGTCAGGCTATCCACGTTGGTGAGATCTTCGTCCGAAATGAAGCCGGGCTGAGCATAGGAATTTATCTGATTCCGCACGTCGGCGCGCCCTGTGTGCACGGGAGTGGCGCTGAGGAAGAGCCATTTGCCTACATTGCCTTCAAAAGCTTCGCGAAGCACAGTATTTGCCTGGTTGGCGGGATGCCGGAGACACTGCGCCTCGTCGACGACGAGCAAATCGATTGCCGGTTCCCCGGACCCGCCCAAATCCTGGAGACGCTTCGACAATGCGCGGGCGAAACGGATATTAAAAGCTAGTGAGGCCCCCTCCGCATTTTTGCATGGCAAGTGAGGAGAATGATACCTCAGGCCACAAGACCGCATCCGATGGCGGCAATCTTTCCAAAGCTTCGGCAGTTGGGCATCGTCTTGTAATGAAAGGTAGAGTGGTCTCTGGAACGATGTATGGCGCAAAAACCAAACCTTGCGTCCCGGCATTGAAAGCGAGAGGGCGAATTCCCTCAGGTTATTACAGAGTTTTGGCAGTATGAGCGGCTCTTTGCGGAGCAGGCACTTGAGAACGGCATCTCCCGTTCCCCCGTGCGGCCGACGGTAGTTGTTCCGGATGAAGTTGTTGTAATCTCGTCTCCACTTGTCCTGCAAATTGGATCGAGGACTTATGAACACGATCCGGGCATCGGGTTTGAGGTTCCAGAGAACCGCCGCGACCCCCAGCGCCTGGTAAGTCTTCCCCATACCCACCTCATCTGCGAGGTATGCGAAGTTCAATCCGCACAGGATATTATAGAGAGCTGCCACTCCCTTGGACTGCAAGTCTGCCATAGACTCATACCGTGCCTGCCCGCTCTTTTCCCGAAGGCCAAAATCAACGATTTCCCGAACATCCTCGGGCCGTATTCGCTTTTGAAAAGGTTTCATCTCCGCCATCCCCGTTTCAATTCATTTTCAAACCATGAAATGGTTTCTCCGAGCGGGAGACCCGTATGTGAGGTCCCATGCATCGAACTCACGATCTCACGAAGAGAAGCCACCCACCTGGTGACATCGCCGCTGAATTTCCTGTCCAGCCTGGGGATGACCGCGCGATAAGCGGTCATGACTTCCTGACATTCCAGAAGAACCAGGAAGCGTTGCAAAGGAAGTTCATCCGGTTTTTCGCCCATCTGCCTGGCAAGGTGGTATACACTGTCCGGTCGAGTCACCAGGTAGCCAAGGATGGCTGCGGGATCATTATCGCGCATCGCATCGTCCAGACGCCTCCGCAGGGCGTAAAAACCCCGGTACATTTCATAGAGATTGAGAATGTTAAAGCGGTCGCCGGGGGGCGCGGAATTCGCGTCGTCAGTTCCCGGCTCGGTATGTATATCGAGGGGATCATCGTATTCGGGAGGGACGGGAGGTCGGTCCGAGGGAAGGCGCCAACTTTCAAGGATTTCCGTCAAGGAAAGTGCACGGAAGTAGGGCTTGTCTCCGAAATCCGGATTGATTTCATTGATGAGTCCACTGAAGACATTTGGTTCTTCGCCCCGAATATAATGCAGGCGAAAAACAGTGCTGTTCAGGGGGCCCTGCGGGTCTGCATGTCTCAGGAGCTTATGGGGACGATCGATCAGTATTGATACCCGGCCTGGCAGGATCAGGCGGTAATCCTTGAACCCGGGAACTTCTGGAGGTTGGAAGGCGATACGATACTCACGGGACTTCCAGTCATAGACAACCGTGATCTCCATTGGCACCGTTTCCGGTCCCTCTCCTTCACTATCCTCCGGAATTTCATCCGCTTGAAGCGCTATCAGGTCAGGAAGGAACTCACTTTTAGTCCCAGCCTCTTCCTCATAGACCAACATTGCCTCCACGTTGCCTTTCTCTCCGCCGCTCAACCCGGCCCCCGTGAAGTTGCCAGAACCGATTGCAAAGCGGGCCCGATTCTTGCGGTTCAGAATATAGGCCTTGGCGTGCCAGAATCGATCGTCCACCGGACGGGCCAGTTTGAGCAATTCGATACGCTCATCCTCCGGGAGGTCTTTACGGCCAAGGCCATATTTCCCTTTCGAGGGAATAAAGGCGGGGACGAGTTTGACCGAGGATGCGTTGGCGGTCCAGGCATTCTCCGCGACATCAGCCCAATAAGGTGACAGCACCAGCAACTCATCCCATTTCGCTGTTTGATTCTGTTGAAAAAAGGACAAAAAACCTTCTTTTTGGAGAGGGGAAAAATAAAATGACACCCCGGTGGAACCCTCGATGTTCGTGCGTTCGCCAAAACCATCCATAAATTGCAGGCAGCGGTCAATGGCCGGAATCGGGGCCCGCGTCCCGGCAGCGCCCTTTACGCGCAGCCATTTGAGAGCATCCCGCAACTCGCTGAAAAGTTTCTGTTGTTTGCTGCCGATCCATGCCTCGCCGATAACTTCCTGGTTCTTTCCCCAACCCGAAGTGGACAGGTTGGCCGATGCCGTGGCCAGGTAGAGGCACGGCCGATTGTCGTGTTGACGGATGCCTGCGACAATCATGAGCTTTGGATGGAAAAAGCCATTCCGACGGAATACGCCGACGCGCTGGTAGCGGTAATGACCGCCGTCATCCGGGTGGGTGGATGCATCGTAGAGAACGCACACTTCAGTGTGAAGGAGGCGATGGTTCACCTCCGCACGCTGGCACGCCTCGCTCCGGGATTCTATGTCGAAGAGGGCCGGCAGCACGTTCTTCTCGAAAAATTCCGGAACGAAATTGAATGTAGTGAACACTGCGGCATTTATGGTTTCGAATCCAGCCGCACGCTCCCTCAAAGTCCGCCTGATCGTCTTTTCTTCTCTCATGACCGTAAAGCCTCATAGACGCGCAACAAGGGCCAAAGATAATAGTCGTTCATCCATGTCTTTCCTGGCGTTGCGTCAAGCTCCTCACGGGATGAGTCTTCCACATGGCTTGACACCAATAGCTTTTCTTCCTCAATGGAGACCCAGGGTTCTCGGCGTCTTTCCTTGGAAACCTTTTGATGGCAGGTAAGGAGGGATCGAATGAAATCTTCTTTCGAAGACAAGCGGATACCATTACAATAGGTAGCAAACCTACCTGCGGCGCCTCCGGTGTATGGACCTGAGTTGCGGAATTCACCGAACGCGCTCCGAAAGCGGTCAATTTCGAGGTCCATCTCTGCCCCTATTTTCGTGATCGGTTCCCCTGCCAATCCCAGCAAATAGCGAAATACCTTTTCGACAGGAGCAATGAAGTTCTCGCACATTAGGAGCCGTTCGAACACCGCTTTATCCCCGGGGAAGCGAGCTATACACAACTCCATAAAGGAACGGCGAAACCCTGGATCATTCTGAAACCCCTCCCGGTGTTCGTAAAGAAACGCTGCAGTGCGCTCCGCCAAACCATTTTCGGGCAGAAGGTATCGTCTCAAGCACAGTTTATGAGGTAATTCCGCAAGGAAAGCGGATAGTCGGTCCGGCAGTCCACGGTTCTTGTGAAGTAAAAAACTTACACCATTCTGACGGTCTTCATGAGCTTCCAGGATTTGCCCGAAGAGTTCATTCTTCATGCTCCGCTGTAGTATGGCGTGGCTTCCCATTTCCTGATAGAAGGCAGCTGACAGACTCCGCATAGAGTCGGACAGGATGTCCGATCGCGCGGCCGCACCTCGGTAGAGTCCCCAGACCCCGTTGGCAAGCTGGTTTTCAAGCAGTCCATTCCTTAGCGATAGACAGGGGGTATTATCCAAGGTGAACCTTACCACCCTGCTGCTACCTGGCAGCGGCCACTTCTTTGTCCGTGATTGCGTTGAAAAGGCAAACGCCTGCTCGACCAGAAGGAAGAATTCTTCAACCTGAATCTTTGCATCGGGGTGCTTTACCCGGAAATCCTCCCAGAGGCGCAGGGTGGCGACAAGCAACTGGAACCCGGTGGCGCAGACTGTCTGCTCGGTCAGATTCGGGACAATATTCCGCCCCCGTTGGGACCATATCGGAAGAAAACCGAGAGGGTCGCGGGAAGAATTTACACCAATCAGGTCTTTATCCTCGGATGGAAGCCAAAACTGCGTTTCTGGCATGAAATTATTTCCCCCTGAACAAACGTCCTAGGTTGCTGATCTAGAAAAGACCGGATTTACGCCTGGCGAGGACGATAATGACAGCCGTCAGCGTCAGTTTTTTGAGAGGGCGATCCCTTGGCGAATCTTCTCCACACTTTGCTGGATAGTGAACAAGCCTTCACGCCAAAAAATGGGTAATTTTTGCACATCCCCCCGAAAAGCTGGATCGTGGATCAATTAGGGGTTCTAAGCCGGAACCCCAGAAAGTTCCGTCAAGGTCCGGCTGCTGACGCAAAACATGTTTTCCGACATGGTCAGTCCGGACGTAGATATTATCTCCTTGACCCGTTAAAAAATATACGAGAAACAGTGTCGCCATGGTGGATCGAGCGGAAACCAATTGTTGGGGGTTTCCGAACATGCTCGTCAGCGAGCAGATCATCAACCGAGACGCCATTCGTTGCCGGGTTGGCGGGGGGGGGGATGGAATTTTCTGGGGTTGCAGCGTACACCCCCTTCGACGGAAAAAACCGCCTCAATGGGCGTTTCCCCTTTGAGGCACTTAACGAGCAGCCACTCGATATATTCGCGCTTGCAGGCCCCGATCCCGTCCAGATTGAAGATCGTTGCGCGGTGGCCTATCTCCTCCATGGAGGATCGTCGCAAGTCGTTTTTAAGCTTTGGATGACCAGCCAGGATGATCGAAAGGAGGCCATCGCCCTCGTGAACAACCTCCATCAACCGCTTCAAGCCTCTCAAGGTGTGCCCGTGGACCTCGTGTGCTTCGTCTACAAAAAGGGCGACCGTCTTCTTAGATTTCTGAATGATTTCCTGGAGCTTGCGGATCTGTTTTTCGGATTGGGCTGGAATCTTTATCTCCTTGTCCTTCCCGCCGGCTGTTAAATCCATGAATAGCGCCACCATAAGCGCCGAGACGGTGACTTGACCCTTGTCGAGGGAAAGCGATCT
>JBMFHI010000124.1:0-9962 GCA_049976905.1 Syntrophobacteraceae bacterium | reverse complement strand
GGGCCGGCTGGACAAAAAGATGATCCCCTGGGGACTTACGAGAAAACAATAGGGACGGCGGCTAAATATTGATTGCAGTTGATCGAGATCGCTCTTCATGACCACCACGCCCACAATAGCGTTGTCAGGACCCCTCACGGGATAACTGGCGTAGAACCCTCGCTTTAGCGATGTAACCCCGACGGCGAAGTAAAGGCCGGGACGGCCCCTGATTGCCTCCCGAAAATAGGAGCGAAACCGGTAGGATTTGCCAACGAAGCTGTCGGGAGCATCGCGGTTGGAAGAAGCGATCGTCAATCCGGTCTTATCCATGAGATAGCTTACCGAGGCGTGGACGGCGCTATTGTAGCGGTCGAGGGTCGCGTTGGCGCGCGCAAGGTTTTGGGGCGTGGGCGCAAGGAGCTCCGGAGCGATCCCGCAAGAGTTGGAAAGGGCTTTTACGACTCCTTCGAAATTTCCCAGGTCACTGGTGAGGTGGACGGCCAGCAGAACTGCCATGGCCCGATTTTTCAGAAGAATCTCGCGGCGGACCCTGGAGCCAAGGGAGACCGTAACGATCCCTCCGATTGAGATAGTGAGGAGCAAGATCAGGCTGGAGCCCATCAGCCATCGCCTTCCACGCAGGCTATTTCCGCTGGTTTTAAAGCGCTTCGTTTTCATGCCGGACGGTTTTTGCCTCCCTGAGATCCATTGCCCGATAAGACGCAACGAGGGATGAAACAGTTGCCTGTTTTACATTTTTTGGGCCAAACGCCGTCAAAACAAAGCTTTTAGCGCAGAAAACCGCAGGGGAAAGGGTATGGCCGGTAAAAATGATAGCCTAGTTGTTGCAATTGCGCATCCAAATTGTTGGCACAATTTCAAATCCAGGGCTAAGATATTTTAAGGCGGGAAGTCCGAAGGATACTCCACTGTTTCCCTGTAAAGTTGAGGTCCGGGAAGGGCGCGAAAAGCCGGTGTATGCGCCTGGTGATACACCGGGATAGGGGCCGGAGGGTAAAGTCCTCCGTTATTATCAAAGAGATGGAGAGGCCGGATTTCCTGGTCGCTAAACGTATCGCGGCTAAAGCAATGGCGGCGGACAGCGCGGACCTTGCTTCCTGTTATGGCCTCTTTTAGCCCGCTTCGGGAAACGCCAGGCTAAAGCTCTGCGCCCCCACTTTCTCTTTTGTGGTCCTGAACCATCTTTTCCAGGCCGAATTTTTTTAACCGGTACCCAATCTGCCTGAGGGTCACCCCCAGTTCCCTGGCCGTTCGGGTCTGGTTCCAACCGTTATTTTCGAGTGCGATCAAAATTTCTCTTCGCTCTATCTCCTGGATGCGGGAAAGAGAAACGGTTTCTGTGTCATCGCCGATTTTGTTCATGTATACCGGCAGGATGCCTGTGCAGATTTTGTCTCCGTCGGCCATTATCACCAGCCGCTCAACCAGGTTTTCCAACTCCCGCACATTGCCTGGCCAATCATAACTTGTAAACTGGGCCAGGGCCGACTTTGTGATCCGAACCGACCGGCCATATTCCTGCGAAATCCTGTGCAGAAAATGGTTGAGAAGCTCCGGGATGTCCTCCTTTCGCTCCCGCAGAGCCGGCACCCGGATCGGAAACACATTCAGCCGATAATAGAAGTCTTCTCGAAAGGTGCCATTGGTCACCGCGCTTGCCAGATCCCGATTGGTCGCCGTTATCATCCGTACATCGACCCTGTGGGTCTTTGTTCCCCCAAGCCTTTCGAATTCCTTCTCCTGGATAAATCTGAGCAGTTTCGCCTGCAAGGGCAGAGGAAGTTCTCCAATCTCATCGAGAAAAATCGTGCCGCCGTCGGCCTCTTCAACCCTTCCCGGCTTGGCCTTCATCGCCCCGGTAAAGGCTCCTTTCTCATAGCCGAAAAGCTCGGATTCGAGCAGGTGCTCGGGCAAAGCCGCGCAATTGATCTTCACGAAGGGCTGCTTTGCCCGCGTGCTCAATTCGTGGATGATCCTGGACACCAGGGTCTTGCCGGTGCCCGATTCCCCCAGAAGGAGAACGGAAGCCTTGCTGGGTGCCACTTTCCTTATCTGCCCCTGCACCGCATGCATCGCCGGACTCTTGCCTACCATAAACAGCCTGGCCTGAGCGTCGGAGCCGGAAACCGCGCAATCTCTCCTCAACTTTTCTTCCCTGAGCTTTACCTGGCGGTTCAGGCTTACAAATTGCGCTATCAGGGTCGCAACTATCGACAGGAGCCTGATGTCCTCATCATAGGGAATTTCGTCTCCAAAAAGCCTGTCCACGTTCAAAACCCCGATAGGCTTTCCGTGCAGCATGATCGGCACGCCCAGGAAGGTTATGGCCTCCTTTAGGATCTGCCTGGACCTGGTCTTGTTTAGAAAAAGCGGCTCCTTGCTGATATCGGGCACCACATAGGGCTTGGCGGTTCGAAAGATCACCCCGGTTACCCCTTCGTCCTGACGGTAAATGCCGCGCTCTCTTTCTGTCTGGCTAAGACCGTGAGAGGCGCGGATCACCAGGTAGTCGGTCTCCTCGTCTTTCAAGGTAACGGTTGCGCGCTTCATCGAAAGCGAGGTCGAAAGGACGCCCAGAATGGTCCCCAGGGCCTGATCCAGCTTGAGCGCCTGCCCGATGACCCGGCTCACCTCGTACAGTACATTGAGTTCTGCTTCTCTAAGATTTGTTTCCATTGAGCAAGGAGTTTTCATGTATCATGCCACTGGCGCCAAGGAGGTCCGGAATTTATCCTAAAAACCTATCAGGCCCCTTTCACGCAAGAGCTAACAGGCTTTCTCAAAACGCAGCCCCCAAGATTTTTGGCAAAGCAGGATCAAAAAGTTATAAAGTTTTAGGACAAATTTGTATAGTGCATCCACTTTGATACAAATTTGTCCTCTCTTTTCCTCTCCAGCCGATCCAGCTCCTCCAGCCTGCCTGCGCGAGCCCTTATTTCTAACACCCCTCTCCGGTTCCACCGCAACCCATTCCCTTCGAACAGCCCCCGGAGCCTCGCACCCTGAATTCTCTGGCGCTGCGGCCCGAGTAGACGGCTTCAAGGCCCATTTCAATGAAACCGTTCATCTCGATGGGCTCCAGCCCGGAATCGGTAAGAACTTTGCGCGGGGCTTCCCCTATTCCGGCCACCAGCAGGGCGCGGCAGTCCGCCAGAACTTCGGCCAGACTTTCCCATCTCCTCGCGCCCCCTCCGGGTTCGGGTGTATCCCTTCGGTCGATACAGCGATAGCCGTCGCAGGTCTTCGACCAGATCTGGAGGTTTGCCGCCTCGCCCAGGTGAAGATTTACGAGCATTCCCTCCACGGTTGCAACCGCCACATGAGGCCTTTTACCAAGGTCCCTTGGCAGGGCAGCGCATTCCGTTAAACTTGAGCGCAGCTCACCGCTTCGATCGCTTCCCAGAAGTCCCACCGCGTCTGCGCGGCATCTCGCGCAGTGGCGCATTTGGGGAAGGTATTTTTCGGCCTTTGCCCGGACCCCTTCCATAAAGGCCTTATCCGGTTCGGCGATATCCTCGAACAGTGTGTCCCGATTGGGGAACATGGGCATGCAATTGAGCAGATCGACGCCCAGGCCCGCCATGGTCCGCGCCACTTCCTCCACGTGATGATCGTTTACCCCCGGAACGACTATAACGTTTGCCTTGACCGTTACGCCAAGTCTTTTCAGTCCCTTTATAGCCTCCAGTTGCCGTTCGAGCAGGAGTTCGGCGCACTTTACGCCCCGGTAGATCACTTTGCCCTCACGCGCCCAGCTATAAATCTTCGCCCCGATTTCCGGATCGACCGCATTTACGGTGAGGGTAACGTGAGAGACTCCGATTTCACCAATCTCATCGAGATATTTGCCCACTCCCAGGCCGTTTGTAGACAGGCACAGAAGCATTTCTGGATATCTCTGCCTGATAAGGCGCATTGTCTGCAGGGTTTCCTCCGGGTTCGCAAAAGGATCTCCCGGTCCCGCTATTCCCGCCACGGCAATCCTTGGCTCTTTTTCCAGGACCTTTTCCATGTATGCCAGAGCCTGCCGGGGAGACAGAATGGCGCTTGAAACGCCGGGGCGGCTTTCGTTAACGCAGTCGGTTTTGCGGTTGCAGTAATTGCACCGGATATTGCAATCGGGGGCCACGGGCAGGTGGACCCGCCCGTAGGAACCTTTTGCCCCGGCATTGAAACAGGGATGGCGTTCGCGATTTGTCGACATGATGACCATGTTCCTCTTTTTTTGGTTCCCGGACTTGTTGATTGCCCAATCCAAAGCCCGGCTTACATATACCCGTAGCCTACCGGCGACTCTTCCTGGGTTTTTTCCAAAAGGGCGTTGACGATGCGGTCCAGGAGCATCTGGGCGCCGCGGTAGCCGACATGAAGGGTCCTCTGGGCGCCAAAACGGTCGTGGATCGGAAAGCCCACCCGAACCAGGGGAACCGCAAGCTTCGCCGCAATCTTGTAGCCTTTGCTGTGGCCCACCAGAAGCTCAGGGGCCAATCCCAGGCAAAGCTCCTCAATTTTTTGGAAATCCGCCCCTTCCTCCACTGCCGGACAAGTTTCGAGCAGTCCGGCCGTTACCCGCTCGATACCGGCTCTTAAGCGGCCGCTTCGCCCGCCGGATGCGCACAGCACGGGCTTTATGCCGATTTCGGTCAGAAACGCCGTTAAACCGATAACCAGGTCCTCTTCGCCGTAGACCACCGCGCGCTTGCCGAACACATACTTGTGCCCATCCACATAGGAATCGACAAGGCGGCCCTTTTCCAATACGTGCTTGTCAGGCGTGGTCGTTCCCGAGGCCTGTTCCAGGGCCTTGAAGAAAGCATCGGTTTCCCGCAAGCCGATGGGAGTTCCACTCTGGTGGAGGGCAACACCGAAGCGTTCATGCAAAATCATTCCAGCCGTGGCCCCGCTTTCCATCGTATGTCCGAACTCAAGCGTCGCCAGAGCCCCTCCCATTTGTCTTATTGCCGAAATCGGGGTCCCGCCCGCCGGGATTTTTTCGTAGTCTTCCAGAGCCGGGCCGTCCAGGGTATCCGAGATATCCGGAAGCATGACGCACCCGAGGTCGAAGTCCGCCACGATTTCTTTGAGATACCTGAGATCCGCGGGGGAGAGAAATCCCGGCAGGAGGTTGACGAATTTTTCCTCCGCTGGTAGACAAAGAAAATCTTTGTCGCACAGTTGCTCGACCACGGCTCGAACCGCGGCGTGGAAACCCTCCATGTGCGTGCCCGAATAACTGGGAGTGGCTACGCTGACCAGGGGAGGAAGCCCTGGGCCCTCTCCAGCCTGCTCCATCTCCTTGCGCAACTCCCTTAGAATCATCGGAACATCATCTCCGATGGTCTCGGTAAGGCAGGTCGTAGCCACGCCGATCAGCCCCGCCCCGAATTTGGTCATCGCATTTTTAATGCCCTGCTTGAGGTTTGCCCCCCCTCCGTAGACCGCATGTTTTTCACCCAGTGAGGATGAGGCGATGTCCATCGGTTCCCGGAAATGGCTTATAATGTATCGTCGCATATAGGTCGCGCAGCCCTGTGAGCCGTGCAGCATCGGCACGGCGCCTTCGATTCCCCGGAAAGCCAGGCAAGCCCCCAGGGGTCTACACAGTTTGCATGCGTTTGTTGTCGAGACGTAGTCTGCTCTTTGCATGGTTATCTCGCTTTCCTTCGTGGTACGAAACGCCACACGGGGCTCATGACCGAAGAATGGATTTCGCGCGCGAAATTGAGCATTCCGATAAAGCCTTCCAGAGGCTGCTTGCGTTCATGGTTGTGATCGCAAAATCCCACTCCCAGCTTGTGCGCTATGGGTCTTTCCTTTACTCCGCCCACGAAAACGTCGACGTCCTTTTCCTTTAGAAAACTGGACAGCTCCAGTGGATTGGAATCGTCTACGATGATTGTCCCCTCGTCGGTAATCTCGTAGAGTTCCTTGTAGTCCTCTTCGGTTCCGGTCTGAGAGCCCACCAGCACCACCTGCATTCCGAGCAGCCGGAAGGCCTTGACCAGTGAAAAGGCCTTAAAGGCCCCCCCGACGTATATGGCCGCCTTCTTTCCGGAAAGCTCCCGCCGCAACTCCTGGAGCTTCGGATAGAGTTCGCTTAGTTCCGCTTTTACCAGTTCCCTGGTACGCTCCATGATCCCGGGGTCTTTGGGCTCAAAAAAGCGCGCGATCTCATAGAGCGATTCCGCCATGTCCTCGACCCCGAAATAGGAAACCCGCATAAACGGAGTACCGAAGGACTCTTTCATCATTTTCGCCAGTTCCATGGTGGCCCCCGAGCACTGAACCACGTTTAAGGCCGCCCCGTGGGCGCGCTGCAAATCCGCGACCCGGCCATCCCCGGTGATGTTTGCCACCGTCTGGATGCCCATCCGCTCGAAATAATCGCGGATAATCCAGATTTCGCCGGCCAGGTTGAAATCTCCAAGAATGTTGAGGCTAAGGGGGGGGATATCCGAGATATCGCTTGAGCCCATAAGGCGGAACATCGCCTTGCAGGCCGCCCCATAACCCTCCCGCTTGTTTCCTTTGAATCCTTCCGACTGGACCGGCAAAACGGGGATCCCTTTCTCCGCGCCGACCTTTCGGCAGACAGCCTCCAGGTCGTCTCCTATGATGCCCACGATACAAGTCGAATAGACAAAGGCGGCCTTAGGGTGGTGCCTGTCAATCAGTTCGGTCAGGGCCCGGTGGAGCTTTTCCTCGCCTCCAAAGATTATGTCCCTTTCCTGCAAATCGGTGGAAAAACTCAACCGATGCAGATCCGGGCCCGAGGAAAGAGCTCCCCGGATATCCCAGGTGTAGGCCGCGCACCCGATGGGACCGTGCACCAGGTGGAGCGCGTCGGCTATGGGGTAGAGCACCACCCTGGACCCGCAGAAGACGCACGCCCTCTGACTGACCGCTCCGGCAAGGCTTTCCCGGTTGCAGTTCATGTCGAAGGCGCCCTGCCCCTTGCGCACGATCTGGTCTTTACGTTCCTGAAAAATTACAGAAGAACTGCTACTCATGGTAAATCCTTTCCAAGGCGGTGCGACCGCCGGCCGGGACTGCCTCGCCCATAGCCCAGTTTTTTACGGTTGCAGGGTGTCCCGACTCGACCTCAAGGAGCTCTAGGCAAGCAGATGCGCCTTGGCCGCCGTTCCCTCCTCCAGTGCGTCCAGAATCTCATCGACGGTGCTCTCGTCGCTCACGTTTTTGAACCAGTAGCCCTGGGGGTAGACGATCATGATCGGGCCCTCCTCGCAGAGCTTGAGGCATCCCGTGCTCGATACCATCGCATTCATGCCCCGGTCCTGAAGTTCTTCTTCGATATAGTTTATGAGCTGCATGGAGTCTTTCTTGATGCACTTACCCTTGGCTTCCGTTCCCCGAAAGCTCGCGCACACGAATATATGGTGGTCCGGTTTTTTCATTTTTTTCTCCCTTTTTACCAAAAGTTCCTGTTGGGCCGCGCCCGGCCCGACTCTCGGCCTCGCTACCGGCCTAGAGCACCAGCTCGAAGGATTCCTCCGGTGAATCCCTGTCTTTTCTGTCCAGAAGGGCGTCGAGGATTTTTTCGAGCAGTCTCATTCCACCCCGGTAGCCCACGGTCGGAAAATAACTGTGGCCGACCCGGTCCAGTATGGGGAACCCGAAGCGCACAAAGGGAATGTCCTCGTCTCTTGCGATGTACTTGAGATAGGTGTTGCCCATCATGAGGTCCACGGGTTCGTTCTTTACCCACTGATGAAAGAGGAACATGTCTCCTCCGGCTACAACCTTCACCTCGTGGGGAACATCGCGTGTGATTTCCTTTATCCGCGCTTCAAACTTCTTGCCCTCAGTGCCCGTGACGATGTAGACGGGCCACATGTCGATTGAAACCAAAAATTCGGTAAGGGAGAGGAGCTGATCCGGGTCGCCCACGAGCCCCACCTTCTTCCCGTAAAAGTACTGATGCATATCGGTGATGATATCGAGCAACCGCCCGCGTTCGGTGTTGATCGCTTCGGGTACGCTCACGCCGCCCAGCCGCCTCAGGGTGTCGATGAAAACGTCGGTTGCCGCAAGACCTATGGGCAGCTCCAGGATTTCGCACGCCACCTTGCACTTGGAGTCGAGCGCCCGGGCCGCCGGCCCGGAAGCCAGCTTGCCAAGGGCTATGGTGGCCTTGCTGTTGCCCGTGCTCCTTAGCGCCTCAATGGTCGTACCCCCCTTGGGGAACATGTCGAACCTGCCGGTCTGGGGCTGGTTGAGCACATTGGACGTGTCTGGAAACATCACCGACTTGATTCCAAGCTTCGAGGCGATCCGCTTTATTTCCTCCATGTCCGAGGGCTCGACGTAGCCCGGGATGATATTGATCTGTTCGATCTTATGGCCGGTTGATTCGGCAAAATAGTCGACCATTGCCTTTGTCATAGTGGCAAAGCCCGTTACGTGCGTTCCCACATAGCTTGGGGTGTTCGCGTGGATCACATATTTGCCCTTGGGAATTTTCCCGTCCGCATCCGCCTTTTTAGCAATCTGCGGGATGTCGTCTCCGATTGTCTCCGAAAGACAGGTGGTATGGACCGCGATCACATCCGGCTCGTAGACGGTGAAAATCGTATCTATGGCCTGAAGCAGGTTGGCCTGGCCGCCGAATACGGAGGCCCCCTCGGTAAATGAGCTCGTTCCGGCCATTACCGGTTCTTTGTAATGACGGGTGAGGGTGCTTCGGTGATAGGCGCAGCAACCCTGCGATCCATGGCTGTGCGGCAGGCAGTTGTGAATGCCCAGGGCCGCGTACATCGCTCCGATCGGCTGACAGGTCTTGGCCGGGTTTACGGTTAGCGCCTTTCGTTCCCTTATCTCTTTTGTCGTGTGTCTTAGCAGCATGAAACCGATCCTTCCTCTTCTGGCTCTATTCCCAGGCGTATGTGGCGGTTAGCTCCGGGGATTCCTGCCACGGCGCCTTGAGATAGCCCCAGACCTTGCTGTTGACCATCCGGTCTATTTCCCTCCAGAAGTTGACCGCCCCCCTAAACCCCGCATACGGCCCACCGGAATCGTAGCTGTGGAGCTGCTTCATGGGGACGCCCTTTTTCTGGATGGCGTACTTTTCCTTTATGCCCGCACAGAAAATGTCGGGCTTATACTTTTCAAGCAGTTTTTCCGTCTCGTACTGAGAAATATCGTCGACAATCAAGGTCCCGCTTTCCATCTCCGGCATCATGCCGTCGTAGTCCTTAAACCGGAACCCCCTGGCCTTCAGCCGCTCCAGCGCCTCTTCCGATTTCCTGGGGCTGTATCTTTCGGGATCTGCCTCGATCACCAGTTCCTCGATGTTTCGGCTGTCCGCGTCGACCTTGATATTGGGAAGAACCGCGCGACCCTCATAGTCGTCGCGATGAGCGAATTCGTAGCCCGCGGCAACTGTCTTCATCCCGATTTCGGCGAAAAGATCCTGGTAGTGGTGGGCGCGTGAGCCGCCCACAAACAGCATGGCGAGCTTGCCTTCGCACCTGGCCTTGATTTCCTGCCGCACTTTCTCCACCTCCACCATTTCCTCGGCAATGATCTTTTCCACACGCTCGATCAGTTCCTCGTCCTCGAAATAGTTTGCGATTTTGCGAAGAGATTTCGCTGTGGAAGCCGCCCCTATGAAATTGACCTTGATCCAGGGGATGCCGTATTTTTTCTCCATCATTTCAGCCACGTAGTTTATGGAACGATGGCACATGACGGTGTTTAGATCGGCTGTGTGCGAATTTGCGAACTTGTCATAGGTGGAATTGCCGCTGAAGGTCGAAACGATTGTGATTCCGGCCTCCTCAAAGATCCGTTCGAGTTCGAAGGCATCGCCGCCGATGTTGTACTCGCCAAGCATGTTGATCTTGAACTTTCCCTCCGGGACCGTATCGTCCAACCCGACAACGTGTTTGAAGATGCCGTTGTTGGCGATATGATGGCCGGCCGACTGGCTCACTCCCTTG
>JBMFHI010000123.1:0-9963 GCA_049976905.1 Syntrophobacteraceae bacterium | reverse complement strand
ACGGGCGCACCTGCGCCTTTGGCGGAGTCCGCTCTCAATTGCCCAATGATGGACGGCTAGTGTGATATCCCATAAATCAGCTGATATATTATATGTAGTTGGTGGGCACGAAAGGCTGTGCCCACCCTACGCTTTGAGCCGATTGGGACATCATAGAACTTAAGGGACGTCACACTAGTATTAGAAGCTGGAAAAATCCGAGGCGTAAAAAGGAGGCGCGCGAATCCGGCAGACCTCAAAGAGAAAGGAAGAGTGGAACTTAGGCTCATAGGAGCGGCGGCAATGAGAAACCGCCATAACGAGCAGGAGGAGAAAAAACCAGATAACGCGGGCTGCCTGAAAGGCCTGTATCACCAGACAGGCCAGACAGACATGCCGTGGTTCCAGGGGCGTGGGAGCGCTCCAATGCAAGGGGGTGTGTCCGGAAAAACCGCATTCGTAATCGTCCTTATCGTGGGTCAACTCCACACAGGAGGTGAGCACGAAAATGAAGAGCGCCAGAGACAGGCTCAGGTAGCGAAGTGCGGCGCTTCTGCGATTTGAAATGGACAAGTTCACCCTTAATTACTCTTCTAAAAGTTTCACGGGCTAAACTAACCCGTCCCACTATAAAGTCAAGAGCCAATCCTGCAAGGAGCGCCAGGCGAAAATCATTACCCGCCCTGTGGAGATAAGGGGTTATGTTTTTACGATTTGGCTTTTACAACGGCAGCCAGTAGACTCTAACACGCAGGCCGAATACCTCCACCGGGCCTCTGGCCTTGTTGTAGCCCGGATTTTGGATCAACTGGAAGTCGGGGCTGACCTGGACGTAGCGACCCGCCTGATAGCGATAGTAGGTTTCCAGGGCTTTTTCCAGGCCGTAGCTAAGTTTTCCATCCCCCAGGAGCATACCGATACCCCCCGCGGCCAGGTATCGTTCATGGGGGCCCGAAAGGCCATCTACCCCAAACGCAACGCCCACGCGGTCAAGGGGTCTATCCCAATGGACGCCGCATATCTGGGCGCCGATATCCACATTCTCGTCGCATTCGGTATAGGACCAATTTTCATCGCTGCCGTTGTTCCAGCCCAGTCGGCCGAAAATACCGGTAGCGCCGTCATCGGCCAGGGGCTGTTCGAAATTGAGCCCGAAGCCGTATTCATAGCCTCCCGGCTTTTCCACGGCGAGAATGTTGGGGATGGAGGCACCGGTCTGCTGGGCCAGGGCCAGGGCGGCATCGTAGTTGCCCATATTACCCGTATTGTAAAAGCTAAGAAGACGGATGACCGTTCCGAAACTGTCCGGGCTTATATCAATTTCGTAATTGTATCCCAGTGCATTCATGTTATCGAAATTGAAGTTTGCACCGTTTTGCGTATTTGGCTCCAGGTAGATCCCCAGTACGGTTCTCCACGACGGCTCATAGAGAGCCTCGACAATACCATAGGAATAACCGCGGGTATCGGCGGCATAGTCCCAGGAGGTGTTGTAGAGAAAATCGTAGTTCATGAACTGCCACCGATTTTGATTGGCGTACCGATTGAGATCGAAATCGTCAACGGCGGCCAGTTTACCGAATTTCATCTCCCATCTGCTAATCGGTTCTTCACCCGGGAGCTGGTCGGGACCAGCCGCCACTTTGTGGGTTTGCGGGGCCAGAGCATAGTAGTAGCGCAGATAAAACCTTGCGACATAAGGGTCGTTAGGCAAGCCGTTAGAGCCGGCCCTAAGAACGTCACCGTTTACATAGCCGGCAAGACCCGTACCCTTGCTCAATCCGTCGCCCTTAAACATTTCGCTGTCGATATAGAGTTGAAGGCCGGGGGCCAGCTGAGAACCCAGATATACGCCGTAGACCTGGGTAAGGTCTTCCCTGTCGCCGCCTACATCGCTAAAGCTGTTTGGGCCCGAGTAGGGACTGTGAAAGGGAAGCGCTCCCTGCAAAACGTAGTTGGCCTGCGCGCCCAGAAAATGGGGAATCCAGCTGGGAAGCGGCGCTGAATTTGAGCACCATCCCGGGATTTGCGTGGGTTGAACCGTATTCTGGGTTTTGGGCTTCTCGAGCGCTTCAGGCATTCCCCATACCGATGAATTTTCGGGCCAACCCGGGATTTCCTCCGGTGCGGCGATAGCAACAGTTTGCGAATTTTGAGCCGTTGTCTGCGGTACTGTCGCAGCCGGTTGTTGCGAAGCATCTGCCTGCGTCTCATCACCGGCGGCCCGCACAAGGGCAGGCCCGATAGACACAGAAACAACAAGAGCCATAAGAATGCAGCAGAGCGCTTTTTTGGCCGCCGCAACGGCGGTCGCCGATTTTTCCCCGGCATAACAGGCTACCGGAGGATAGCCACGAAAATGGGAATAATCCCGGCAAATGGAAGTAACTATTTCCCGCGAAAAACCAAACATACCATCTCCCTCCCCTTAATCCTCTCCTGAAAACAGTTTACGGTTTAAGCCCCTTTTTGGACAAAAAAAAGCCACAAAACACCCCTCACCGTATCAATACGGCCCAAAGGCATTCGCGGCCTAATTCTATCATTTCAGCAGACCAGCCTGCTGAAATTTAAACTGTCGCAATCATCTCCGGCGGCGATTTGACCACACATTCATTGTGCGGATTACCTTGCCGCAAGAGTCAAGGATATCTATAGCCGCGCAGGTTTTTGGTGTCAATTGCAAATATAGAGCAGGCGCAAAATTGGCGAGGTCTTGGCAATTCATTGAGGAAGCTCGTTTTTCGAATTTGTATGCGGCCTTGTGGGCAAATTTCCAAAAAAAGATCGCCGGGCGATTCGAATCGGACAACGCGCTGCTGGATATATACATTAACGGAAACCCGGTCACCTTCGCGGGTGAAGGCGCGATGGGGAACTGGACAACCTTTACCATCCTCGACAAATACCTTCTCACAGGGACCAACACCTTGCAATTCGTAGTCAACAATGCCTCTGAAGGCACAGGCAATCCTGGCAATCCAACGAATCTACGTGTGGAATATACGAAAGCGAACGCAAAAGCTGATCCAGTGCCTGAACCGGGCACCCTGGTTCTGTTTATTTTTGGTCTTGCGGGATTGGCGGGCTACAAATGGAAAAACCAGGCATAGCCACAGAGCGGGTTCTAATTATCCCCCTGATCGGTCCTTTTTAAAAGGGTCCCTGTTGGGTACAACAGGGAGTAAATCCTATGATTTTTGCGCCGGCGCAGCGGCCAAAGATTTCCTAAAAAAGTTCAGGTTTTATTCCATTTCGCAGCATAGCCTCGTCCACCACCTGGCGGACATCGGCAAGGCATCAGCGGCCTTTGGGGTTTTTGCTTGCGCACTCGCATGCACCGGCCTTTTTTTCTGAAATGATTTTTTCCATGATGGTGGATCTGCGGTTTTTAACAAGATCGGTTTCGATATCGAGGGCGCTGTAATTAAAACAATAGCAAACCAATTCTTCCATTTAATTTTCCTCCCAATTCCACCCGATTTTCGTATCGGGGCCGCTTGCCTGGACATCCAACGGCAAGCGGCGAAAGTGTGATTGTAACAATAAATTCCGCAATTGCCTAAAAAGCTTTCACGGCAGGCAACATCACAAAGAGCGATGCCGGAGGCTGCCTGCGGCCAGCCGGGTTGTTCCCCCGCGGCCTTTTTTTATTGCCCGTTTTCCAGTCCGGCGTAAAACTGATGGCGCCATTGCTCGAAGTTTCCCTGGGCTATGGCGCTGCGCATCCGCGCCATGAGTTCCAGGTAGAAGTAGAGGTTGTGAATGGTGTTAACCGGTAGGAAAGCAGTTCGCGGCAGATATAGAGATGGCGCAGGTATGCGCGGGAAAAACGCCGGCACGTATAGCAGCCGCAGTCGGGATCGATGGGGCCGGGATCCTCGGCATAGGCGCTGTTTTTTATATTGAGGGTTCCATGAAAGGTAAAGAGGCTTCCGTTTCGCGCGTTTCTGGTAGGCATCACGCAGTCGAACATATCGACTCCGGCGCGCACCCCTTCGACCAGATCCCCGGGGGTACCCACTCCCATGACATAGCGTGGCGCGGAGGCGGGAAGCATGGGGGCCAGACGGTTCATGACCTCGAGCATCTGGTCCTTGGATTCGCCAACCGAGAGGCTCCCGATGGCATAGCCGTCAAAGCCGATACGGACAAGATTTTCCAGGCACATCTCACGGAGTTCGGGGAAGACGCTCCCCTGGACTATGCCAAAGAGGGCCTGGGGGCTGCCAGCGGAGGCGTCCTTGGATCTTTTCGCCCAGCGCAGCGTGCGCGCTACCGATTCGCAGACATACTCGCGGCTAACCGGATAGGGGGTGCATTCATCGAAGCACATCATGATATCGGAGCCGAGGTTTTTTTGTATGGCCAGGGCGGTTTCCGGGGACAGGAGGCGGTGAGAGCCGTCGATGTGAGATTGAAACCGAACGCCTTCCTCTTCGATCTTGTTTATCCTGGCAAGGCTAAAGACCTGAAACCCGCCGCTATCGGTCAGAATCGGGCGGTTCCAGCCCATGAATTTATGAAGTCCGCCAAGGCGGGCAATTCTTTCATCCCCCGGGCGCAAGCAAAGGTGATAGGTATTTCCAAGGATTATACGCGCCCCCAGGGCTTCGAGTTCCTCTGGAGAGATACTTTTGACCGAACCCGCCGTTCCAACGGGCATGAACACAGGGGTATCGATAGAGCCGCGGGCCGTTTCGATGCGCCCGGCGCGGGCGTTTGTCGCGGGATCTTCATAAAGGACATGGAATTTCATCTGCTCTCTTTTCGTTTTCCGGCAATCAGTTGGTGGGCACGATAAAACCCTTGTCCACCCTTGTCTTTTCGTTTTCTTGCCATTGCAAGGTCACAGGATAAGCATGGCATCGCCGTAGCTAAAGAAGCGGTAGCGCTGCCCAACCGCCTCGCGGTAGGCGGAAAGTATTTGGGCTCGCCCGGCGAAGGCGGACACCAGCAGCATCAGGCTGGACCTGGGGATATGAAAGTTTGTCAAAAGGCAATCGACGACAGCGAACCGGTAGCCCGGATAGATGAAGTGATTGCACATGCCGCTATAGGGAGCGATCGCGCCCTTTTGGGCAAAAACCCACTCGAGGGTGCGAACGACGGTGGTGCCCACAGCCACGACGCGCCTGCGCTCGGCCTTGGCCCTGTTAATCGCCTCGGCACTCTTTTCTCCCAGGTGGATAAACTCGGGGTGCATCCGATGTTGGCGAATATCTTCGCACCTTATGGGGGAAAAAGTACCGTAGCCCACGTGCAAGGTAAGAGCCGCCACCTCGATACCGGCGGCTCCGAGATCTTTTAAAAGCGAATTAGTGAAATGCAAGCCGGCGGTTGGAGCCGCGACCGCGCCGGGATGTTTGGCATACTCGGTCTGATAGCAGGTGCGATCGCCACTCGATGGTTGGGCGCCTTCCCTCTCGATATAGGGCGGCAGAGGAACGCGGCCGATGCGGTCGAGAACTTCGACAATATCGGGAATTTGCTCAAAGCGCGCCATCACCGAGCCATCGCCGGCCGTGGAAAGGATTTCGGCGCGAATGTCCCGGTCAAACTCCACGATTTGTCCGGGGCGAAAGGGCTTGGAGGACTTGGCAAGGCAGCAGTAGCCCTGTGTTTTACCAAGGCGCGGCTCCTTATAGGGGTCGAGCACGAGTAATTCGACCTTGCCTCCGGTTTGTTTACGCCCAAGAAGCCTGGCGGGAACAACGCGCGTATCGTTTACCACGAGCAGATCTCCAGGCCTTAGGTATTGACCGATTCTATCAAAGCGCGCATGGAGAAGCGAACCGGCGAGACGATCCAAAACGAGCAGGCGGGAATGCTCGCGCGCACCGGCGGGGTGCTGGGCAATGAGTTCGGGGGGCAGCTCATAGTCATAGTCATCTATTCGAAATGAGCCGTCTTGTGCGTGCGCCGCGTCAACCCGAGGATACATAGCGCAATTAGAGGAATTAATTTTTTTCTCCATTTCCGTTGGCCTGATAAAGTCACATACCTGCGCGGGGCGAGCGTGACCGCTTTGCCCAAACGAGGCCAGTATAACGCATAGATTTTTTGAGTTAAGCAAGAATCGGATTTGGAGAATGAAATTATCTTTTGGGACGTAGACCAAAAGAGTAAGATGAGCATCTTTTAAAGCGTGGACTATTTTTTGCGAGGTCTAATCCGCAGGGCGACAGGCGTAAAAATGGGCCCGGCGCTCCAGGCTCCCGGCTCGAGGTTTAATCGGTTTTTACGTTCCAGAAGAAAAAGGAGGTGTGCCTATGAGAAGCGGGATCATAGCGTTTTTAGCCGCGGTTATGGCTCTTTCCGTCTACCTGGGGGCAGCCAGGGCGCAGGAACCCTCACAAGCCCCTGCTCCGGTCGAGCAGCCGTTGGTAAGCGAAGGCGAATTCGCCATAAAGCTGTCGGCCGCCCTGAATTTAGGATTTACCC
This sequence comes from Syntrophobacteraceae bacterium, assembly GCA_049976905.1. Taxonomy (GTDB): domain Bacteria; phylum Desulfobacterota; class Syntrophobacteria; order Syntrophobacterales; family Syntrophobacteraceae; genus SbD1. The sequence continues at coordinate 3,540 of JBMFHI010000123.1, read as the reverse complement.
ACGATGAGGTCGAAGCCGAAGACTCTTTGGCCAAAATAGACGTCTCGCCCCAAAACGGATGGATTTCGGACTATCCCATGACGCCCGATATTGTGGAAGAAATAAGGCAAAGCGCACTCAGGTCGGCATCCGCGGGCAAGCTGTTAATGTCGAAAACCGATGCTGCCCAGGCCGTAAGCGATGTCAGCGCCCGGTTCAACCTGCCGCTCACCTCGGGCGGGGCTCCCGGTGAGAGCGCCGACAGCAGTGGTTCCAATCAATCCGTGTCAACATCTTATCTGGACAGTTATTACAACGACTATGGCCCACCGGTTGTAACCTACTATGCGCCTCCGCAAGAATACGGCTACCTCTATGGCTGGGTCCCCTATCCTTTCTGGTGGGGCGGGAACTATTTCGGCGGCTACTATATCCTAAACGACTTTGACTGCCGGGAGGGCTATTATAACCATGGCCGCCATCACAGACGATATCATGGCCGGGAAGGCCACAGGATAACAAACCATGCCACAGGCGCCAACGGCGCGGTCAGCAGGATCGACCCCCTGGCAAGGGCAGGTATCGCAGGGGGGACTTCGAAATTTCCCGGAAAAAGTTTGCCCGAAAATAGGTCGACCTTTCATTCCGCCCGAGGTCAGGCAGACGCAAGGGCCATTGTGAACCATTCAAGCAAGGCAAGCCCGGCAGGTATGGCGGGCGGGGCCTACCCGGCAGGCGCGCGCACCGAAACGCACGGCAATAGAGGCGCACAGCCGCGATCGGACCACACAGGCCAGGCACGCGGCCCGGTTTTTCCCGCGACGCACTCTCTGGGAGCCGGGGGAATCCAGAGTGCGCCATCGGCCAATTCCTCAAGCACGGGTATTTCAAGCGGAGGCTTTGTCGGCGGACACCCTTAATTTGGGGGTAAGCTTTCAGAAAAACTCTTTGCGGAGCGGCAGACCTTCCCGCAGGGGGTTACCTCGCGTTTCGTCCGTCTTTTTTTACAAGCTCAGAGTTAAAAAGGCCGTAGAAATTTTTGTATTCTCTAAGCCCGCGGGCGAAGAGCAGCTTGACCTTATCGAGGTCCTTTACGTTAATAATGAGATTAACGCCCATTGTGAAGGCGAGCTTGGCATCCAGGGTGGTCTTTTCACTGCTTAGGAGGCAGAGGAAGAATTGCCTCCTAAGCTGCATGGGAAGAATCTGCATATGGTGCAAGACAAGATTTTCGGACTCATTCAGGGCCTGGAAATTCTGATCGAGCACAATGATATCGTAGTGGTTGTGGCGCAGCTTTCCAAGGGCGAAGGAGGGGTGCTGGGCATGGACGACCCAGAAGTCCAGTTCCTGAAGCGCTTGCGCAATACTATTTCGGCGATTAACATCAGTATCGCAAAGGAGTGCAGTTTTAACACCTTCCTCGACCAGATCGATGGCATTTTCATCCAGGAGAGGGTCTACCCACTCTTTTTGAAGAGTGACATTTTGATCCTCAGAGGCAGCGCTATCTTGCTTGCCGGGGATTTCCAGGCGGGCTTTGCAGTTGGGGCAGGGAATCGTCAGTTGCCTGGCATGAGGTAGCTTGTCGTCGGAAATAGTGAATTCGCCCTTACATTCTTTGCATTGAATTTTCACTCTCGACCTCCATAAATTGAGGTATTTATTCCAGACCCTACGCTTTTGGGCTATAAATACATCGGCAGAAAAGGAAAATCGGACTATAGGAATTTTCGATTTTAATGCCTTGGGGACTAATTTCAAGACAGAAAACAAAGGAAGCACTATGGATTTTCTGGAACCCGACGCTTTTTTCGAATTGGCCGGCTTCGATCACCGCGACCTGTTTAGCGACTGCAAATATGTCTGGGACGCGCTGAGCAAGATTACCGTCTACCTCGAACACGGCCTGCAAGCAAATGTGGCTGAAGTAAACTGTTTTGGACGTCCGCTGCCTGCAACCGTGGTGTTGTGGCGCGGCAAGACGCTTACCTCTGGCTTTAAGATCCTTGGCGGGGACACGACCAGGGGCCGATTCCGGGTAGAGATCGGGGGCGAGGAAACGTGCGAGGCGGCGGTATTGTGCGAGGGCAGCGTGTTGTGGGACGACTCGATTTTTATCGGTCCGGGGGCGGTTGTCGAACCTGGGGCTTTAGTGAAGGGTCCTACCATAATAGGGGCGAATACGGAAGTGCGCCAGGGAGCTTACGTGAGAGGTAAGTGCATTGTGGGCGCCCGATGCATCGTGGGCCACACCACGGAGATGAAATCCAGCGTAATGCTAGACGGGGCGAAAGCGGGTCACTTTGCCTACATAGGCGACAGCGTCATTGGGCGCGAGGCCAATCTTGGGGCTGGGACAAAGCTTGCAAACCTCAAGATAAGGGATCAAAAAATCCGTGTTATGGCCCACGGAACGCGGATAGTTACCAATCTTCGCAAATTCGGCGCCATTCTAGGCGATCACGTTGAAACGGGGTGCAATTCGGTAACCAATCCTGGAACCGTGCTTGGCAAGGGCTGCCAGGTATTCCCTCTGACCTCAGTTCGCGCCGGCTACTATGAACCCGATTCCGTCATTAGAGGATAGTAAAAGAGGTCTTAAGGCAGACGCAGTTATCGGCTATTTCCGAAAGCGGCAGGAAAATTGCGGCCAGGCGAGTCCTTACCGCCTTACGGCCTCGGGAGCATGGGCGGCTTCCAGGCCGGAATATTTATCGCATTTTTTTGAAAGGCTAAATCTTGGGCATTTTCGCCTTTTTATAGACCTTGGAAGCGGGGACGGAGTAGCCTGCTGCCTTGCGGGCCTTTTTACCAGAGCTATCGGAATAGAGTCGGACCACTTTCTGGCATCGGGGGCAGAAAGGACCGCACGCGATTTAGAACTCCAGGAACGCGTGAGCTTCATTTGCGCCGATTTTCTGACCCAGTCCATTCAAAGGGCCGACTGTCTCTACATCTACCCCGACAAGCCCCTGGACGCCCTGGAGAAGGTCCTGGGCGAATGGAACGGAAACCTTCTTGTCTATGGGCCCCATTTTCCACCCAAGCACCTGGTACTTCAAAAAAAGCTCCGGCTGGGCATGGAGACGATGTCTGTTTACTGTTGCCCAAAATCCGGAAGCTAGTGTGGCGTCCCGTAAATTCGCCGATATTTTCCGCTACGTTGGTGGGCACGGTGAAACTGTGCCTACCCTGCGCTTTGAGCCGATTCGAATTGCATGGAACTTAAGAGACGTCACACTAGGACGCGGCGGCCAGATCCCGGGCGCAGAGTTGCCTTATCTCCAGCTCTTCGCGGGAAAAGACTCTGTCTATATCCAAGATAGTGATGAAATCATCGCCGTATTTGCACATCCCCTCGATAAAACTTGATTTGATGCGGGCGCCGATTCGCGGCGGCGGCTCTATATGTTCAGGGTCGAGGTCCACCACCTCCTTAACGGAATCGGCCAGGGCCCCCAGGATAGTCGTTTCACCCTCGAGTTCGATTTCAACGATCACTATGCACGTATTTACGGCCCGGGTTGTTGGCCCCATCCCGAACTTGAGGCGCATATC
>JBMFHI010000122.1:0-10197 GCA_049976905.1 Syntrophobacteraceae bacterium | reverse complement strand
ATTCAGGCCTGGAGCGCTCAGGTGAATTCGGACACATTGCGTATTGTGTTTCTTTCATCTCCTTTTTTTCGCGCCTTCGCGCCTCGCGTGAGCCTAAATCAACAACATTGCCGTTGCCCGGGCACCCCATGTCTTTGCATACGCTCTCACAGGGAAATCCCCTTAAGTGTTTCCGCCGTGTTAAAGATCTCCTCGGACATGACCTCTTTTCGAATTTTTTCCATCCGGTGCATGATTTGGGCAAACCGAGCGCCTTCCGCTGCGCTCACCCACTCCAATTGCAGCCGCTCCGGGCGGATACCGAGCTTTTCCATTTTCCGGCGAACATTTTGCACCCGCTTTGCCGTCCACTGGTTGGCGTTGATATAGTGGCAGTCTCCGATGTGACAGCCGCTTACGAGCACGACCGGAGCACCGGAGCCGAAGGCGCGCCACAAGAAATTTTCGCTGATCCGGCCCGAGCACATCGTGCGGATCAGCCTTACCGAGGACGGGTACTGGAGCCTGGATACCCCGGCGAAATCTGCCCCCGCGTAGGAGCACCAGTTGCAGGCAAACACCACGATCTTTTTTTCCGACTCTTCCTCGGTCAAGGCGTCCATCTGAGCAATTATCTGTCCATCGGAAAAGTGATGCATCGCTATAGCCCCAAAGGAACATTGCGCGGCGCAGGTCCCGCATCCGGCGCAGGCCGCCGTGTTCACCGAGGCCTTGAGCTTTTTTTTGGCATCCACCGTGATGGCGTGGTAGGGACATACTTCGGCGCATTTTCCGCACGCCGTGCACACTGCCTCCAACACTTGGGCCGTGATCGGCTCGGTCCGAATCTCGCCCTTGCACATCAGCCGCACCGCCCGCATCGCCGCGGCCGATCCCTGCGTCACGCTATCCTTGATATCCTTGGGTCCTTCGGCGCATCCGGCAAAGAAAATGCCCCGCGTGGCCGCATCCACGGGCTGAAGCTTGGGGTGAGCCTCCAGAAAGAAACCATCCGAGTTGAGCTGCAGCCCAAGCATTTCCTGGATCTTGCGGGTGGATTTGGCCGGCTGCAATCCCACCGCCAGCACCAAAAGGTCCAGGTCGCACTGCTCGACACTCCCCGTTGCCGGGTTTTCCGATATAACCCGGAGGCTGCCGTCGGCAAGCTCTTCGATCCTGCCGGGCAGCCCCCTTTGGAACCGGACTCCGAGTTCGCGGCTCCTGCGGTAGAGCTCCTCGAATCCCTTGCCGAAAGCACGTATGTCGATGTAAAAAACCTTCACGTCCATGTCGGGATCATGCTCCTTTAGGAGCAGAGTGCTCTTGATCGTGTTCATGCAGCAGACGTTGGAGCAGTAGCCGCCCCCCTTCCTTAAAGACCGTGACCCAACGCACTGAACAAAACCCACCGACCGTGGATGCTTCCTGTCCCCAGGCCGCAGAAGCTCCCCACGGGTAGGGCCTCCAGCGTTGATCAACCGTTCGAATTCCATGCTGGTCACAACGTTTTCAAATCTCGTGTACCCATATTCGTCCATTTCCGTTGGATCATAGGGTTGGGCGCCCGTAGCCACGATGATCGAGCCTACCCGTTCCACGATTTCCTCATCGGGCATGCAAAAGTCTATGCATCCCTTGCCGCACGCTTCCACGCATTTGGCGCATCCGACATGGTCTCGCCCCAGGCATTCCTGCATGTTGATCGTAAAAGCCGAGGGCACCGCCTGGGGAAAAGGGGAATAAATCGCCTTGCGTGTGGAAAGGCCCAGATCGAATTCGCTGGGACGCACCACCGGGCACACCTTGGAGCACTCGCCGCAGGCCGAACAGCTTTGTTCCTTTACATGACGGGCCCGCTTCAGGATCTTTACCTCGAAATTGCCCACAAAACCCTTTAAGCCGATCACCTCGCTTAGAGTCAGAAGCCGGATGTGCGGATGCTTGCCAACCTCGGCCATTTTAGGTCCAAGAATGCAGATCGAGCAGTCGATGGTAGGGAAAGTCTTATCCAGTGCGGCCATTATGCCGCCGATGGACGGCCCCTTTTCCACCATGACCACTTCGTAGCCGCTGTCGGCCAGGTCGAGGGCCGCCTGAATGCCGGCTACCCCGCCCCCTATCACCAGCGTGCGTGGAGTGAGCCCCACGGTTTCCGACTCCAGCGGCTCAAGCGCCCTGGTCCGCGCCACCGCCATGCGTGTAAGATCCATCGCCTTTTGCGTTGCCGCCCCTGGATTGTCCATGTGGACCCAACTACAGTGTTCCCGGATATTGGCCATTTCGAAAAGGTAAGGATTTATGCCCGCCTCACGCACCATCTGCCTGAAAGTGGCTTCGTGGAGCCGGGGCGAACAGGAGGCCACAACGATTCGCTCCAGTCCATGGGTCGCGATATCCTCCTTGATGCTTTCCTGGCCGGGATCCGAACAGGTGTATAGCATATCTTTTGCCACGACTACTCCCGGCAGCCTCGCCGCCATTTGCGCAACAGCCCCGCAGTCCACCGTTCGGCCTATATTGAGCCCGCAATGACAAACGTAGACGCCGATCCGGTCCCCTTCCTTGAACTTTTGTTTTTCCATCGTCCTGGCTTTCATTTTTGCAAATCCACAAAAGAGAAACTTTTGCTCCCGGTGACCCCGCCAGATAAGTAAATCCCGCCTCCGGCCGGTCCCCGGGAATCTTTCTTTTTCATCTACAGCTTTTCGATCCTGACAGCGCAGGCCTTGAATTCGGCGGTGAGCGTAACGGGGTCCAAAGCCGGGTTGGTCAGCCAATTGGCACAGGTTTCCCTGAAATGAAACGCCATCCATACCATTCCCGCCGGCACCTCATGGGTCACTCGCGACTTGACCACGATTTCTCCCCGCCTTGATTTAAGCCGGACCCTCTCACCGGACTCTATCCCCAATGCGCGAGCATCCTCGATAGAGATATCGGCGGTTTCCTCGCTAAGAAGCTCGTTAAGCCCCCTGCAGCGACCCGTTTGTGTCCTTGTGTGATAATGATAGAGCCTGCGCCCGGTGCTTAGCACCATCGGATATTGATCGTCAGCCACCTCAGCGGGCGGTGTCCAGTCTGCCGGGCTGAAAATGCCTTTGCCGCAGGTAAACTTTCCGTCCTTATGTAGAAAACGTGTTCCGGGATGGTCCTCCGACGGACAGGGCCACTGAAGGCCGTCGTTTTCAATCCTGTAGTACTTAATGCCGCCTAAACTGGGAGCCAGCACCGAAATTTCATTGTCCCATATTTCCCGCGAACTCTCGGACTCCCACTTATGACCAAACCGTTTGGCCAGCTGCTTGAATATCCACCAGTTGGGCCGTGCGAGGCCGGGAGGCGTGCTGACCTTGCGAATGCGGCTAACGCGCCGCTCGCTGTTAGTAGATGTGCCCTCCTCCTCGCTCCAGGCGGCTGAGGGAAAAACCACGTGGGCAAAGCGCGTTGTCTCGGTTTGAAATATGTCCTGGCAAACGAGAAATTGCGCGCAGGCCAGTTCGTGCTCGACCTTTCTTATATCCGGCTCACTGTTGGCCAGGTTTTCGCCGAAAATATAGAGGCCTCTTACCTTGCCGGTAACAAGCCCTTCCAGCATCTGAGGGACCATCAGGCCGCGCATTTGAGAAAGATGCAAAGCGCCCCAGGCCGTTTCGAATTTATCCCTCGAAGCCTCCAGGCCAACCCCATGATAGCCGCAGTAAACATTGGGCAGTGCCCCCATGTCGCATGCGCCCTGAACGTTGTTTTGCCCCCTCAAAGGATTTACCCCTGCGCACTCAACCCCCATATTTCCAAGCAGCATCTGTAGATTGGCGATTGTCTTTACATTGTTGGTTCCGCAGGTATGCTCGGTAATCCCAAGGGTGTAGCAGACCATCACCGGCTTTACCGATGCAAGACGCCGTGCGCTCTGGCGAATTAGATCGGCATCGATTCCGCATATCTTGCAAGCCTGCTCGGGCGCATAGGCCAAAACCTTTTCCCTTAGCGCCTCGAACCCGGTTGTGCACGTTGCAACAAAATCCCTGTCGTAGAGCTGCTCGGCGATCAATACATTCATAACGGAGTTTAAAAGCGCAATATCGCTTCCCACCTTCAACTGCAGGTGCATTGTGGAAATATCGCACAGCCGCTGCTTTCGAGGATCGACAACGATCAGTTGCGCCCCGTTTCGCACGGCGTTTCTCAAAAACGACGAGGCGACCGGATGGGCCTCGGCCATATTCGATCCGATCACCAGGAACATTTTCGCTTTATGGAATTCGCCAAAGGAATTGGTCATGGCGCCTGAACCAAAGGTGGCAGCCAGTCCGGCAACTGTTGGCGCGTGGCAGCTACGGGCGCAGTGATCGATGTTGTTGGTCCCAAACACTCCGCGAAAGAGCTTCTGCATCTGGTAGGAATCTTCATTGATGCTCCGGGCGCAGCTAACGCCCGCAAGGGCGTCCGGGCCGCTTTGAGCGATGATCTGCTTAAACTTGCCGGCCACAAGGTCTAAAGCTTCCTCCCAACTGGCCTCCCTGAACCCGCTGCCCTCTTTTATAAGAGGTGTTTTCAAACGCTCTTGAGAATAGATGAAATCGAAGCCGAATCGTCCCTTGACGCACAGCCGCCCTTTGTTTGGTTCCGCATCCTCCACCCCGGACACCTTGACGATTCTATCCTCTTTTACGTGGAGCAACATTTGGCACCCCACGCCGCAGTATGTGCAGGTGGTGCGAACCTTCCTTGCTTCCCAGGGACGCCAGCGAAGTTCGGATTTCTTCTCAACCATAGCCCCCACCGGACACACCTGGATGCATTCTCCGCACGAAACGCACTTGTCTGCGTCATAAGAAATGAGCCTGCCCTCAGGACCCTCCGTCACCTGGATAGCGCCTATCCCCTGGATCTCATTGCAGGCCGATACGCATCGCATGCATAAGACGCATCGCTGCGGCCACGATCGGATGAATGTCGTGCTATAGCCGGTCGTGAATTTCGAAGTCGGCGGCTGCATGGGAACATGGGTTACCCCGTGTTCGAAGACCAGGTCTTGCAATTTGCATTCTCCCGCCTTGTCGCATATCGGACAGTCAAGCGGATGGTGAACCAGCAAGGCTGCCAAGGCGTCCCGGCGCGCTCGCGAAAGCTTCTCCGAATGGGTTACCACACACATTCCATCCTCGACGGGCATCGTGCATGAAGCAACAGGTTCAGAAAATCCATCGATTGCCACAACGCACATCCCGCACGAACCGATGGGATTCATCCTTTCATGGTAGCAAAGCGTTGGAATCCTTATTCCGGCTTCTTTTGCGGCATTAAGCACCGTGGAGCCCTTCCGGGCGATAACCTCTATCCCGTCGATCTTTAATTTCACAGCACCCATTCCCATTACAGTTTTCCTCCCTCACAGGCTTGCTTTAGCCCAAAAGCGGGTAGTGACTGCATACCCCAAATAAGCCTGCTTGGTGCCTGCATACGGATACAGCCCAAGGCTTAGCGCTCAGTTAGGAAATACAGACCTTAAGAAAGCAATGGAGCCGGCAGCAAACAACGGGGTCAGCGCCCGCACCATCGCGATTGCCTCAACAGGCATATGAGCCGGACGGGATAAGATCTTACATGCGGTAATCTAAGAAAAAGTAAAACGGATAGGATCTTTCGGCCTGGCCCTGTACCTACCAAACACGGGTAGCTTTATTCCCGTTACCTCATGTGAAGCCGAAAAACAGGTACACCCAGGACTCCTCGGTGAAAGGGACTGTTGCAAAAAATTGATCTTTATCAAAACTTTAACGGTCTATCAATTGAAAATTGCCAAAGGTTTTCGTCTCGCTCCAAATCGGCAACCACGTTCAAGGCGTTTTCAAAATCATAGTCGCTTAAAAAAGTGGAAAGTCTTTTGATATAATCGTTGTCGTCACTGCCCGCAAGAAGAGCCTTAAGGCAGGCAAGGGATTTGCGCGTGCCTATCGGGTCATGCGCACTGATAAGCCTTCTTATCTGCCTGAGATGCATAATCGCCTCCGCCCGGTTCCTGAAGGCCGGGACGCCGCAGGAGGTTGCATCGTGCTTTTCCAATAAAGCAGGGCCTGGCCGCGGGTCTTCCAAAACAGGCTCTTTCCCGGGCTGCCGGGAGCTCAGCAACTGGTTGGCAAAAGTCGCTGTGCGGACGCAGCTTTGCTCGAGCTCGGCCAAAAGATCATCGCACTCGTCATGGGCGCCTTTCCTTAACGCCGCATCGAGTCTGCTTGCTGCATTCTCAAGCTCCTTTGCCGAAAGATTTCCCGCCGCGTCTTTCAAAGAATGAGCCCCAAAGGCCGCCCCTCTAAAATCCCCGCTTTCAAATGCCTTCCTTATCACTGGAAATTCGTTTTCCAACAGTTGAATAAAATTTGGCAGAAGGGAGAAAAAGAGAGACTCTTCCCCCCCCAGTCTTTCATTAACCGCCCTGCTGTCAATAGGGCAATCCTCCTGGGAAACGGGCTTTTCCAAAGAGCGCCCGTCTTGCTCCACCCCCTTGTTTTCCTCTCCCTCGGCTTTAGACAAACAGGGGCGGGGGCGTCCAACCCAGCGTTCGAAAACCTCAGCCAGCTGCTTTCTGTTAAAAGGCTTGCTTAAATAGTCGTCCATACCGGCCAAAAGGCACATCTCCCGATCGCCTTCCATGGCATGGGCGGTCAGGGCAACGATTGGAATATGGGTATCGCCTGTGCGGGCCTCATTTTTCCTTATTGCCAGCGAGGCCTCGTAGCCGTCCATTTCCGGCATCTGGCAATCCATCAAAATGAGGTCGTATCTTTTCTGCTCGAGCGCATGGAGCACCTCATGGCCGTTGGAAGCTGCATCCGCCTCCAGGCCAAAACTCTGGATAACCGCTTTGGCATAATTTTGATTTACGAGGTTATCCTCCGCAACGAGTATGGACCCCTCAAAGCACATCTTCCGCGGCGCCTGCGAATCGAGTACTGTTCCTTGCCTGGCGCAGGGCCCGCTCCAATCCGCGCACACTTCATCAAAAGCCCCGGGCAATGCCTCGCAGTTTTTAAGCCGTATGTCAAAGCGAAACCTGCTCCCCATCCCCGGCAGGCTCTCCACCTCAATATGTCCCCCCATCATCTCGCAGAGTTGTTTGCAGATCGTGAGCCCAAGGCCCGTACCCCCGTGCATTCTGCTCATGGAACCATCGGCCTGTGAAAAGGCATCGAAAATATTTTCCCGGGCTTCCCTGGAGATCCCCACTCCCGTATCTCTTACTTCAAACCAGACCATGGACGTCTCGGCCGCCCTGTCAAGAATACCGGCCTCAAGGCTTACTTCTCCTTTTTCGGTAAACTTGACGGCGTTGCCCAAAAGATTGGTCAAAACCTGCCGCAACCGAATAGGATCCCCCAGGAACATGGCCGCGACATCTCCGCCGACATGGTGCCTTAGTTCAAGTCCTTTTCTGCGCGCCTGCTCGGTAAAAAGCGCCACGGCTTCTCCCACCGTATTCCTGATAGCAAATGGGACCTGATCGAGATCGAGTCTGCCGGCTTCGATTTTGGAAAAATCGAGTATATCGTTTAGCACCCTCAAGAGAGACTGCCCCGAATCGTGCACCATTTTTGCCAGTTTTCGTTGCTCCGCGCTAAGATCGGTTGCCAGCAGCAACTCGGTTATTCCGAGCACTCCGTTCATCGGTGTTCGTATCTCATGGCTCATGTTGGCCAAAAACTGAGACTTGGATCTGCTCGCGGCTTCCGCCGACAATTTGGCCTGGGTTAGTTGCAACTCGTAATTCTTGCGCTCCGTTGTATCCCGCAAAAGAAGAAGGTCCGCGGGGCGTCCTCGAAACATCGTAAACCCGGCGCTTAACTCGATGTGCATGGTCGAACCGTCTTGAAGCTTCACGTCGTATTCGAAATTGGCCGGAAGCTCCTTTCCCTGGATTCTTTGCTTGTAGCGGTTTTCCGCGATTGCTTGCTCTGAGGGGGCCAAATATTGCGTAAACGTGGTTCCCACCAAGTCGTCGACTTCCAACCCCACCATTTGGGCAAGCTTGGGATTGGCATATTCTATGATCGAATCCTGAACCAGCATTATGCCCTCATTTGCCCGCTCGACCAATTGGCGGAATTTTTCCTCGCTCTCCCTTAGAGCCGCCTCCTTGCTGTGAAGTTCGGAAACGGTTGCGGACAACTCCCGGTGCTGCTTGCTAAGTTCGTCGTGGGCTTTGTCGGTGACATACTCGTAGGTAAAAGACAAGACAGCCACGACAAGAAAGGAGACTGTGAAACGTATAAGAAAACCTGCCGAATAGGCGGCTCCAAGATGGAAAAACCTTCTAAGAATCGTGGCAAAAAACAGGGAAAGGCCGAGGAGAATAAGGCTGGCCGTAAGGCCTCTTTTGTAACCATTTACGAAGCAGGACGCCAGGGGAAAGATGAACATCCAGATATGGCCCGTACCGTCTATGCCTCCGGTTACGAACATAAACAGGAAGAAAATCCCCCCGGCAAGGCTAAGATTTGCCGATGCCGGGCCAAATTGGCCGCGGAAACGAAAGCAAATTATGTTTCCCAAAAAAAGCGTACCGACCGCAAAATCGACTGCGCTTGTCAGATAAGAGCGCGCGGCAAGGGTTACCCCTCCAAAAACAAAGAGCATGAGTATCCCTGCCGTGCTGACCGTGTTAAACAATATGACTTTATAGACGAACTTCAGAGGAGTTTGCGCATTCAAAGTGCCTGCCAACCACTTTTCTATATATTTCATGGTCTTAACTTTTACTGGAACCATCCGCACTCCTTCCCTCTGCTCTTTGGCCTCACCAAGAAAACCATCGGGGAATTTTCTTAACCCCTTTAGGGAAAAATGCCAATACGCTCAGGCAATGGGGGACTTTTCGAAAAAAAACTTATTTGCTCCCCATTGGGCTGTAGGAAAAACAGTGTGGCTGTGGTAGATCAAGTCGGATACAATCGGCAATGGTGTTCGGGGTCAGCTCCCGGGTGCTCCTGACCCGCAATCTCGGTGGGCAAAGGGCTCAGACCTCGGCCTACAGAAACCATGATCGAGAGGAAACTTACCGTGAATGAAAATGTTCGTTCTCAAGACGATCTTAGTCAAGAAGAAACCGCCAGGCTGGTAATGGACTTTTTCCATCGGATCTGTATGCACCATGCCATGTGGTTTGCCGAAGTCCAACATCAATTAGGCCCGGAGAAGGCCTGGGACATTCTCGCCGAGGCCTACGGGCGCAGCTATGATATTCAGCTGAAAAGGCTTTCAAAGACCCTGGGTTTCCAAACCGAGCACGGAATTCCCAAGGCCCTTTTAGATCTGCCCCGGGAAGCCCTTCAGGACTTGAAAAAAAACGTCGCGGTCAACTGGCTGGCCAATGACGGCGTCTGGTTCCAGGCCGTTGAGTTTTCCAAGGGAATGTTTGACGCCAAACGCTGTAACGACTCCTGCTGGACCCGGTTTTCGCCCTTTGAGGCCTGGTCGATCAAACGCTTCTTGCAGCTTCCCCAAAATCCGGGCCTCGATGGATTGAAGGCTGCCTTGCAGTTTCGTCTCTACGCGGTCATTAACCGCCAGAGCATCGTCGAGGAAACACCCGAGAGTTTCGTCTTTCAGATGAACGACTGCCGTGTCCAGACCGCCAGGAAACAAAAGGGTCTTGAAGATTATCCCTGCAAATCCGCGGGTATGGTGGAATATCCAACTTTTGCCGCATCCATCGACCCACGTATCAAAACTGAATGTATCGGATGTCCTCCCGATAAACATCCCGAGCAATGGTATTGCGCCTGGCGGTTCACCATGGCCTAGTGTTGCATTCCGTAAATAACATGATATATAATAGCCCCTCAATAGGGAGGGGTTCGCAATGGGGAAAAAGGTCAAGACTGAATTGAGCGAGAGTGACCGCACGGCACTTAAGGTGCTTGTGTGTGCGGGAAAGACCGAGCAGCGCCTGGCCAGGCGCGGCCAGGTGATCCTTTACGCCGCCGAAGGCATGAGCCTCAAGGAAATTGGCGGGAAGGTCGGTTTGAGTTGGCAGGCCTGCCTGAAATGGCGCAAACGGTTCTTGGCTAAAGGCATTGTGGGGCTTAGGGATTTGCGTCGGAGCGGAAAGCCGCCGGTGATTACCCCTGAAGAGCGGGTGGAAGTGATGGCGCTTGCCTGCACGACCCCCGATGACGGAAGCAGCCAATGGAGCACGCAAAAACTTGCCGACGCCAGCGG
>JBMFHI010000121.1:0-10384 GCA_049976905.1 Syntrophobacteraceae bacterium | reverse complement strand
ATCAGTTGGTAACGATATTAATAGTTATATGTACGTTACATTTTAAAGATAGTTCATTATCCGGTAGTGCATCGAATACATCATGGTTGACAATTTAATTTCGATCAATTTATAATATAGTATTGTGTTTAATACAGAAAGGACAAGCCTATGGATAGACTACCGGGCGGGTGCAGTGAAGCCAAGCTTGAAGGTTTGATTGACGGACTGCTGATTGGGCCGCGATACCCCCAGAAGGAATTTGTCCTCGGCCGCACCACTTACGCTGAGCTCTACGGCATGGCAGCCCGTCTATTGGCAACTTTTGGCAGCGGCGAAAATAAGCCGCCCATTTGTCTTTGTTCACACGACAAGGCTGTGGTGGCCGCGGCTTTGCTGTGCGGACTGGCTGGGGGCAGGGCTGTGATCTTGCCTCACGCTTTTAGCATCGCGGTTTTGGAAGAACTCCGAGATCTTATGGATTTTGAAGCGATAGTGATTGACGGTGCCTCACAGGCGCCTGCCGGTTTTCGTTGTTTCCAGCTGGAGGCGAGCGCTGGGTCGCTCCCGAGCCTTCAGGGCATGGAAGAAGCAATTCGGATTGGGCATTCCTGTTTACGGGAGGCTCAACGGGGGCTCCCCGAATGTGGACCAAGACAGTGCGAAACCTTTTGGCGGAAACCGATTTTATTGTTCGCAATTATGAGGTGAGCCCGGAGGACCGTTTAGTGGCCACGGTCAGCCCCAATCACATCTATGGACTGTTGTACAGTGTTTTGACCCCTCTTTTGGCTTCGGCTTCCGTTGCGCCTGAGACGCCATTATTTCCGGCTGAAATCGAGGCCGCACTAATAGATAACGACGCTTCCATCTTCATAAGCGTACCGGCCCACTACCGGGTTCTAAACGGCCATCCCTTTTCTTTTGGCTCCTTGCGTTTGGCTTTCTCTTCGGCGGGTGTGCTTAACGCCCTGGATGCCAAGGCCTTCAGCGCGCAAACCGGTGCGCGCATCGCCGAGATCTACGGTTCGACCGAGACGGGTGGGGTAGCAACTCGAATACGGGCAGACGGACAGAGCGATTTTTACCCAAACTCAGGCGTGGACTCAAAAATCGAAGATGGACTCTTTAAGATTTGTTCAGATTACCTGTGCCCACAATTGCCCCTGGATGCAGCGGGGTATTACACAGTTGGAGACCGCGTCAGCAAGACTTCAGGCAACGGGTTCGAGTTGCTTGGCCGCGTTGATGGAATCGTAAAAGTGGGTGGGTTGCGGGTGGACCTGGAAGCGGTGCGCGAAAGTCTAAAACGACAACCAGGCATAAGGGATGCCCAGGCAATTTCCCTGCCCGTTGGAACGGGCAGGGAGAACCTGGTCGTTGCTGTTGTAGAAGGAGATCCGGAAACTGTGGATTTGACAACTATTCGACTGGATGAACTGCAAAGCTACGCAAGACCGCGACGCATTATAGTTGTCGAAAAGATCCCTGTGACGACGGCAGGAAAGTATGATCGAAAAGCCATCGAGGAGTTGTTTCGATCATAGGTGAACGGCAGAAATAGTATCGTTCAATTACTCAGAGGATCAGGACATAGGCTCTATGGCAGATTGAAGGACCAAATCGCATTCGATGACACAAGCCGAAGGATCTCCGGGAATTGCCATCCGAAAATCGAGCTTTGCAAGAGGCTGGAAGAACAATTTTATCTTAAAAAGCCTCCTTGCTTTTTAAGGCGGCATCCCGTGTTTGGTCCGCTACATTCGGTGATATATCCAAACAGGCGGCGGGCACAAAAAGCCGCGCCGCCCTAGAGGGTCCTTTTAAAAAGGCGTGTAGCGGCGGCCATGGCGAGCAGAGTAAACATAGCGAGAAAAAACATGTCGCCGGAAATAGCGGAAAGGCCGGTATTTTTTAGCACGAGCGACTTGAACCCGTCCACGGCGTAGGTGAAAGGATCGATCGTGGTTATGACCTTCATCCATGCCGGAAAGGCCTCGATGGGATAGACCGCCCCGCTTGGAAAAAAGAGCACGGTATTGAGAACGCCAAAGATGGCCCTTGGCACGAGAGGATCGGTTATGCGCACCATTAGAAGAAACATCATGCTAACAAGGGCAAGCGCGGTGAGGGCCACAAGCACAAGCATACGCACAAAGCGCAAGGGGTCGAGGGGATTGGGAATTCCGGCGATAAGGGAGCCAAGTGTAATGAGCACAAGGCCGGAGAGGATAGCCTTTAAGGCTCCGGCGAGATTAAACCCCATGATAAGATCGAACTTGGTAAGGGGAGTCACAAGATAGCCTTCATGCAGGCCTCTTGCCTTGTCGTCAATGTAGATAATGCCGCCCCCGATCATGCAGGATACGAATATGGCGAGCACGATCGTACCGGGTAGGAGAAACTGGATATAGGGGACATAGGGATAGACCTCGACTACCGAAAGGGTTGCCTCGCGGCTCCGGCGTGATACGGAGGGTTTGGCGTCGTAGGCCTGAAGAAGTTCGGTAAGGCTTGCAGTAAGGGCCGAGGAACTGAACTGGTCGGTGTTATCGACTACAAGAGCCAGCTTGGGGTCTGCGCCCGAGAGCACGTAGCGCGAGAAATCGGGAGGGATATTTACGACCGCGTTGATTGTGCCGTTTCGCAGATCCCTCATGGCCTTGCCAAGATCACTATAGGGGATGGAGTTAAAGGTCTTTGCATTGGCCGCCACGGAGTTTAGCATGCCCTTTAGCCGCACGGCGGGTTGTCTGTAGTCCTGGTCAACGACGCCGACGCGCAGATTTTTGATCTTACCACCAAAGGCATAGCCTAAAACGACGAGCTGAACCAGGGGAAGCACCATGGATACGACCATCAGGGTGGGGCTGCGGCGAAAACGGCGAAGGTCTCGCTCGATAAGTGCCCCTATGCGGGTCCAGGTCTCTTTCATCACGATTATTCGCGCCTCATCATAAATCGGCTTTCACTGGCCGAAGGAGCCTGGAGACCATCGCGCAACTGCCTGCCGGTGTAGTGGACAAAGACATCGTCGAGGGTGGTGCTTTGGACCGAAAGGGAGGCAATAGCCACATCGGCCGCGCGAGCGGCATCCATAAGGGCTACCGTTGTACGGGAGCCGTTATGGGAGGCGATGCGGAAGACATGGTCCTCGGAGCTAACCTCGGCAACTTCAGGCAGGCTTTCCAAAATCTCCAGCCACCCCTTCGGCACAGCCGAAAAACTAACCTCGATAACATTTCTTCCCGGCACCGAGGCCTTTAGCTTTAGCGGCGAATCAAGGGCCACAAGCTTTCCGTGATCGACAATGGCGATGCGGTCGCAGAGCCTGTCGGCTTCGTCCATGTAATGAGTGGTTATAATGATGGTAAGGTCGCTTTCCTTTTTCAGGCGTGTAAGCATTTCCCACACCGATACGCGCGAGACGGGATCAAGCCCGGTAGTGGGTTCGTCAAGAAAGAAGACTTTGGGTTCATTGACAAGTCCGCGGGCGATTTCGAGCCTTCGGCGCATACCGCCCGAAAACATTTTAACGGGTTTATCGGCCCACTGGGTAAGATCGACCGCATCGAGCAGCTTTTCTATCACATTGTTGCGTCTTTGGCGCGGGATGTTGTAGAGCTTTGCAAAAATCGACATATTCTCGACGGCGCTCAAGTCAAGATCCGAGGTCATTGCCTGAGGGATCACGCCGATAGCGCGCCGCACATCCCCGGCCGCGGCGGCCACATCCAGGCCCACGATGCGGGCGGTGCCCGAGGTAGGCTGAACGAGGGTGGTGAGCATGCGGATAAGCGTGGATTTGCCCGCGCCGTTAGGCCCCAGGAGGCCGAAAACCTCACCGTGGCCAACGGAAAAGTCTAAGCGGTCCACGGCAACAAAGTCACCGAATACTTTGCGCAGTTGCTCGACTTCGACGGCATGCTCGCAACGAGAAATCGCCTTTACCATAACGGTTATATCCTACCTCACGGGCAGGACGACGTAGGCGGTCATCCCCATTGCCAGGGCGCGATCGCGGTTATCGCATCTCAGGCGAATCTCAAAGGTTTTAATGTCTCGTTTGGTGCGGCTAACATCGCGCTGAGTGGCATAGTCGGCGTCAACACCCCTGAAGAAGACTTTGCCAACGCGCGTAGCGCCGGAGGGAAGGCGCACGGTGAGCCTGTCGCCAAGGCGGATTCGATCGATGTAGCTCTCGGGCACATCGGCTCGAACCCAAAGGTCGTCGGGGTCAATTAGAGTCACGATGGTCTGGCCCGCACTCACCACCTCACCCTGCAGTGTGACCCTTACGTCGACGATGCCGTTTATAGGAGCACGAACCTGCGTGTAGCCAAGGACCACATTGGCCTTTTGAGTCTGGGCGCGGGCGGCGGCAAGGTGGTGAAGGCTTGAGGCAAGGGCGGCCTTTCTGGCCGCAATTTCAACACTATTGGCCTGAGCCAGGGCCACGGCAGCCTCGGAGGCCTTGACCGCCTTTTGCAGCGAATCCACATGCGCCCTTGTTCCATTGTAGTTGGTGAGGGCCTGGTCGAGATCCTGGACGGAATTGGCGTTGCTTGCCCGCAGCTTTCTCGCGCGGTCCAGGTTGTGTTTTGCGTAGCTAAGATCCGCCAGGGCCTGAGCCACATCGGCGTTATGCATCGCCAGGTCGGCTTTTGCCTGCCGGACCTGGTCGCGGGTCTGGGCTTGCAGGTACTCAAGGTCTGATTTAGCCTGCTCTTTTTGCGCCTCGTATTGCTTTTGGTTGTTAATGTAAAAGGCCGAGTCGGCCTTGAGTTCACTGGGTTCGATAAGCGCAAGCAACTCGCCTTTTTTGACCGTATCGCCGCGCCTGACCAGAAGTTTTTCCAGTCGCCCCTGGACGAGGGGACTAACCAGCACTTCGTCGGTATCTACTATGCCCGTAAGCGCAATAGAGCGCGGCCGGCTGGTAACCCAGTAGACAAAACCCAGCAAAATTACGGCAAGAAGGACCGCAATCGCAGTGAATCGAGATTTGGAAAGCATTCCCTCTTACCTATTCCCTAAGCGGTTGGGGCTCCAGCCGTGTTGGCACTCCCTCAATAACTCACTTTGCAAAGGGGGCAAAATCATTTAGGAGCCGGCACGGGAGTCCCGTGCCCCTTGTTAGCCTCTACATAGCGAGCCGCGGCCAAGGCTGCAATACAGCCCTCCGAAGCGGCTATCACAATCTGTTTGGCGAAATTCTGTCTAAGATCTCCGGCGCAAAAAAGCCCTGGTATATTGGTTTCACATTTATCGTCTGTCAAGACATAACCTGTTTGGCTCATTTTAACCCCGGCGGGAACGATCGAGGTGTTTGGCGAAAAACCAACGAAGATGAAAGTCCCGTCAACGGCGATTTCGCTTTCTTCACCGGTTTTCGTATTTTTAAGAGCCACGCCGCGCACGCCGTTTTCATCGGCCAAAATGGTGCTTGGCACGGTATTTAGTATAATCTCAATGGAAGGTTGGGAAAATACGCGCTGCTGCAAAATCTTGCTTCCCCGGAACTCATCTCGCCGATGGATCAGATAAACGTGTTTGGTGATCTTGGCCAGGTAAAGTGCGTCTTCAAGGGCTGTATCGCCTCCCCCTATGACGCAGACGACCTTGCCACGAAAGAAAAAACCGTCGCAGGTGGCACAGTAGGAAACCCCTTTGCCGAAGTTTTCGATCTCACCGGGGATATTCAATTTTCTGGCTGTTCCGCCGGCGGCCATGATAACGCTGTGAGCTTTGATGAGCTCTCCGCCCGCAAGGCGGACCGAGTGAAATTCGCCTCCGGGTTCAATAGCCAAGACTTCATCTTGGATTGTCTCCAGGTCGTAGGCCTTCGCATGCTGGTACAACTTGTCGGAGAGATCGAACCCGTCGATATCGATAAATCCGGGATAGTTTTCCACTCCCTTGGTAATACAGACCTGCCCACCCGGGACACCCTTTTCGACAAGCACCGCATCGAGGGCCGCCCGCTTTACATAGATTCCCGCGCTTAGACCCGCAGGACCGCCTCCAATGATTATAACATCATAACATTCTTTTTGAGCCATATGTGCGCCTTTTCATCTAAATAGGATTTTACGGACCGCTTCAAGGCATGGAGTCCGATCAAGCAAGGACAGATTTATCCCCTGCCCTCCTTGCCCGACACCGTTGACTTAGCCCAATTTGCCTCGCGCGAAGCGGCGAAAACAAACAGAGGAGCTTCCCGCCAAAAGTAAAGACGGAGTTAAATCTTTTCGCGGCTTTGCATGAAAAATCCCTCTTTTGAGTCAACAACATTGCCTTCCCCGGCAAGGCTTATTTGATGGTCCGTTTAATGTCAATTGAAAAATCGTTGGCTATTTTCAGGTTGAATTCCTGCCCCGTGATGTTCTAAATATCAGAGTGCCGTTTGGCAACAGGGAGCTTGCTTGTAACGATCCAAGAAAGCATGAGGCAAAAGTGAAAAGACCTACTAAAAGCCAGTATTACCTAGATATCGCCAAAGCTGTGGCGATGAGAAGCACGTGTTTGAGACGCCGGTTTGGGGCGGTGATCGTTAAAAACGATCAGATAATCAGCACGGGCTATAACGGCGCTCCGCGCCAGACCACCAATTGCATCGACCTAGGCAATTGCCTGCGGCAGCTAAAAAACATTCCACCGGGCCAGAATTATGAGCTCTGCCGGGCGGTCCATGCCGAGATGAACGCGGTGATCCATGCCTCGCGGCTGGACATGGTGGAGGCGGACCTTTATCTGGTGGGCATGCAGGTGGATACGGACGAAATAGTCTCGCCGGGCATTCCCTGCCTGCTTTGTAAACGCGTGATCATAAACGCGGGAATAAGCCGCGTTATTTTGCCGGACGGCCCCGGGGCCTTCCGCTACATCGACGTGGACGACTGGACCATCGAGGAAAGGACTTCGATGCTCTAGTGTTGTCTGCCGGAAATTGAGTGATGCTTGCCAGCAGAGGGTGGGCAAGATCAGGCCGTGTCCACCCCAGATCAGGGTCACGATGAGCCCCCGAGCCGCGCAGCCGGGGGCTCATCGCAATTTGGCCTGAAGGGGTTACTTTTGCGCCTTCTGCCGTTGTTCGGTCAAGCATTGAATGCCCAGCCCCTCAAGAGCGGGTTTAAAGCAAAGGTTATCCGAGACGCATTCGGCACGGCGCAGGTCCCCCGACTTCCATCGTTTTACCAGCCCGGGCTCTCTTATAAGGGGACGGCTCATGGAGAGCAAATCGGCCTGTCCGCTTTGCACAAGCCGCTCGGCAACCGCCATTGACCTGATGCCGCCAACCAGGATCAGCGGGATATCGAGGGCTTTTCTGAAGGCTTTGAGTTCCTCGGAAAAATAGGCCTCCTTTTCCTCGGAATTGATCGCGAAGCGGCTGGGGGATAACTTGCCCCCGTTGAGCATGCCTCCGCTCACCTCTACGGCCGAAAGGCCCGCGCGGGCCAAAAGGGATGCGGCCTGGACCGAATCTTCGAGGCTAAGGCCGTTTTCGGCAAAATCGCGGCAGTTGATCTTTATCAGCACGGGAAAATCCTTGCCCGCGGCCTCACGAATTACCCGCACTATTTCGAGGTGAACCCGTGCGCGATTGTCGATGCTTCCCCCGTATTCATCGTTGCGGCGGTTATAGACAGGGGACAAAAACTGGCTCAGAAGATAACCGTGGGCGGAGTGAATCTGTACGCCGTCAAAGCCGGCGGCCTTGGCTCTGGCCGCGCCATCTGCAAAAGCTCTTACAATTTTATCGATATCCCCGGTCGAAAGCTCTGCCGTGGGCACTTTCGAAAGACCTTCGAAATTGGAGACGACAACGGGGGGCCTTCCCGTGAGGGGCTGTGGGGCAAAAAATCCTGCATGGGCAAGCTGCATAACGATTTTACCGTCGGCCGCGTGGACGGTCTCGGTAAGTTCCCTAAGACCGGGGATCAGTTCGTCTTTGTAGACTCCCAGCTGCCAGGGACCGGCCTGTCCCTCGGGACTCACGTAGGAATGACCGCTTATTATCAGCCCCAGGCCGCCTTCGGCAAGCCCTCTCATTGTTTGGACCAGCGCGGGAGTGACACTACCGTCGGCACCCGCCAAACCTTCCCAGGTCGCCGACCTGACGAATCGGTTTGACAAAGACAATCCCGCGATCTGGCCGCTTTCGAAAACACCGCTCATTTATCGACCTCCTTATTATCCATTGCGCGCAAGATATCTAAACGCGTTAATAACTAACATCCGGCAAGCGCCGCCGTCAAGGTGTCCACCAGCAGGGTCACCAAAAGGACCTTTGCCGGGGGTAACTCGAAGAGGCCGAGGCGGATTTAACTTGAGCTTAAGCGCGTAACACTTTATATGTGCGTGGATGAGCACAAACTTACCAAATATAATACGCGCCTCGCACCTGGGTAAAAAATTCGGAAAGCTTCAGGCTGTCGATGACCTCTCCTTTGAGCTTAAAGCCGGCGAATGCCTTGGTCTGCTTGGTCCAAACGGGGCGGGAAAGACTTCCACCATCAGGATGGCCTACGGCTTTTCGCCCATCACATCCGGAAGGCTTGAGATCTTCGGACTGGATATAGAGACCCAATGGCGGCGGATAAGGACAAAAATCGGCGTATGCCAGCAGGAGAATAATCTAGACCCGGACCTTACGGTACTTCAGAACCTTGAAGTATTCGCCCGCTATTTTAGCCTACCCAGAAAAGAAGCCAGGGACCGGGCGATTCAACTCCTCAAGTTCATATCCCTTGAGAACCGAAAGGATGACAAGGTCACCAATCTTTCGGGCGGCATGGTAAGAAGACTGGTGCTGGCGCGCGCGCTCATAAACAGTCCCGACCTTCTCATTTTGGACGAGCCGACCACGGGCCTGGACCCTCAGGCACGCCATCAGCTATGGGAAAGGCTAGAACTGCTTCAGAAAAACGGAATTTCCATCCTTCTTACCACGCATTACATGGACGAGGCCGCCAGGCTTTGCGACAGACTGATCATAATGGATCAGGGCAAAATTCTGGTGGAAGGAAAGCCCGCGGAAATCATCCGTACTCATGTTGGCGATCATGTGGTGGAAATTGCGGACCCAGACGAGGAGGTAAGGGAATTTGTAAGCGCCCATGGGTTCCAAAACGACCTTCTGGACCGCCGGATCATCATCTACGGCAATGAGGCCGACAGGCTCTTCGAGGTCATAGGGGACCGGTTTTGCAAGGAAAGCTGCATTAAAAGGCTTGCAACCCTTGAAGACGTTTTCCTGAGACTGACGGGAAGGGGGCTTAAGGAATAGTGGACAATCTTAGGATAGACAATCTCTCCTGGCGCTTTATTCTTGTCTGGAACCGCAATATGGTGGTTTATCGAAAAATCTGGTTCGTAAACTTTCTGGTTCCGCTTCTTGAGCCCATTATGTATCTGGCCGCCTTTGGAATCGGCCTGAGCGCCCTGATCCACAGGGTAAGCTATCAGGGAAGTCCCATTTCCTATGTCCTCTTTATCGCCCCTGCCCTTGTGGCGATAACCATCATGTATAACGCTTTTTTCGAAAACACCTACGCCTCCTTTGTGCGCATGTATTACCAGAAGACCTTCGATGCCATGATGACCACTCCGCTTTCCCTTGAAGACATCATAGCCGGGGAAATCTTCTGGGGCGCGACCAAATCGGTTATCGCGGCAGCCATTGTGCTCGCGGTGATAACCTGCTTTAGACTTGTCACATTTCCCTCGGGATTGCTAGTACTGCCGCTTTCTTTCCTGGGCGGGCTGGCATTTGGAACCGTGGGCATGATCTTTACCGGTCTTACCCCTTCTATTGATATGTATAATCTTCCAATCTTTCTCTTCATTACTCCCATGTTTCTTTTTAGCGGCACTTTTTTCCCAACCTCGACTCTTCCGGGCTGGGCGCAAAGACTGGCACTCGCACTGCCACTTACCCACGTTGTGAACCTCTGCCGCGCTTTTTTCCTGGGCAAAATCACGATCGACCTCGTCTGGAGCGTCCTGTACATAGCCGCAATGTTTATCCTGCTTTTCCCCGTAGCACTCATAGTGATGAGAAGAAGGCTTATTAGCTGATTTTTGTTTCAAGGCAAATGATTTGGGCAGCCGGAGACAAAGGCGGGCAGGAGAAAACGCGGATTTTATTGTAGGAGCAATAAGTTAAGTCGCCTCTTGATTTTAGAGTATTTTTCTATTTTTAGCATATAGTTTTGAAGTATACTCGCGACAAGTCAACGTGTAATCGTCGTGGGGTACTATTCCGATTCGCCATCCAGGTTGGCAGGCAAACCGCTTGACTTGCTCATGGAGGGATCTCGGAAACGCTTAAACCCAAGGACGCACCAGAGGCGGCGCCATGCAGATGTCGGCAAGGATCTAACTTGAATTTCAGGGAGTTATC
>JBMFHI010000120.1:0-10435 GCA_049976905.1 Syntrophobacteraceae bacterium | reverse complement strand
ATAATTATTGCATTCTTGCCGCTGTGCTCAACGAAGGCGTACATGTACTCGATATTTACATTGACATTTTTTAGAAGTTTTACAATGTGATGAAGACCTCCAGGATTATCGCTTACTTCCACGGCCACGACATCGGTTGTCCCAACGGTAAATCCGTTTGCCTTGAGTTCCTTCCTGGCCTTCTCGTTGTCGCTTACGATCAGGCGCAGGATCCCGAAATCGGTCGTATCGGCAAGCGAGAGCGCTCTGATATTGATATTGGCCTCGACCAGAATCCTGGTGACCTCGCAGAGTCTACCGGGCTGGTTTTCGAGAAAGACGGAAATCTGTTCGAGCTTTCCCATGATATCCTCCTGATGAATGCACCGGGGTTTAAATCTTACGCCTGTCGATGATGCGCTGCGCCTTTCCCTCACTTCTGGCAATGCTTCTAGGCTCGGCAAGCTTTACGGCAGCGGAAACTCCAAGGAACTCTTTAATATTTTTAGCTATTTTTTTCTCTATATCCTGGAGTTTTCGCACCTCGTCGGAGAAGGCAGCCTCGCCCACCTCCACCATGACGGTCAAGGTATCGAGATTGTCTACCCTGTCGATAACCAACTGATAATGGGGCTCGACTCCCTTTATGTCCATAAGCAAACTTTCGATTTGCGAGGGAAAAACATTAACGCCCCGGATAATGAGCATATCGTCGGAGCGGCCGCTCACCTTGTTCATTCTTACATGCGTTCGCCCGCAGATGCACGGTTCGCGGTTAAGGGAGGTGATATCGCGGGTGCGATACCTTATGACCGGAAAGGCTTCCTTTACAATAGAGGTAAAAACCAGTTCGCCAACCTCTCCGTCGGGGAGCACCTCACCTGTTTTCGGGTCGATGATCTCGGGGATGAAATGATCTTCGGCTATATGGAGCCCCTTTTTGGCCTCCACACACTCGATGGATACGCCCGGTCCAAGCACTTCGCTAAGGCCGTAGATGTCTATGGCGTGCATGTGGAGCTTTCGCTCGATTTCCTTTCGCATCTCCTCGGACCAGGGCTCGGCGCCAAATATACCCGACTTGAATTTAAGACTGCTAAAATCTATACCCGCCTGTGCCGCCACTTCGGCAAGATGGAGCGCATAGGAGGGGGTACAGGTAAGAATCGTTGGCCCAAAGTCTCTCATAATCTGGACCTGGCGCTTGGTGTTGCCCCCGGAAATCGGTATCACCGAGGCCCCAAGGCGCTCGGCACCGTAATGAACTCCCAGGCCGCCGGTAAAAAGCCCGTAGCCGTAGGCGTTATGGATTATGTCGCCACGGGTGGCCCCGCCGGCCGCAAGGGCCCGCGCCATAAGCTCGGACCACATCTTGATATCTCTTGCCGTATAGCCGACCACGGTCGCCTGCCCGGTAGTGCCCGAAGACGCGTGAATGCGAACGACGTTATCCATGGGAACGGCGAACATCCCGTAGGGGTAGTTGTCCCGCAAGTCCTGCTTGACGGTAAAGGGAAACCTTCTAAGGTCTTCCAGGCTCTTAATGTCGTTTGGACGCACCCCGGCCTCGTCGAAATTTTTGCGATAAAAGGGCACGGTCGCGTATACCCGCTCCAAAGTGTCTTTGAGACGTCGCAGTTGAATGGCCTCTATGGCCTCGCGCGGCAGGGTTTCGAATTCGATGTTATAGATCATTATAGCCCTCTCCTGTTCTATTTTCGCTTCCCGGCATAAACGCAGTCCCAAAAGCCATGGAGCCAGTCTTAAAGCCATTTTCAAAAAAAAACGAGGAATCCCCGTGTCTTCAAAGGGTTCTGCCCGGACTTCGAATCTAAGCGGCTGGTAAAGCTTTAAGATTTCCGGATAACTCAATCGGCAAGCAATAGTCAATGCAAAACTTTGCAGCCCATAGCTTAGAAAGGCAGGTTTTTAGAGGCAAGATCATTGTACCTGTTTAGTTTTCGATAAAGCGTACTGAGATTAATGCCCATCCTTTTAGCTATTTCTCTTTTGGATATATTCATTTCCATGAGTTTTGCGATCGTTTGCCTCTCAAAATCCCTGGGCGAGACAAACTCCGGATTCGACTGTCCCTCGGCGCACTGATGGCTCAGATCGCGCGGAATGAGGTCGGCGCTAAGACAAGTTGTCTGAGCGCAATTCATCATCCGTTCCACCAGATTTTGCAATTCGCGAACGTTTCCGGGCCAGTCGTATCCCTGAAAAAAATCGAGCACCCCGCGCTCTATCCGCTCGATCTTTTTCCCCAGGGCTTTCGAATACTTCTCGACAAAGTAGTCGAGCAGAAGCGCAATGTCGTCGGGCCGTTGACTTAACGGCAGCAAGTGAATCGTAAAAACGTTCAACCGATAGTAGAGGTCTTTTCTGAAATTGCCCTTGTAGACCTCTTCGAGCAAATCCTTGTTGGTTGCCGCAATGATTCGCACATCGACCTGGTGCGCCCTGGCGCCTCCGATGCGGATAACGCACTTATCTTCGATTACCCGAAGAAGGATCGACTGCATTTCAACGGGCATCTCGCCGATCTCGTCCAAAAAAATCGTCCCGCCTTCCGCCAGTTCGAACTTTCCACGGCAACCGCCCCGTTTGGAGCCCGTAAAGGCCCCCTCTTCGTGGCCGAAGAGTTCGCTAGCCATGAGCTCCCTTGGAATGGCGCAGCAGTTAATGGCCACATAAGGGCAGTTTTTGCGCTCGCTTGCGTTGTGGATAGCCTGGGCATAGACGTCTTTTCCCACTCCGCTTTGCCCGAGCAAAAGGACATTGGAACGGCTGCGGGAGGCAAGCTTTGCCTGCTCGACGGTATCCAGGAAATTAGGATTTCTCCCGCAAATCGAGTCGAATGTAAAATTTGCCTTGGCCCCGATGATATTGGCCACAAGTTTTTTTACCTGTTTAATTTCCGTAAGGATAAGGATCTTTCCAATTACTCCTCCAGACGAGGACATTATTGGATTGCAAGTAAGCGTGTAGTCGTTCCATGACCTGCCCGAGGCTATCCTCACCTCCTCGTGGATCAGGTGATCTTTTTTATCGACTAAGGACATCAACCGGCGATTCTGCATCCCCAGGACCGCGCGAAGGTCCTGTCCCACGACATCCTTGCCCGCAAAGGCCGCGATCGCCTTTGCCCGATCGTTAATGAGCGTAATGGTATGCTTGTTATCCACCGCTATCAGTGCTTCAGGGATCGAGGCCATGACCGTTTGCCGGTAGCTGCACGCGATTTCGCTTCTTGCGAAAGACGCCTTGGCCTCATTTAGAGACTGGTTGATTTTGAGCTGATTTTCAATGAGGTGGGCCGCCGCAATCGTCATGCCGTAGGCGTGATTGTTTGCTCGATCGTAGCGGCACCATAGCACTATACCGCCAAGAAATGTCCCGTCGGGATCGAAAATCGGGGCGGCATAGCCGGTGGCCACATGAGAGCGTTTGAGGTAATGCTGCGAGCCAAATACGCAGGCCGGTTTCTTAGACTTGAGCACCAGCCCGATCGCCGTGGTTCCAACGGCTTCTTCGCTCCACAAGGCTCCAAGAACCCAGTCCGAAGGCCTTCGCCTGGCCAGTTCCTGAAATCTTTCGGCTATCCTGATTTCGATCAAATATCCCTGGGGGTCGAAAAAGCTTACCACAAAGGAGGTAAGGGAGATCAGGTGGTGGTAGTGGTTAAGAAAAAATTTGCTCAGCCTGACAAGCCTGCCGTTGGTTTTGGTCAATAGCTCGAATTCGTCCGGGGTAAGAATTTTTCGCGGCGGACTCTGGTAGGGATCGATCCCCTTGGCGCGACAGCGCTTCCAGGAATCCCGAATGTCTCGCGGAATCAACCTCTTGTCCACGCGCTCATCGCCTTCCATGAACTTTTCCCATTCCCCCAGGATCACAGAAAATTTTTCCCTCCGCCTGCTTTTCTGCGAGTTTTTCTTCTCGGGCGCGAAAAGATCCATCTCCAGGCTCTCGTTGGCCGGCATGTTCCCCCCTCTGTTTGCACTATGCAAAAATATTTTTGCATTATGGGAATGAGTTCTGCAAAATAACAGAATTATATATTTTACACAACAGCCATAATAGTTTTTATTATCAACATGTTGGTGCAGATACACCTTTTATGGCATGCTAACTGCTCTAGGCCTCTGAGGGTTTCAAACAAATCAAATTCTCAAACTGGTTGGAGATCATTATGAGTGCAAGAGAGGTTGTGTTTGTAGACGGTGCCCGAACGGCTTTCGGGACGCTGGGCCGCACTTTGCGAAATTTCACGGCCGAAGAACTTGGCGCTTTGGCCCTCAAGGGGCTGGTTAAAAAAACCGGGATTGTGGAAAAGGCCCCTGTCGACACGGTATTTGCCGGATCGGCCATCGGGGCCACCTCGGCTCTTAATCCGGCCCGCTGGATCGTTTTGGCCTCCGGGCTTCCGATAAGCACGGCGGCCTCCTATGTAGAGATGCAGTGCGGATCGGCAATCGACAGCATAAACCATGCGGCGTGGCGCATTCTTGCCAACCAGGCCGACATCGTTATAGCGGGCGGTATGGAATCCTACAGTCAGGCGACCTGCAAGTTCTCCATGGCGACCGAACCCTTCCGCCTGATCCCTCCCATGCCGATTCAAAACAGCCTTTCGCCCACCAACGACCCGGAGACCCGCCAAATGGGGCTAACGGCCGAAGCCCTTCAGAAGCTCTATAACATCAGCCGAAAGGAACAGGATGAATTTGGTTTGCGAAGCCAGGAGCTGGCCAGAAGAGCAATCGATGCGGGCTACTTTGTAGACGAGATCGTATCGATCACGGTCCCCACGGGCAAAAAGACCCCTGCGATCGAATTCAAGGTGGACGAACACCCAAGGGCCACTTCGATGGAAGCCCTTTCGGCCTTGCCGCCCGCTTTCCTTCCCAATGGCACGGTAACGGCCGGCAACGCGTCGGGTCGAAACGACGGGGCGGCTTTCGTACTCATGATGACAAAAGAAAAAGCTCTCGAATTAGGATATACCCCGATGGCCAAATGGCTAAGCGGTGGCGATTACGGTGTTGATCCAAAGATCATGGGCATCGGCCCCGCCTATGCTGTCCCGCAGGCCTTGAAGCGGGCGGGGCTAAAACTTCGCGACATGGAAGTTATGGAGTGTAACGAGGCCTTCGCGGTTCAAAATCTGGCGGTTATCCGGGAACTTGAGACCCAGATGGGCGAAAAGATCGACATGGAGAAAAACTGGAACCCCAACGGCGGAGCGATAGCTTTCGGGCATCCCAATGGAGCTTCCGGAGCCCGGATTTGTCTTCTTACCATGAAGGAGCTTATCCGCCGGGGAGGCAAATACGGTTTCTTTTCCTCCTGCTGCGGAGGCGGGCTGGGTGTGGCAACGGTTATCGAAAACCTTCAGCGTTAGGGCGATTTTGGAAGAAAAATCAAACCGGACAGGGAGAATGAAGATGAAGATTGATGAAATAAAGACCGTAGCCGTTGTGGGGGCTGGAAACATGGGGCACCAGATTGCCCTTCAGTGCGCCCTTTCAGGTTTTACCACCGTTGCAATCGACGTAAACCCGGAGGTGCTGACAAAAGCCCAACAGTTTTGCGATTCCTATCTGCCCCAAAGGGTAAAGAAGGCAAAACTCACCGAGGAGGCGGCCAAAAAGGCCCGAAGCCTTATTTCTTTTTCCTCCGATATGAAAGAAGGGGTTAAGGAAGCCGACCTGGTGATTGAGGCAGTCCTTGAAAGGCTTGATCTAAAGCGCAAAATTTTTGCCGATCTCGATAAATTCGCCCCTCCCAAAGCGATCCTTGCAACCAACAGCTCCTATATCGTAAGCTCGCGAATTGCCGATGCGACAAGCCGCATGCCCCAGGTCTGCAACGTTCACTTCTTCAACCCGGCGCTCGTAATGAAGCTCGTGGAAGTCGTCCAGGGGCCGCACGTATCCGATGAAACGGCGCAGTGCATGCTCGATTTCTGCCACAAGATCGGAAAGATGCCGGTACATGTCAAAAAAGAGGTGGACGGCTTCCTTTTAAACCGCATTTTCGCCGCTATTTCCAAAGAGGCCCAGTGGCTTTTGGAAATGGGGGTCGCCAGCGTCGAGGACATCGACAAGGCCTGTGTCTACGGCGCGGGACATCCCATGGGCCCCTTCCGCCTCATGGATCTCACGGGGATCGATCTAACCTATGATATCGGGATGAGCCACTTTTACGCCTCGGGCAACAGGGAGGATCTTCCCACCCCAAGCGTTGTAAAAAAGGTTACCGAGGGAAAGTTTGGCCAAAAGACCGGCGAAGGCTGGTACAGCTACAAAGAATAATCGGTTGGGGCCTTATCCCCATCAACTCTCATGGAGGCTAAAATTTATGAGCTATGAATTCATAAACGTGGAAATAAAGGAACATGTAACTACGGTTACGATAAACCGTCCCGAGGTGATGAATTGCATAAGTCCTCTGGTCAGCGTGGAAATGGACCATGCCTTCAATGCCTTCGACGAAGACCCGCGGCAGTGGGTGTGCATAGTAACAGGCAAGGGCGAGAAGGCCTTTTCGGCGGGAAACGACTTGAAATTTCAGGCCGTAAACGGCCCTGCCCGGATGCTGGAGATCATGGAGGGGGCAAAGGGCGGTTTTGCGGGAATGACCTCCCGCTTTGATTGCTATAAGCCTTTCATTGCCGCCGTTAACGGTCTGGCTCTCGGGGGCGGCTTCGAAATCGCCCTCGCCTGCGACATCATCGTGGCATCGGAAACCGCATCGTTTGGGCTTCCCGAACCCCGGGTCGGCCTCATACCGGGAGCGGGGGGCGTTCACCGGCTCCCAAGGCACATCCCCTACCACCTTGCCCAGTATATGATTATGACCTCCAAACGAATCAGCGCCCATCAGGCAATGCAATACGGGCTTGTCCAGGAAGTCGTTTCGCCAGAAGATCTCATGGAGGCAGCCCACAAACTGGCTTCGGAAATCCTTCTTGGGGCGCCTTTAAGCATACGCGCCGCCAAGGAAGCAACGCTAAGAGGAATGGAAATGAGCCTGCAGGAAGCCATATCCACAAGGTTTCCCGGAGAGCTGGCTATGTACCGGTCCCAGGATTTCATCGAAGGCCCCAAGGCCTTTGTGGAAAAACGAAGACCCAACTGGCAGGGAAAATGAGGAAGGCAAACGACTATGAAGGCTGGCTGCGCGGTATGCGCCGCCTGCATAAACAGTACGTGGACAGTTGACAAGCGGGCCTTTAAAAAACGGACGGATAAAAATTTTAAATTTTACCCCCCCCGCTCTCAGAATAGGATAACCAGTGGATTTAACAAGATTTTCGTGTGAAGGAAAAGTCGCGCTTATTACAGGAGGCAGCCGCGGGATCGGGCGCGCGAGCGCTCTCGCCCTGGCCGAGGCCGGGGCCGATGTCGTCGTTAGCAGCCGAAAGATCGCGGATCTTGAACGCGTTGCGGAAGAGATACGGGCCAAATGGGTGAGGGGGCTTGCGATCGCGGCTCATAACGGTAAATCCCAGGACTGCGAAATGCTTATCGAACGGGTCGTAAGCGAAATGGGCCGAATCGATATTTTGCTAAACAACGCGGGGACTAATCCCTACTACGGTCCCATTATGGACCAGGATGAAACGACTTTCGACATAACGATGAATGTCAATTTAAAGGGAGTCTTCCTGCTCAGCCGGCTGGCGGCAAGGCAGATGAAAAAACAGGGCGGGGGATGCATCATAAACGTATCGTCTATCGGAGGGTTGCGGGCAGAAGCCCTGGGGATTTACTGCGTCAGCAAGGCGGCGGTGATCATGCTCACACAGGTGATGGCCAAGGAATTCGGCCAATATAATATACGGGTAAACGCAATCGCGCCGGGGGTTATAAAAACCCGTCTGAGCGAGGCTTTGTGGAAGGAGCCGGCGGTGAGCCAAAAGGCGATCGGAGATACCCCTCTCCTGCGTCTGGGAGAACCCGAGGAAATAGCCGACGCCGTGGTTTTCCTGGCCTCGCGGGCCGGAAGCTACATAACGGGCGAGACCATGGTAATAGACGGGGGCCGGGTCCACGGGGAACCCTCCTACCACAAAGACGCTAAAAGCTAAACATTTTAGAGGAGTTATAAATGTCTCACTACAAACTGAACGAAAAAGATATTTTCTTCATTCTAAAGGAGCAGCTCAAGTACGGAGAACTCTCAAAGATCGAAAAGTACAGCGACTTCGACGAAGAGCTTTTGGACATGACGGTAACGCAGGCTATAAAGTTTGCAAAATCCGAAATCGCCCCTCTTCAGGAAATCGGTGAGAAATGGGGGGCAAAATATGAAGACGGCCAGGTAAAATGCGCCCCGGAGTTCAAAAAGGCCTTCCGCACCCATGCCGAAAACGGCTGGCTTTGCCCGACGGCCGAGCCCGAATGGGGCGGCCAGGGGCTTCCCAAAATGATGCATACCGTCATAGAGGACCTCATGTGCGGGGCCTGCCAGGCTTTCAACATGTGCCCAAGCCTTACCCATGGGGCCGCTCATCTTATCGTGAGCTTTGCAACCGAGGAGCTAAAAGAGCTCTACGTTCCTAAAATGTTGAACGGACAATGGGCCGGCACTATGGTGCTTACAGAACCCGGCGCAGGCACAAACCTCGCGGCGCTTCGGACTACGGCTGTCAGGCAGGGCGACCACTTCAAGATTAAAGGCTCCAAGATCTTTATATCCTGGGGAGAACACGATCTGGCCGAAAACATCATCCATCTGGTTCTGGCCAGAATCGAAGGGGCTCCCGAGGGAGTAAAGGGAATTTCGCTTTTCGTTGTCCCAAAGATTCGGGTAAATCCCGACGGCTCCTTAGCCGGGGCAAACGACGTCAAGTGCGGCGGGGTGGAGAAAAAACTGGGCTTGCACGCTTCCCCCACCTGCCAGTTAGACTTCGGCGAAAACGACGATTGCATCGGCTGGCTCTGCGGGCAGGAAAATAACGGCCTTGCCCACATGTTCCAGATGATGAACGGCGCCCGGATAAACACGGGCGTAAGCGGCATGGCCATAGCTGGCGCAGCCTATCAAAACGCCCTCGCCTACGCCAAAGAGCGGGTGCAGGGCCCCGATCTTTGCGGCCGAAAGCCCGGCTGGGTTCCCATCATAGAACATCCCGACGTGCGGCGTATGCTTCTTTGGATGAAGGCAATGGTTGACGGCATGCGTTCAATGATCTACGCCGGCGCTTACTGGCTCGATCTTTCCCAGTCCCTTCCCGACGGGGCCGACAGGGACCACTGCAAAAACCTGATAGATTTTATGACCCCCATTATCAAGGCATACTGCTCGGACATGGGCTTCCGGGTATGCGAAACGGCCATACAGTGTCTTGGCGGATACGGCTACTGCGCCGATTACCCCCTGGAGCAATATCTCAGGGACTCGAAGATAATGTCTCTCTACGAAGGCACAAACGGGGTCCAGTCCATGGATCTCATGGGACGCAAGATGACCATAGGGCGCGGGGCCCCCTTTGTGGCCTTTAAAGCCGAGATCGAAAAGTTTTGTGCGGCAAACCGTGCCCATCCGGAGCTGGGCGAAAGGGTTGAATCGCTTGCCGCAGCCGCCGGACGCCTGTTTGAGGCTTCAATCGAAATGACCAAAAGATTACGAGACGACCCGCTCCAGTGGGCATCCTATACCTACCCCGCGCTTCAGGCCTACGGGGAGCTCACCATGGCATGGAGGCTCCTCGATATGGCGCGGATTGCCTGCGAGGCAACCGCAGGCGGACAGGAAAACGACTTCTACCGGGCAAAGACCCTTCAGGCGCTCTGGTTTGTCGATGTCACCCTGCCCCACACCCTTGCAACCATCGCTATCTGCCTAAGGAAAGGCCGAGAGATCCTCGATATGCCGGAAAACGGTTTTTGAGCCAGGCGGCGCGTCGCCGCTGACACCTGGCCCAGCCCCGACCAGCTATGAAACTACTGCTTTTTACAACCCTTGCCCCAGGCTTTAAACATGCCGGGGCAAGGCTCTAGTGTGACGTCCCTTAACTTCCATGATATCCAAACCGGCCACAGGCGTAGGGTGGGCACAGCTTTTCGTGCCCACCAACTACATATAATATATCAGCTAATTTACGGGATGTAACACTAGCCAGAGCAATCGCACGCACTTATTAAGAACGGCTATCTTATATGAAAACTACACACGAGAACCAACTGTCGCATGAGCAACCATGCAATATTAGAATTACTTCTATTGATTCATGGTAAACTCTCAGAAAGTCATTACAGCTTGCCAAATCTTTAGATTGAACCCACCAGCGTTTGCTAAAACATATGATCTTGATAACCTAAATATCTTTGGCGATCCATTTTTTCAACATAGGAGAGATAGTTTGTGTTCGGGCTGGATAAAACCCCGGAGGGGCCTGCCCATCAATTACCCTTATGCACTTCATGATCATTGGCCTGTCTAT
>JBMFHI010000119.1:0-10535 GCA_049976905.1 Syntrophobacteraceae bacterium | reverse complement strand
GGTGAGGTGCGTGTTGCACACGGGCGCCGGCCCCGCCGCGAAGGATGCGGTACCGGTTGGGCGCCTCCGTTCCCGCAAGAGATCCAGGGGCAGGGTGCTCGGGGCACTGTTAGGTTTGCGGTCGCAAACTTAGAACAGATATCTCTTGTCGATGGTAAAATTTTTGTCTCCAAGCGGTTCCTGAACCGAAAGTTTGAGAGTCGGCACCGTAGTGTCGAAGAGAAGCTTTTGCACCCCTGCAAGGGTGTAACTGTCCGCGGGCTTGCCGTCAATTTCCGTGATTACGTCGCCGGGGGCCAGCCCCATGTTTGCCGCTGGCGAGGGCTTCCAGACTCCGGTTACAACGGTTTTTCCCGCGTAATCGCGGCCTAACGCAAGGCCGGTGCTATAGATGTTATCTATTGGCCTGCCGCCGTGATTGGGAACCAGGAGCATCTGTTTGGACGGATAATCGATTGTCACGGTGAAGTTGGACAAAAGCCCATAACCGATCAAGGCGTAGGTTTGTCCCGGCTGGGTGGTCGCTACTGCCTTTCCGATTTTTAACGGCCCAAGGCTGAGGTCGCTCAGGCGTACAAGCCGGGCCTTATCCAGGTTGCCGAAATTGCCGCTTGCCATCGCCCCGTTTCCATAGAGCTGCGCCTCTATATTGGTTGTGTCAAAAAATGGGGCAGGAAGGGACATGGGGTCGCAAAGGCCTGTGTCGATCGAGGCCGCGAAGCCGGTGTTTCCGCACCTTATTGCGACCTGGGGAACAAAGGCGTTTTTCCAATCCTCCTTGATGGTGACAAGAGTCGCACCGGCAACGGGAGCCAGGGGGGCCGTATCGCGGGAAAGGGTGAGAAGCTTGTTGCTATAATCGATTCTGACCTTAAAAAATCGAAGGAAATTGGAGCCGATAAAGCCGTCTATCCTTATTCCGGCTCTCTGGCTGAAATGGGGGTTGAAAACGACGGCCGAAACATCTCCTGCTTCCAAGCCCCCAAGAGAAAGGTTCTTTAAACGGGTAAGACAAACCTTGCTTCCCGCGCCGGTTGCACCCGTTGCGCTGCATGAGCCCTCCATTTGGAGTCCAAGCCGACTGGCGAACTTTTTGCTCACGGCGGTAATCGAACCTGTATCGAGAACGAAGGTATAGTCGGCTTTGGAGCCGTCTACGCCCGCTTTTACGATAATCAGGTGTCCGACGAGCTCAAAAGGTATGGTTGCTTGCGAATGGGTTCCCACAAGGGCTTGTCCCGAGGTGAGAAGAGAAACGGTGTTGTCGGCCAAAGAGAAGGCCGGGCAGGTCATTAAGGCGCAAAGAAACGCCAGGATAAAAGAAACTTTCTTCACTAAATGTCTCCCGATGTTTTTTACAAAGGTTTATTGGAACCAGTTCTTTTTGGAACCGTCTACCAGTTCGCGGCCTTCACCCGGAAACACCTCGCAGTCGTCCGGGGCCGTGTTGGCCGGTAAGGATTTCCCGACTGGTCCCTGAGCAGGTTCTCTAACCCCGGGCCAAACGCCGGCCACAGGTTGAGGACCTTCCAGCGCAGCCGGATTGGGGTCGGTATCGACAAGGGCCGGAAAGACGCCTAGATCGGCGCCGGAGACCGGAACGCTGAATTCAATGGGAATTCCGTTGGGGTCAAAGGAGTAGATGGAGTAAATGATGCCGTGATCTATTATATCGGATACCCAGAAACCGGCTGCCTCTAGGGTTCTTTTGAGCGCGCGCAGAGATTCGAGGTCTTCGACGCAAAAGGAGACGTGGTCAAAGACCATGGGGCCTGAAACCGGAACTCCGTGGTCCTTTTCCTCTACGGGTTCTACCTCCGGCCATTCGAAGAAGACGATGTAGTTTTGAGGGGAAATTTCGAAGAAATAAAGTTTATACCCTCTTTTGCCAAGTCCCCCTACCAGTCTCATGCCGAGCAGGTCGCGCCAGAAGCGGATGGTCTTCTCCATGTCCCGGGTAGCCATCGCCAGGTGGTGAATGCCTTTTAGCCCAAACAAATTTTCTCTCCTTGGATTTGCCCCCTTATATGCAATAATTTGACAAAAAAGTCATCCCCCATCCGG
The DNA here is from genome assembly GCA_049976905.1 of Syntrophobacteraceae bacterium. Classification (GTDB taxonomy): domain Bacteria; phylum Desulfobacterota; class Syntrophobacteria; order Syntrophobacterales; family Syntrophobacteraceae; genus SbD1. Next base: position 8,471 of record JBMFHI010000119.1, on the reverse strand, counting down.
GAAAAATCTTGGGAACCCCGCTTGGAGTTGGCTCATTTTTAAGATCAAACAGGTAATGGCCTCGGCTGGTTTTGGGTAATCTCCGTGGGAGACAGGGCCTTGTCGAAAGGGCGATTACCTGTTGAAATCCTTCTTTGTTCGTGCTATTGGAGCGACTTGTGTAATTGCTGTCCAGGACGCCTCCATACAAATAACTTAAGAATCGTTAGTTGTTGGCGGTTTACATAATGGGGTCTATTTCTAGAGCTTCCCATCCGCTCCTCCTCGGCATGCACGAAGGCTATCTTGTTAAAATTACTCCATTATTTATTGACCTTTCGAGGTAGCCGAGTTAAATCGACTTCGTTTGAAAAACGAAGGGGCGTGCCGGTTGAAGCCTTTGGGGAGGGTCCGCAAAGTGGTGGATGTCTTGGCGCCCCTTATTTTAGAAGGCTTCCCGTCCTGCGGGGTGCCAAGGGTTAGATATGGCCATAGAACAACAGCTTGACAAGCACAAAGATACGATCACCAAAAAATGGTTTGATTTGCTGGCGGCTACCTATCCGCAGGAAACGGTGCGGCTGTTTAATACGCAAAGCGATCCCTTTGCCAATCCGGTGGGGCATACTTTCCGAACGGCCATTGGGGAAATAGTCGACGAATTTTTTGGCCAAAACCGTCCCGAGACTCTTGCGCCCCTTTTGGATAAGGTGATAAGAGTGCGCGCCGTACAGAGTTTTTCTCCATCGGCTGCTCTTTCCTTTGTCTTTGGTCTTAAAGCGATAGTCGAGGAGGCTCTGGAAGAAGAACTTGCCGAGGGCGAGACGGGCAGTCAAGATTTGCGCGAGTTTGAGCGCAAAGTCGAGGGATTGGGCCTTTTGGCCTTCGATGTTTACTCACGCTGCCGGGAAAATCTCTACGAGATTAAAATCGAAGAAATAAAGAGCAATACGCGCAGGCTCCTTGAGAGGGCGCAATTGATAGTTGGCGATTAAGGTTTTTAGTTTCGCGGCAGGAAGTTAGCGGTGAAGGGAAGAATTACGCCCCTTGATCGTTTTTCGCTATTTTAGCGACCGGGGAGGGAGTTTTTAATCAGTGGACGGCGGATAGCGGCTGGATGCGTGTAGCTGTTCGCTATTTTTCAGGAGGTTTGGTAAATGGGCATCAAATTTTCCCTGGCAGCAGTCGTTGGTCTTATTCTGGCTGCTTACATCGGAGTCTCGGGCGCCGGGCTCTACCACTTTTTCGGCGTTACCATGCCGTATCTTGCAATCATTTTATTTTTAGGCGGTGTTGTCTACAGGGTCCTCAACTGGGGGCGTTCGCCCGTTCCCTTCCGGATTCCTACGACCGCCGGGCAGGAGAAATCGCTGCCCTGGATTAAACACGCCAAGTTTGACAATCCTTCCACCAAGGGGCAGACCTTCGTGCGCATGGCGCTCGAAGTGCTTCTTTTTCGCTCTCTTTTCAGGAATACGAAATTTGAGGCCGAAAAGGGACACAGGCTCTACTACCAGCAGGAAAAATGGCTGTGGCTTGCCGCGCTCACCTTTCATTACTGTTTCCTGGTGATCCTGCTAAGGCACCTTCGGTTTTTTACCCTGCCCGTGCCCTCTTTCGTTCAGGGGCTTGACAGGCTTGACGGTTTCTTTCAGGTTGGGCTTCCGGGCATATACATTACGGATGGGCTCTTCGTTCTTGCAGTCACCTATCTGATCATAAGAAGGGTCATCATTCCCCAGGTACGCTACATTTCGCTGCCTCAGGATTATTTCCCCCTCTTTTTGCTCTTTGCCATTGCAACAACGGGCATTCTTACCCGCTATATTTATAAGGTCGATCTTATCAAGGTGAAAACGCTCGCAATGGGGCTTATATCCTTTCACCCCGTTATCCCGGCAGGGATCGGTTCGATTTTTTTCGTACATTTCTTCCTTATATGCACGCTTTTTGCCTACTTCCCGTTTAGCAAGCTGATGCATGCGGGCGGTATCTTCCTTAGCCCGACGCGAAATCTGCCAAACGACAGCCGGATCAGGCGCCATGTTAATCCGTGGAATTACCCTGTCAAAGTCCACACCTATGCGCAGTACGAGGACCATTTCAGGGAAAAGATGGTAGAAGCCGGGCTGCCTGTTGATAAGGAACTGGATGAAGCCCCGTCGGCTCCGGCAAAATAGTAAATCTGGCGATTTTTGGCCTGCCGGCCGATGCGCTGTAGAGTTGTAGGACCTATTTGGACCTATTTTATCTATATCTTTTCTGAGGAGCTATATAAGCAATGGCTAAGGTCCCCAAACCAAACGAACTCGAACTTGAGCATGGACTGCCCCAAACGGGATGGATGGACACGCCGGCTATTTTCAGGCCTGGAAATTTTAGTTATCCGGGTAAAGCAAAGAACCTGAAAGTCGTCGGGCTTGCAAATCCCAGAGAATGGTCTCCAAATGATGCGGACTGGAAACTGCCTTCGGACTGGAAAAATATTATCCTGGAAGGCCTTCGTGAGCGTCTGGACAAATACCGCTCGCTCAAGATCTTCATGGATATATGCGTGCGCTGCGGCGCTTGCGCCGATAAGTGCCATTTCTACCTTGGCTCGGGGGATCCAAAGAATATGCCCGTTTTGCGGGCCGAACTTCTCAGATCGGTCTACCGCAAGGAATTTACCCTTGCCGGCAAGATCATGGGCAAGATGGTCGGAGCCCGCGATCTTACCGAAGACGTGGTCAAAGAATGGTTCATGTACTTTTTCCAATGTACCGAATGCCGCCGCTGCTCGCTTTTCTGTCCCTACGGGATCGATACGGCGGAGTTTACCATCATCGGCCGCGAACTGCTTAATCTGATAGGCTGTAACATCGACTGGGTCGTGGGGCCGGTGGCCAACTGCTACCAGACCGGAAACCACCTTGGGATCCAGCCTCACGCCTTTAAGGACATGCTTGAATTTTTCGTCGACGAAATCGAGGCTCTTAACGGAATCCGTGTTGAGCCCACCTTCAACCGCAAGGGGGCCGAGTTTCTGTTCGTAACGCCTTCGGGCGATGTTTTCGCCGATCCGGGCACTTATACCCTCATGGGCTATTTGATGCTCTTCCACGAGATAGGCCTCGATTACACCTGGAGCACCTACGCCTCCGAAGGCGGTAACTTCGGCTTTTTTACCTCCCACGAGATGATGAAAAGGCTTAACTCCAAGATGTACGCGGAAGCCAAGAGGCTTGGGGTAAAATCCATCATCGGCGGCGAGTGCGGCCATATGTGGCGTGTGATCAACCAGTACATGGATACGGTTAACGGACCCGCCGACTTTTTGGAAGTGCCCAAATCCCCAATTACCGGCACCACTTTCGATAGTGCGGCTTCTACAAAGATGATTCACATCGTGGAGTTTACCGCCGACTTGATCAAAAACGGCAAACTCAAGGTGGATGCGACCAGAAACGACCATCTCAAGGTCACCTACCACGATTCCTGCAACACGGCGCGCGGGATGGGCTTTTTGGACGAGCCGCGCTACGTGCTCAATAACGTCTGCAATAATTTCTACGAAATGCCGGCCAACACCATTCGCGAGCAGACTTTCTGCTGCGGGTCGGGGTCGGGTTTAAATAATGACGAATTCATGGAGATGAGGATGCGCGGCGGTCTGCCAAGGGCCAATGCCGTGCGCCACGTTCATGAGAAGTTCGGCGTAAACGCTCTTTCCTGCATTTGCGCCATTGACCGTGCTGCTCTTCCAACCCTCATGAACTACTGGGTTCCTGATGTTACCGTTTACGGACTTCACGAGCTGGTGGGCAATGCCCTGGTGATGGAAGGCGAAACCGAGAGGACCACCGATCTGCGCGGGGAGCCTCTGCCAGGAATGGAGGATAGCGAGAATGAAGATATATGATGGAAAATATATCCTGATCGGCCTGCTCGTCTTTGGCGTGCTGGCGACTTTCCCGATATGGTTCGATCACGGGAAGGTTGTTGCGCCTGCCGACCCAAGTCTCAATACTCCGGTCATTGACGCCATGATGCACAAACACTGTATCCTGCCGAAGGACCAGATGATCACGGAGCATATGAAGCTGTTAAACGTGTGGCGGACAGAGGTCGTTCGGGACGGCAAAAGGCTCTATGTGGCGCCAAACGGCCTTAAATACCAGATGAGCCTCGAGACCGAGTGCTTCAGGTGCCATTCGAACAAAGCGCAGTTTTGCGACAGGTGTCATAATTTTGCCGGGTTGGATAAGGCGACTGACCCCTATTGCTTCAGTTGCCATGTTGTTCCAAGCGAGAAAAAGCCTGGCGCTGGGGCCATCGCTGTGGTCCCCAAGGAGGGCAAGTAATGGAGACGAGCAGAAGGGATTTTTTGAAAATCGGCGGCCTATGCGCGCTTGGTTTGAGTTCGCTTGAAGTCGGTGATGCCTTTGCCAAGTCACAGGCGGCCAAGTACCTGACTAACCCTGATGCCTGCACCGCCAAGAGATGGGCGATGGTCATCGATGTCAAAAAGTGTTGGCAAGCAGAGAAAGAAGAGTGCAAGGATTGCATCCTGGCCTGCGACTGGGCTCACAATGTCCCGGACATTCCAGTTAAAAGGCAGGAGGTCAAGTGGCTCTGGAACGAAAAGTACGAAAACACTTTTCCCGACCAGGACCCGGCCCTCGAACCGGAAGAGGTCAAGGAAAAACCTTTCCTGGTTCTTTGCAATCACTGCACCCACGCCCCATGCGTAAGGGTGTGCCCTACCCAGGCTACCTTCAAGAGCGCCGATGGTATCACCATGATGGACATGCACCGCTGTATCGGCTGCAGGTACTGCATGGCGGCCTGTCCGTACGGGGCAAGGAGCTTTAACTGGAGGGATCCTCGCCCCTTTATAAAGAAAATCAATCCCGCCTACCCGACCAGGGACCGAGGGGTTGTTGAAAAGTGCGATTTTTGTGTCGAGCGGCTCCAAATTGGGAAGATTCCCGCTTGTGTTGAAGCTTGCAAGCAGAAAGCCCTAATTTTTGGCGACCTCGACGATCCTGGGTCCGATGTGCGAAAGGCCCTTGATTCTCGTTATTCCATCAGGCGCAAACCCGAGCTTGGGACCATGCCCGCCGTTTACTATCTGATCTGAGGCAAAAGCTTTCAAAGGAGAGTTTAAGATGCTTGAAAGAGCACTTAGCGGAAGCGCTACATACAAAAAGCTACTGGGGGCACTGATGATCCTGATGGGGTTGGGTTTTGCAGCCTACCTCACTCAGTGGGAGCATGGCCTCATGATTACCGGGATGGGCAGGGACGTTTCCTGGGGGCTCTATATTTCCCAGTTTACCTTCCTTGTCGGTGTCGCCGCCTCTGCCGTAATGGTGGTGCTTCCCTATTACATCCACGATGTGAAGGTTTTTGGCAGAATCACCGTTCTGGGTGAATTCCTGGCCATAGCTTCGGTTATCATGTGCATGCTCTTTATCCTGGCCGACATGGGCAAACCGATGCGTGTTTTGAATGTTCTGCTCTACCCGACGCCCAATTCGATCCTCTTTTGGGATATGACGGTCCTAACAGGCTATTTACTCCTCAATGTCTTCATAGGCTGGAATGTCCTGGAGGCGGAGCGAAAGGGCACCCATTATCCTAAATGGGTAAAACCGCTTATCTACCTTTCGATCCCCTGGGCTGTGTCCATCCACACGGTTACAGCCTTCCTGATCTGCGGTCTTCCCGGAAGAGAGTTCTGGCTTACAGCGATCATGGCTGCCCGTTTCCTCGCTTCGGCTTTCTGTTCAGGCCCGGCGCTTTTGATTCTGCTTGCCCTGATAGTTAGAAAGTACACCAAATTCGACGCCGGCAAGGAAGCCATAAACAAGCTCCTGACCGTGGTTACCTACGCGATGCTGATAAGCGTTTTCTTTGTGATTTTGGAAATTTTTACCGCTTTCTACAGCAATATTCCAAGCCACATGGAAACCTTGAAGTATATGTTTGTCGGGGTAGACGGTAAGACTGCGCTGGTTCCCTTCATGTGGATGTTTGTAATATTGGCCATAGCAGGCGTTGCACTCCTTTTTCATCCAAACATTAGAAAGAATGAAAAGATTCTTATCGCGGCCTGCTGCTGCGTGTTCTTTTCCATGTACCTCGATAAGGGCGTGGGCCTTATTATTGGCGGCTTTATTCCCAATATGTACGGCCAGATTCATCAGTATGCCCCGACCATACCCGAGTTGATGATCACGATCGGCATATGGTCGACAGGCTTCTTCGTTCTGACCATTCTCTATAAGATCGCTGTTTCGGTAAAAGAAGAGGTTCGAGGCTAAGGAGTCCTGTGGTTTATTTGCGCCGGGGCTCCTTTGGCCTCGGCGCTTTTTGCAATAACAAGAAGGCCTGCTCCGGGTGACCGGAACAGGCCTTCTTGCTTTAACAGCGGGAAAAAGGATGGCTCTGCGTTGCAATCGCAATGGAAAACCCGCACAAGGCTAAAAGTTCCAAAAGCGTGCAACCCGGGAGTTGATTTTTCCGGCGGGTATCTATAACTCTATGGGAACGACAAAGGCGCAAGGGTGAGGTCGGCCCTATAGTAACAGCCGACCTCTTTTCTGGATCAGGCTGGCGTTGTGAGGCCGTGGCCGCACGTTTTGCCGCTGAAAGGATTTGAAATGACTATCGTAGCCTCGCGGCTGGGGGCTACGGAAACTATATGGACAGGAACGTGGGAGAGTTCTTCGATTGCCCGCAGATACTTTTTGGCATTTTCAGGCAATTGCGCCCAGGTGCGCACATTCGAGATGTCCTCGCTCCAGCCGGGAAACTGCTCGAAAACGGGCTCGCAATTTTCCAACTCGTCGAGTTCGATGGGAAAAGTGTCGAGGGAGCGGCCGTTGCATTTATAGGAGACCGCGATCTTTAGCACCGGGATTCCCGTTAGAACGTCGAGCTTGGTTATTGCCAGGCCGCACAGGCCGTTTAGTCTTACCGAACTCTTTAAGGCCACCATGTCCAGCCATCCGCAACGGCGCGGCCTGCCGGTTGTGGCGCCGAATTCTCCGCCAACCGATTGCATGCGCTCTCCGGTTTCATCGTGAAGCTCGGAAGGAAACGGCCCGCCGCCAACGCGCGTGGTATAGGCTTTTACCACTCCAATCACCGAGTCGATGCCCGTTGGGCCAATGCCTGTGCCGCAGCATGCGTTTGCGGCTACGGTGTTTGACGAGGTGACATAAGGGTAGGTGCCGTGATCGATATCCAGGAGCGTGCCCTGCGCGCCTTCGAAAAGAACATTGCGCCTGGCGGCGCCCGCCTTTTGAAGTTCGATGGAGACGTTTCCCGCAAAGGGCTTTAGTCTCTCTCCGTAAGCCAGATACTCGTCCAGTATCCGGGAAGCCTCAAGGGCCTTGTCGCCCAGGAAATGGGTGAGGATAAAATTTTTCTCTTCAAGATTTCTGGTGAGCTTCTCGGAAAAAACGGCGGGGTTGAAAAGATCGTGGACCCGGATGCCGCTTCGGCCCACCTTGTCTTCGTAGCACGGGCCTATGCCCCTCCCGGTCGTTCCAATGGCGGTCTTGCCCTTTTTCCTCTCCCGCGCAAGATCGAGTTCGCGGTGATAGGGCATGATAATATGCGTATAGAGGCTTATTAGAAGAGTTTGTGGCGTAACGGGCAGTCCCGCCTGAGCGAGTTGGTCCATTTCTTCGAGCAGCACCGCCGGGTCGAGTACCACTCCGTTTCCGATCATGCACTTCTTGGTCCTGTGCAAAATCCCCGAAGGAATGAGGTGGAAGATATACTTTTTCCCGTTTACCACCAGAGTGTGGCCGGCGTTGTTTCCGCCCTGGAACCGGACGATATAGTCGGCCTGTTCGGAAAGTAAGTCGACAATTTTGCCTTTACCCTCATCGCCCCACTGAGCGCCAACTATGATAACGTTTGCCATAGCTTTTTCTTTCCATAGGCGACCAACCAAGCAGGCCGAGCCCGTGCGCAACCACAGGAATTTTGCCTTTTACCGATCTGCGGAGCCGCCGTTCAGAATGCTGATAAAAGAAAGTCCAATTTAACCTCGAAGGAAAGGACAGGCTGGTCAGGGTACGGAAAGCCTGATTTTCTATATACCTGTATCGGAATTTGCTCTTTGTGTCAAGGTCACACTCTCATGCGGACTGGACAAATTTGTTCTCTCGTCCGAAGCCGGGAAAATACACCACGGAGGCGAACAGAGGGAAGAAATTTCCCTGCGGTTTTGGGCCTCCGTGGTCTGGAAATAAAAAAGCTTATCACCTCATCTGGCGGAGTCGGCGGATGCGCTCTTCAATCGGCGGGTGCGTGCTGAACAATCCGGCCAGGGTTTTGCCGGAAAGTGGATTTACGATAAACATGTGGGCCTTTGAGGGATTGGCATCCAGGGGGATCTGTCTGGATGAGGCATCGAGCTTTTCAAGCGCCCTCGCAAGACTTTCCGGGTTATGAGATAGACGTGCACCTGTTTGATCGGCAAGATATTCCCG
>JBMFHI010000118.1:0-10548 GCA_049976905.1 Syntrophobacteraceae bacterium | reverse complement strand
ATTTTTTTGAAGCACTACTCGGGCACACACTTGCTGGATGATCCATAAACTTTCCACCGCGGGTGGCCAAGTGTTTCCGGTCGTCGAGAAATTCCACAAAAAGCACACAAGCCTCCAGGGAAGCCAAAAGGGTATTTGCAAATTATCTAAATTGTGCTTCTATTTAAAATTTCGCGGGGAAACAAGGCGCAAGTACGATCCGCGACAGGATTTCCCTTTTAAGTGGAGTCGGCCATGGTTTTAGCCTCACTTAGCCGCATGCGCAGATCGGTCTCCTTTCGAATAGCCGTGTGGTATTCGATTATTTTCCCTCTGAGCTCTTTTCTGGTCATAGGCATCTTCTACTTTCTGCTCTCCTCCTATGTAAACCACAAAGACCGACAGATCCTGCACGCCAAGCTCGATGAGTATGCAAGCCGCTACAACGAAGGCGGCATACCGGCTCTTGCCCGCGCGATCCGCGAAGACAGGCAAAAGGATAAAAGGGTCTCTTTCTTTGTTCGCCTCTCGGGCCACGACAACGCCACTGTTTTTCTAAGCGTGCCAAAATCTGAAACCGTGCGCGACTACAAATACCTCGAACGCCGCATAAAGCCGCGGCTAGTAGATCTTATAACGGGGATCGCACATAAGACGGAGGAAATAGCGACCGTTCTCCCGGACGGATTGGTCTTGCAGGTGGGCAGGAGCATAAAAAACAGGGCTATACTTCTCGACAGATTTTGGGAGATCTTCGCAGGCATCATGATCCCGGTGATTCTGCTCGGATTTGCGGGCGGGGCTTTTTTGTCCCATCGCGCGCTAAGGCCCCTTCGCGGCCTTATCGACATGGTCCGCTTCATTATCGATACAGGAAAGGTCCACAACCGGGTCCCGGAAAACCACACGGGAGATGAGACCGAGGAGTTGATCGTACTCTTTAACGCGATGCTCGAAAGGATCGAGACGCTAATCGACGGTATGCGGGGCTCCCTGGACAATGCCGCCCATGATTTGCGAACACCCATCGCGAGGCTAAGGAGCGTTATCGAAGTGGCGCTGCAAACCGAACCGGGCATCGAGGGCCTGAGGGAAGCCCTTATGGACTGTGGCGAGGAATCGGAGAGAATCCTCACCATGGTAAACACCCTGATGGACATCTCCGAGGCCGAAACCGGGGTAATGAGGCTAAAACTTGAAGAGATAAACCTCGCGGAGCTTTTTGAAGACGTAATCCAGCTCTACGAATACGTGGCCGAAGACAAGTACATAGAGGTCACCACGCAGTGTGTAGCGGGTCTGAGGCTTCGGGCCGACTCCAACCGCATACGCCAGGTGCTCGCCAACCTTGTCGATAACGCCCTTAAGTACACCCCGCGCGGGGGCCGGGTCCACATTAGCGCCGAACCCGCCGGCCAGGACATCGCGATTACGGTCGAAGACTCGGGCGAAGGCATCCCCGAGGATGAAATCCCAAGGATTTGGGACCGCCTCTACCGGGTGGACAAGAGCCGCACGCGACGCGGGGTGGGGCTTGGCTTAAGCCTTGTAAAGGCCATCGTGCACGCCCACGGGGGAAACATCGAGGTGGTGAGCGCTCCCGAGGCGGGTTCGCGTTTTACGGTGTATCTGCCCGCCCGCGGCAACTCCTCGGCCGATAGCCTCATCGGCAATATTTCATCCAGGTAATATTAGGGCAATGGGGCGGTAATGTTGCCGATATAAAATAGCAGCCGTGGTAATATCCCTTGGGAAAACCGGCCGACTTCGAAGAGAAAAACTTATGCCCGTAATCACCATATCAAGAGGCGCTTATAGTTCCGGAAGGCAGGTAGCGGAGAGGCTTGCCCTCAAACTCCAATATGAATGCATTTCCCGCGAGATCGTTCTTAGCGCTTCCAAACTCTTCAATATTCCGGAAATGACGCTTATTCGCGCCGTTCACGATGCCCCCTCGGTGTTTGACCGTTTCAGCTACGAAAAACAAAAGTACGTCTCTTACGTACGCCTGGCAATGATCGAAACGGCCAGAAAAGACAACGTGGTCTACCACGGACTGGCGGGCCACTATTTCCTGCGCGGCATTCCAAACGTTATAATGGTAAGGATCCTGGCCGACATGGAAGCAAGAGTGCTCGAAGAGATGAGGCGCGAGTATGTTTCGGCCGAGGAAGCCAGGCGCTTGCTCATTAAAGACGATGAGGCCCGCGACCGCTGGAGCCATTACATCTTCGGCATCAGGGCCTCCGACCCCAGCCTCTACGACATAATCCTCAATATCGGATCGCTTTCCCTGGAGGACGCCGTCGAAATCATCGCCGGAGCTACGAGCCTGCCCTGTTTTCAGCCAACCGTCGAGTCCAGAAAGGCGATGCGCAGGCTCCACATAGCCGCCCGACTCCAGGTGGCGCTCATGGACGACATCCCTTCCGTAAAGGTCGAAGCGGAAAAAGGCAAGATAGTTGTCACAGCCAGGGGCCATTGGGCGCAGGGTAAAAAACTGCTCTCCAAAATCGATCAATTGATAGATGTGGAAAAAGAGCAGGTAAGGATAGAGCTGAGGATACAATAAATTCATGCGGTGGATAACGATACAAACCGTTATCCACCGCAGTATTCGCTTTGTCTTTTCTAATCGCTGCCTTAGGGAAACAACCGCCCATCGGTCAGTTTGACTTTCTGCAGAACCTTTATATCGAAATCGCTCACTCCGGCAAGGGACTTTAAAATTTTTCCAACCTCCGAGACCCTTTCCTCCTGCTCCTCGATGGGAACCCTTATTTCCACCTTCACAAAGCCGTTATTGGCCGAGACTTCCACATCACTGTCTATCTCTATTAGCGCCGCCTTTACCTCGGCTGCAAGCGCCATGTTTTCAACGGCTCTTTGCGATTCGCCGGTCGTGCGGAAGCGATCCATCCCTACGACCTGGCAAATCATGTCCACCGCGTCTTCGACTTTGATCTTCCTTATGTGAATCACAAGGTCGTAGAGGCTGGGGTCGGTAGTATCGATACCGTAGAGATTGAGGCTCCATTTCCTGCGTTCTTCGTCATCGCTTTTTAAGATACGCAGGGCTTCCTCACGGGGCAGTTTCATCCGTTCCATCTCGGTTCTGACCCGGTCTTCCATGTCGGCGATAATTCTGACCTTAAGGGCATGGGAGATTCCCTTTACAAAAAAATGGCCGGCCAGGCCGTGATAGACCACGTTATCCTGGGCGAACTGCTTTAACATGGCGGCTCGAAACGAGGTTATGTATTTTTCCTTCCCGTGAGTGAACCTGTCCAGGATCGAAGGGGCGTCATGGATGGCCCTGACGAGCCTGATTTCGGGCATATTGAATTCGCGGGAAGCATCCAGAAGGACCTCGCGCGCAATACATCGGTAACCCAGTCTGTCGGCGACCAGTTTCGCAACATCCTTGCCCTTGCTGTAAGAACCTCTCGAGATGGTGATTATTGCCATTGACGGCTCCTCCTGATAGTTTTCCTTGTAAAAATGCCCTCGTATTTTTGTATCTGAACTCCGCCCGCTTTGCCAGAGCAAAAAAGTGCGACAGGCTAACTTTTTATTAAAAAAAGACCCCTTAGCGGCAAAGCCATGGCAAAGAAGCCCCCCGAAGGAACTCTCCCTGCCTCTATCTTTGCCCGTAAATTGCAAATCACCCTGAGTCGGGCGCTAAAAAACCCCCTCTCCACTGCGACCTTCCGCGGTGCAAAGGGATGTCACTGCTAGAGCGAGGCAACGGAGCGGTTTTTCGCCTGCAAAACGGCCCCAACGATCCCGACACGGTCGATTCCCGCGGCCTGGTAGAGTTCAGCGGGTGTTCCGGAAAAGCCGTATTTTTTTACCCCAAGCCTTACGAGCTTGCACTGCAGGCCGTTTTCAGCCAGGGTCTCGGCCACTATGGAACCCAGACCCGTTCCCGCATGGTGGTCTTCGACGGTTACGATGAGGCCCGTTTCGGCAGCCCTGGCTATCGCGTCCCTATCGGTTGGGATAACGGAGGCGAAATTGAGCGCGGCCGTTTTTACCCCGTGAGTGGCAGCCAGGTCGTCGGCGGCCTTTACGGCTTGGCTAACGGCTGCGCCGCAGGCGATTATGGCCGCATCGCAACCCTGTCTCAGCCAGTCGGCTCTGCCGGGACAAAAGCAGTAGTCGCCGCCAAAGGCCGGCTTCCCCGTTTCATCCAGGATCGGTGCAAGCTTTGAGCGCCCCATGCCCACAAAGAAGTTTCCAGGTTGTTTGGCTATGTATCTAACGATCCTGTCCGTCTGGTTGGGGTCTGCCGGCATGAACAGGGAAAAACCGAACAGGTTTCTTATAAGCCCGATGTAGTCGATGCACTGATGGGTCGGTCCGTCTTCCCCAACATCGAGGCCCAGATGGGTGCAAACCAGCTTGAGGTTGGTTTCGTTTATGTCGTTTAACCTTATCTGGTTTAACACCTCCGTTACGCCAAAGATCCCAAAAGTGCTAAAAAACGAGGCAAAACCCTCTTTGCTGACGGCCCCCGAAACGGTAGCCGCGTGGTGTTCCTGGATCCCGCATTCGAAAAACCCTTTATCCGAGACCTTGTGGAAGCCGTCCATCTTTACCGAACCTTCCAGATCGCAGGTAAAGGCCAGGATCTTAGGAACCTTTCCGCTGTTGTTGATGCGGGCCAGATCTTCCAGGGCCGAGCCGTAAGCCGAGCGATTGTCGGTTTTTACCTCGGGAGCGTAGGTTCTGGCCTCGCCGGCATCCAAGGCCGGATAAAGCGATGGCCTCGAAAAATGCCTTACCGTTTTAAGGCTTACACTTCGCCTGGCCTTAAGCGCGTCCAGGGGATTATCGACTCCAAGTTCCTCAAGAGCCTTTGCCGCGTCGGCTTCACTTAGCACCGAGCCGTGGTATTTGGCCTTGTTTTCCATGAAAGAGACGCCCTTACCCATTAGGGTGTTGGCGATAACAGCCGAGGGAAAACGTGGATCGCCCGCCTGGTTGCGGTAGACTTTTCGAAGAGCCTGGAAAACCTGCTCGAAATCATTGCCCTCTTCGATAGAGACCACGTTCCAGTGCGCCGCGCCGTAGTCCGCGCGGATATCCTGGGGCATGATCGCGTTGGTGCTGCCGCCTATCTGTAGATGGTTGCGGTCGATAAGGCAGGCCATGTTGTTTAAGCCGTATTTGGCCGAGAACCGGCGGGCTTCGGAAATCTGGCCCTTTTGCTGCTCTCCGTCGCCCATCAGGACAAAGACCCTGTTTTTCTTTTCCTGCAGCTTAAAGGCCAGAGCCATGCCCGCTCCGGCAGAAAGACCCTGCCCGAGCACTCCCGTGTTCCATTCGACACCGGGAACGCAGGATTCCACGTGACCGGCGAAAATAGAGCCCCCGCGTCGAAAACCCGCGAGGAAATCTTCTTCTTCGATGTAGCCAAATTCGCTAAGCACGCTGTAGACGCCCGGGCTGACATGCCCCATGCTTACTACGAGCCGGTCGCGTCCCTCCCAGCAAGGATTTTCGGCCTCGTGGGACATGGTGGCGTAGAGCATCAAAAGAAGGTGAAGCGAAGACATCGAGCCGCCCGGATGTCCGCTGCCGGCAAGAGTCGTGCTGACGATTATGCGGCGGATGCAGCGCAGCCACATCTGCTGGAGCGTCTTTGTCTGCTCCTCGCTAAGACAGGTTTGGTCAAGTGAAATTTTAAACATTAAGTTCTCCGCAATCGCTCAATTGTTTGTTATACAGCGTCCGCGCCGCTGTTGCGGCTTTGGCCCAGAGCATCCAGCACAGAATCGACGAGCGTGTTTACCGCCTTTACAAAGGGGGTATCGACCTCGCTGTCAAGCACCGGTTTTCCCCGGTCGCCGCCATCGACTACATCGGGATCGAAGGGCAATTGGCCCAGAAAACGCACGTTCATCGCAGTGGAAGTCCTTAGACCGCCGCCGGTCTTAAAGATCGGAATAAACTCGCTGCAGTGTGGACAAAACAGCCCCGACATGTTTTCAACAAGCCCCAAGATGTTCATATCGACCTTGCGGCAAAAATTTATCGACTTTCTCACATCGGCAAGAGCCACTTCCTGGGGCGTGGTAACGATTAGCGCTCTAGCCTCGGGAATGAGCCTGGATATGCTTAAAGGTTCATCCCCGGTTCCCGGCGGGCAATCGATTACCAAAAAATCGAGATCTCCCCAGCTGCAATCGGAGAGGAATTGCTCGATTACGCCGTGCTTAACCGGGCCTCGCCAGATGAGCGCCGAATCGCTATCCTCAAGCATGCAGCCAATGGAGACGATCTTAAGGTTCGAACTGTATTGGTAGGGCAGGATCTCCTTTTCGGGGGTGGTTTCGAGCTTGCCGTGGATCCCGAACATCCCGGGAATGGAGGGGCCGTGCAGGTCGATATCGAGCAGTCCGACCCTGAAGCCGCTCCTTCGCGCCAACCCCAGCGCCAGGTAGCTTGCCACACTGCTCTTGCCTACTCCACCCTTGCCGCTCATTACCAAGACCTTGTTTTTGATGCGCGCGAGCTTGCAGGCAATCAAGTCCTTCCTGGATTTTTTCTCTCCCGAACTCTTGCAGGACGCACACGATTTTTGATCGCAATTCATAGAAATCCCAATCCCTTCCCGGTCCCAAGCTCCCGCGCCCGCAAGCCGAAGCCCCCAGGGGGAATCTTTTACCGAGCAAATGGTTCCAAAATTTAAAATTTTAAGATTAGAAGTTATCTTAGATCAAGTCAACTGCTCGTTCCAATAGAACCCATTAATTTTAAACTTTCCAGGCCGCCGGCAACAGGCACAATAGGCTCTACGGACAATCCGAGACGAAAAAATCGCACTTTGGCCTTGCTGGCCCACAAATCCTTTCCATGGCCGATTTTGGTCGATCCGGGCGCCCCCGGGGCACGCAGCAAGGCCAACTTTTTACCGGTATCGTTTACTTTTGATCACGATGCTGGTAACATAGGCCAATATCTTAGCCCGGTTAGGCATTTCACGCTCTCTGTTCCAGAATCTCCTTGGTAAGGACCCACTTCATGGAAGAACAGCTCTGTTTGCTGGATGCGTTTGAACTCGAATTTAACCTCGACGAAGAGCAAAAACGCCGCCTGCAGCATTCTTTTTTTATCGAACGGCTTGCCCTGGCCGACGCCTTCGAGGAGATCGCCATTACCGACGAAGGCCGCATCCTGCGGGTTATGGCCAAGCAACTGGGCCTTCCGATGCTGCTTCGCGAGGACTATCCGGAAAAACCGGTGCTTCTGGAGGGCGTTTCCATGTTTTTTCTTCGAAAGCATGCGATACTGCCCATCCAGGTCGAAAGCAACAGGGTGCGCGTCGTGGTAAACGACCCTATGAATCTTGCGGTTTTGAATTCGGTTTCCACCTATTTTGGCACGATGGAACTCGACCTTTACCTGGGGCAAAGAGAAGAGATTCGCACGGCTATCGACCGTCTCTACGGCACGGCTGCCCGCGAAGCCGAGGAACAGTCGGTAATGGCTCTGGACGCCGGAGGCTTTGAAGACGACCTGGAGCACCTCAGAGGACTGGCCCAGGAGGCGCCAATCGTTCGCCTGGTAAACGTGATTATCTCTCGAGCCCTGGATATGAGGGCCTCCGATATTCACTTCGAGCCCTTCGAGCGCGCCTTCCATGTGCGCTGCAGGGTCGACGGCGTGCTTTTTGATCTCGACCAGCCCCAGAAAACCATGCAGTCGGCTATCGTCAGCAGGCTCAAGCTTATGGCCAATTTGAACATAGCCGAGCGCAGGCTTCCCCAGGACGGCAAAATCAAGATAAGGTTTGGCAGCAGGGAGGTAGACATCCGGGTATCCACCGTTCCCACCATTTACGGAGAAAGCGTGGTCCTGAGGCTCCTTGCCCAGGAAAGCGTCGAATATGATCTTGCAAACCTTGGCATGGACAAAAAGCACCTCGACTATATAGGCAATCTTATCGAACGGCCTTACGGAATGGTGCTTGTAACCGGCCCTACCGGTTCCGGGAAGACCACGACCCTCTACGGGGTGCTAAAAAAACTCAACACGGTCACCCGAAAGATCATAACGGTTGAAGACCCGGTCGAATACCAGATAAACGGAATAAACCAGATCCAGATAAAGCCTCAGATCGGGTTAAACTTCGGAACCACCTTGCGCTCCCTGGTGCGCCAGGACCCCGACGTTTTGCTCATAGGCGAAATCCGCGACAAGGAAACCGCCGATATTGCCATAGAATCCGCCCTTACCGGTCACCTCGTGCTTTCCACTCTTCACACAAACGATGCTCCGGGAGCCATAACGCGTCTTCGAGACATCGGAATCGAGTCTTTTCTGATCGCCGATTCGCTTCTTACCGTTATGGCCCAGCGCCTTATCCGGGTGTTGTGCCCTCACTGCAAGGAACGCTATGAAGCCCGCAAAGAGGATAGGGTGAAGATGGAAGATATTTTGCCTGATCTGCCCCCGGACGTGGAACTCTATCGTAACAAAGGGTGCGAAAGGTGCGGTTATACGGGCTATAAAGGCAGGCAGGGAATCTTCGAGGTCCTGCCGGTAAACGAGGTGGTAAAATCGGCCATTGTCGCGGGCAAGGACGCCGGCACCATTGCGCGCATAGCCTCCGATTGTGACTACCGCCCGCTTGTCCACCACGGATTTCGCAAGGTAATCGAAGGAACAACGAGCCTATCGGAAGTGCTTAGAGTTACAAGCCTTTCTATTTAACGGTCAAAGCCGGTCCCGGGGGGGGCTTCCATGATTTCTTTTCAATACCAGGCGCGCGATGCGAGCGGGGCAACTCACCAAGGAGTGATTGAAGCGCTTTCGGAAAGCGATGCGGCCAGAAAGCTCAAGTCGAGCAAACTGTTTCCTGTGAGCATAAAGGCTGCTACCGGCCACAGGAAGCGACGAATTCCGGAAGAGCACATCATAAGCTTTTTTTTCGATCTCTCGGACCTTTTGGTCGCGGGCCTGCCGCTTGACCGCGCGCTTAGCCTTATAAGCGCCAGTCAGACCCACAAGCGCTTCCAAAGGGTGGTGCAGGAGTTGTTTGAAAGCGTCCAGGGCGGCAACGATCTCTCGGGCGCGCTCAGCCATTACCGGGACGTTTTCGGCGCCCTTACCGACCACATGATAAGGGCGGGCGAGGCGAGCGGGACCCTTGGGCCGATTTTGAAACGACTGGCCCAGTACCTGGAGCAGCGGCGCATATTTCGACAGACCATGCTCTCCGCCATGATTTATCCGATTATTATTGTAAGCGTTGCGGGGATCTCGGTTGTAACCTTGCTGGTCTACGTAATCCCAAGGTTTGCCCAGATTTTCCAGGAACTTAACCAGCCGGTGCCTTTCCTTCTAAATATCATGATCGGTTTGGGCCTGTGGCTTAGAAAATATGGTTTGGTATTACCCGTTTTGGCGGCTGCGGCCTTGCTTGCCGGGAAATACTTACTTCAAAGACCGCAGACCCGCAGGACTTTGGACAGATTTCTATTCCGTTTGCCCTTTTCCCGCTATTTAATCATGTATAGTGAAATGACACGTTTTTGCCGTACTCTTGGAACCATGATCGAATCCGGAGTGCCTCTTCTAAGGGCGCTCACTCTGGGCCAGGGGCTGATACTTAACGTAGGTTTAAAAGAGTCGATGAACCCTTTGCACCAGGAAATAAAGGCTGGGCGGTCCATTAGCAACTTTTTCCGCTCCCAGCCATCCTTTCCCGCCCGGATGGGAACCATCCTTCGCATATCCGAAGAGCAGGGAAACCTCGGTGCGGGTCTTCTCTCCCTTTCAGACCACTTTGAAAAGGAACTTCAAAGGACCCTTCAAAGAATCATGACCCTGGCCGAACCGCTGGTGATCCTTTTAACGGGAGGCTTCATAGCCGTTATAGTCCTTAGCATGTTTTCGGCCATATTTGGGATCAACAATATAAAGTTCTAGAACTGCGCCGGGGGGGCGAAGCGGGAGAATAGACCCCATTATCATGATGCGAACCAGGCAGAAAAAAACATCCAGGACACCGGCCATGGAAGGCGGCTCCGGCTACCCGCGCAGTCGGCGCCTCTTAAGACCCAGGGGCGTTCGCGGCTTTACCCTCCTGGAATTGCTGGTCGTCATGATCATCATCTCCGTGGTTTTGGCAATCACCATCCCGATGTTGGGCTCCAATTGGAAGCGGATGCAGGATGGCGATTTTTTGCAGAAGTTTACCCAGGCGCTGCAAAGAAGCAGGACATACGCCATGAACAGCGGCGTGCCGGTAACCTTCAGACTCAATGGGACAAGCCGGGTATACGGGTCTACGAATCCTCCCCAAAACCCCATACCCCTTAATGTGGAAATACGCGCCAATGACCTCGAACAGGACCCCGATACGGGAGATTTCATCATAACTTTTTATCCCGACGGGAGCCTGGTTGGAGACGATGTGGAATTGATCTTCGACAATGTGCGCATCTACGAAGTTCACATCAATGCGCTTTTTGGAACTGTGAAGGTTGATCGTCCGGTTAATCGGTAAGGGGGCTCTTGGATCGGTTTACCGAGGGACAGCAATGTTGTTGATTTAGG
>JBMFHI010000117.1:0-10597 GCA_049976905.1 Syntrophobacteraceae bacterium | reverse complement strand
GTCAAAGTCGGTGATCGTGTTGCGGCCCGAAACCTGCCACATTCCGGTAAGTCCGGGTTTGGCCGAAATTCGCTTGTAGTGGGTCAGATTATATTGTTCTACCTCAAAGGGTGTTGGCGGCCTGGTTCCCACAAGGCTCATTTTACCTGTAAATACATTAAACAACTGGGGTATTTCGTCCAGGGACGTTCTTCGAAGGAACCTGCCCACCCGGGTTACGCGTGGATCGTTCCTTAGCTTGAACATAGGTCCCTTCAGCTCGTTATACGCCGTCAGTTCCCTTTTGCGTTCTTCCGCGTTGGTGTACATGGAGCGAAACTTGTACAGCTTGAAAAGTCTGCCGTTCTTTCCAACCCGATCCTGCTTGAAAAGTACCGGTCCGGGAGAGTCGAGCTTTATGGCAACCGAAATGAAGGGGTAAAGCATAGCCAATATCACGAGGCCGATAGTACTGCCAAAAAGATCGAACAGCCGCTTGTATACCAGGCCAAATGCGCTAAAGCTGCTGGAGTTGATCGTTAAAAAGGGTATTCCCTGGCACTGGTCGACTTTGATGTTCGAGGTTTTGTCGGCCCAAAGCGCGGGAAGTACCCGCGCAGGGATCCCCATCCGGGAACACACAGCGATGTACTCCTTAAGATCAAACGATTTATCCCCCGGTTCTGCGAAAACCACCTCATCTATTTGTTTTTCCTTTAAAACCCTGGGCAGGTCGGAAAGTTTGCGAGCCGACTCCTTGTCCCCCTTAATGGCAAGATGGCCTATAACTTCGTGCCCCAGGCTGATCTGGAGTTGGAATGCCTCTAGAAGGTACCTGGCGCGCGCCTCATCTCCGACAACGAGCAGCCTTAGGGCGTTGAACCTTTTTCGGCAGACCTGGTTTACATAAAAGTCTGCCAGCATCCTCTCAACCGTTAAGAATAGAAGGCTTAAGCAAGCAAAATAGAGCAGGAAGGCTCTGGAAAAAAAACGCTGGTAGAACAGAAAAAGCACAATGCCAAGCCCTGCGAAATCTATCGTTACGACCTTTAAAAGCGCTGCAAAGAGCTTTCTGTATAAAGTGATCCTTCTATCCGAATAGAGTCCGGCTTTTCCCATCGAAACATTGTTTATTAACATTATAAATGCAATGGAGGCCGATAGGGAACTCTCGCTCATCGTCCACAGCCCGCGGGACTGGCAGGCTCTTACAAAATCCGCGCTGTAGCCGGCGCATAGAACACACAGGGCGTCCAATGCCATCAATACGATATTTAGAATGAATACCTGCTGCTGGAACATGGCTGCTCCGCTTTGGGCTCCGGGAATTCTAAAATTGAGGAGTTTGCGTTCTTCTTGCATCTCCCACTGTGCATCTCGATCAATTCTTTGGTTTGCTTTATGTGCTCGTAACTGGAAGCTCCAAAGAGTATCGATTCGATTTTGGGAAATCGGCATATGTATTCGATCGCCTCGACAGGCTTTAGCGCTCCGGCGGCAAGAACCTGCATCGCCACGGGTCTAAATTCTCTTTCATTGAGCACTTTTTCATAGGCTTGAATATTGGACATGCGAAAACCGATCTTATTTATTGAAGAGCAAATGATGGGGTTTCGCAGTCCCGCTTCCTCCAGCGTATCAAGCAGAAGAGGTAAATTCATCGTGATGAAGCCGGCCTCCGCGTGGTATTTTTCCCCGACGTAGCGCGAAAAGGAAACGAAAAAGTCTTTCATTTTCATACCGAGTAAAAGGTCGGTGACAACATTTTGCAAAAACACAACCGGGGTCTTGATTCCTTCAAACATGCTCATTTCCGCATCGACTAGAAGTTGCATCATGGAGATGAAGTCGGAGTTGACAAGCACGGCGCCCCCCTTAGTCACAGCTCCCGTAATCCCTGCCGACAGGAAACGCTTCATAGTCTGGAGCGCGCCAATTTCGGTTAACATGTTTGCATACTTATGCGCGTAGGGCATGCAGGGATAAATCTTGAAATCCCAATAGTTTTGCTGGTTCGATCTGAGGTGGGCGCAAATTTCACCCATTCCACCATGGGTCGTGCACATGAAGGTCTTGATGTTCAAAGCATAGGCGGAGTCGAGCACCTTCAGTATTGATTCTGAATTTTGGAAATAAATGGATTGAGCGCGCGCTTTTTCTTCGCAAAGATGATTTATACCGAAAAACTGATTGTCGCCAAATAAGATGCGGTCCATTTCCCGTACCTCCCTTTACTTGCATGCAATCGCGCGGCGAAATGAGCAGCGGGTTTAGAGCCCCACTAATTTCCCAAACCATGACTTAGTGTGAAAACCTGTAGATGGCCTGGGAAGGTATTCGAAACTTGCTTGCGCAGAGGAGTCATCGTCTCGCAGCAGATCGATTACTCTGTTGGTTGCAAGAGCGTTTGCAAAGCAGTTTATGTTGCCTGCCGGTTGGGCTCCCTTAACCCTTTCTATGAAGTAATCGACCTGCGCGGAGTATTCTTCGCCCCTTAAAAAGAAGTGAACGGGTTCAGTTAGATCGGTAATAGAGCGAACATTCCAGCCTTTTTCTAAATTAAGCTCGGGGAGATCCCTTTTTAGATAAATTTTAAGCTCCTGAGCATCGGCAATGATCTTGCCTTCCCTTCCCAGGACCGTTATGCGGGTAGTCATTTTCCTGTGGGTCTGTTCGCTCCAGTTTACCGAGAGCTGACCGCTTAGCCCGTTGCCGTAGATTATCGTGGAATAGACCGCATCGTCGACGCCGGTGGAAAAAATTTTCTTGATCGTCGTGCCGGCTACCTTTTGCGGTTCGCCGAAATAAAAGCATAGAAGGTCTATGACATGGGAGGCATACTCAAAGAGGCACCCGCCGCCCTCGGCCTTTTTAGAGCGCCAGGTCTGCTGCCTGGGCCGTAGAACAACCGGACCGTAGGCTTCCCCCAGGAAGTGATATACCTCTTCGAGCACTCCCAGAGAAACAAGCCGCTTGGCTTCACGAAAGGCACCAATAAACCTGTTGTGAAACCCCACCTGGTTGACTACACCGCAAGCCGCAGCGCGGGTGGCCAGATCCAGGGCCTCCCGGCTGTTAAGGCCAAGAGGCTTTTCAACAAACAGGTGGATTCCGCGTTCCATGGCAAAAAACGCCGGTTCGGCGTGGAACCTCGTCGGGGTTGCGATAAAAACGCAGTCGGGCTTGCAGGTTTCGATCATTTCCCTGTAGTCGCTAAAGCATCTAAAGGGAGAATACTTTTCGAAAGGGATCAAATTGAGCCTGGAGGTGTCGCAGACAGCGCACAATTCTACATCCGGATGCGCCCCAAGGATCGAACAATGAGAAATACCCATCTTCCCAAGGCCTATCAGTGCGGCTTTAATCATTTCCAGACCTCCTTACGGCCATGCCAAGAATAATTTCCCAGATCCTCTCAGAAGCCTTGCCGTCCCATTTCGGAAGCGGACAGTGGGGCTTTGGCTTTGAAATTGACCTCCCATAGGCCTCAAGGATTGTATCCTTTGAGGTCCCGCCAAGTATGTTCGTTCCCATCTCGATCGTGACGGGCCGTTCCGTGTTTTCGCGAATCGTTACGCAGGGGACCCCAAGAGCGGTGGTTTCCTCCTGGAGGCCGCCGCTGTCGGTCATAACCAAAGAGGCGTCCTTCCACAGGTAGAGGGCCTCTTTAAAGCTCAACGGGGGCAGTTGGGTTATTGTGGGTGATAAGGATATCCGGAACTGATCGAGTCGCTGTCGGGTCCTGGGATGGACAGGGAAAAGAATCGGGTGTGTCTTGGCAATCGTGTTTAACGCATGGGCAATTTCCAGCAGGCTCTCTTTTCGGTCCACATTGGACGGCCGATGCAGGGTCACAAAGATATAGCGATCGCGGGCGGCCTTAATGCCAGAGAGATCCCTGCCCGGTTCATAGCCGTTTTGAATGCGGTTTAGCTGAAAAAAAAGATTATCTATCATTACATGGCCGACGAAATGAATCCGATCTTTTAGCTTTCCCTCTCGCATCAGGTTTTCAACACCGCTTTGTTCGGTAACGAAAAAACGATCGGTGATAGCGTCGGTGACCATGCGGTTTATTTCCTCGGGCATGGAGGGATCGAAGCTTCTAAGGCCGGCTTCAATGTGAGCGACTTCGACCTGCAATTTTTTGGCGGCAATGCTGCAGGCAAGTGTGGAGTTGACATCACCTACAACCATAACCAGATCCGGTTTTGCTTTTTTACACACCTTTTCAAAACCGATCATGATCCTTGCGGTCTGGACTGCGTGGGAGCCTGAAGCCGCGCACAGAAAGAAATCGGGCTTTGGGACCTCAAGATCTTCGAAAAATGTTTGCGACATTTCATAGTCATAATGTTGTCCGGTGTGGACAAGCCTGCACTCGATATCGGAGTGTTTGAGGGCTTCTCGATAGAGCGGGGCGATCTTCATGAAATTGGGCCTGGCTCCGGCGATAAGCAGCACCTTTAACATTTGCAGTCCCTGTGGCGGCAACCGGATTGACCGGGGCGGTTTAAACAAAACTACCTGGTATCGGCCATCGACAGTATCGACTTCATCACGAGATCGTAGGCCTCTTTGCCCTTACCCAGCAACTCGCAATCTGCTCTCTTTTTTTTCCGTTTGGCAAAAAAATCAGTGACGGCCCCCGCATTCGGGGTCTTTAGGTGAACCATTGCGCCTTTTTCTATGAGGTACTTATCGACCTCCAAAAGCTTATCCTGGTAGATGGAGATGGTTGGAACCCCAAGTACGGCGGCCTCGCGGGTCATCGTGCCGCCCGCGCCGATGAAAAGGTCGCAATTTTTCATAATCCGGGACAATCCTATGGGCTTTTCGGGCAGATGGATCCCGGCGAACCTGGGGTGGCGATAGTAGGTTTCCTGGACTTTTCCTCGGGGCAGTATTACCAGGTTGAATCTATCCTTGAGATCGAGCACCAGGTCGTCGATAAAATTCAGTTCTGCCTTGTAGTACTGGGCACTCAAAGGTTCGGGGCGGATAAAGATGGTTTTAAGGCCGTCTGGTTTCGAGCTGTATTGGTCTTCTTCGGGTTCGATCGAAGTATAATTCCAAAGATAGATGCCTTCTTTAACCCCTGGATAGGCAACGACCTTTGTGGGTTTGGCCCAATGTTTTGCAAGATTTGCCCCTCCCAAAAGCTCGGGGACAATGATCTTGTCCGCAAACAGGAAGGCCAGACGGTTTCCTTGCGCATGCTCGTTATCGTTCATATAAATACTTGGAATTCCAAGAAGGCGTGCAACCAGGGGAGCATAAAAGGAGCTGTGGGAAATTGCGACATCGAGCCGGCGGCCCTTTAGAAAGCGGCACAGCCTTGCTGTCTGAATTCCAAATCCGATCAGCTTTCTAGTCGCGCTTCGCCCGTAATGGTTCCCGACAACGTGATAACGAAAGCCGGTCTGGTCGAGCAACTCTATTGTGTTTGCAAGAGGCCGGCATGTAAGAAGAACCGAGTGTTGCTTTTTTAGTTCTCCAATCATCCCGGAAAAAAAATTTACGTGAGGCGAATTTGAAAGGTCGATCCAGATTTTCACCTTAAAGCGCCCAGGTAGAGTGAGAGCGCATGGAACATCCAGCTTTGCGCCCATCGGATATAGGATATCTTGTTCGTATAGAACCTCGATTTCTGGTAGTAGAAGTATCCCGTTTCATCCTGCATATTCCCAAGGACCCAGGCCACTATCTTTGAGAGCAGTTCTTCGCTGCGAGCGTCGTAGCCCGCCAGGCATAGCAGTGTGATTATCCCCTGGGCCGAACAGTGGATGTCTTGCGGATAAATCGTGTCGTGGTAATATTTCGGAGCGCCGTCTTCAAGCCAGAAAAAATCGAGGTAAGCCCGATAGGCTTTTTCCAGCTCGGCCTCCCACACGACGTCTCCGGTGTTTTTCAACCAGCCTGCGATCGAAACCAGATTGAAACCGGTATGGAAACTGTCGATAAAACCATGGTGGTAGAGCTCTCCGTAGGGCCAAAGGAATTGGCTGTTTAAGGCTCTTATTCCATAAGAGATAGCTTTCCTGGATTTTTGATAGTAGCGTTTGTCTCCAGTTAGGCCGAAAACTCTACCAAGAAGAGCTGCGCCAAGAAGATTCGCATTGTGCACGATAACTTTGCGGCCCGGTATGTAGCCAAAGCTCAAGGTCTTCTTTGTTTCAAACAAGATCAGCTCGCAGAAAATAAACTCGCAGGCGCTTCGCGCCAGCTCAAAAGACTCGCGGTCGCCGGTGGCCCCGAAATGATCCAAAAAAGCGTTGGCCGCAAATACTGTTGCAACCATATTCGGCACTCCCAACGGCACGTAATAGGCTCGAGACTCCCACGGGAAATTATAGCCCCAGCACCATTGCTCATAGCCCGTGCAACGCATCTGCTTTAATCGTTTGAGCAACCCTTGGGCTTCCTCGATTCTGCCAAGCCCGATAAGGCCCGAAGCAAAAAGAGCCAGCCCTTTTGCGTTGGAGCCTTTGGGAACCTTCGCAAGCCCCCGTAGATTTACCGGTGAGCGCTTAAAGAGCTGAATCCAGGCCAGGCGAAAAAGAGCAGAGTCCGCAGCCGGGCTATTTTTGAAAAGCTTCGAATTTAGGCCGTCAAACAAGTCCCAGCCGCAGTAATCGACTTTCCTGCAGTAAGCATCGAGTCGGTTGAAGGCGCTCAAAACGTCCACGGTGTTGTCTCGATTGGTTTGCCGGCCCGGATGGAATTAAGGACCTGGAAGGAACAGTCGGTGGCCGAAAAGATATCTTCAATGGGAATCGGTGAGGGCAACCCCCTCTTTATAGCCTCAATGAAAGAGCGAACCTGTAGCAACTGGCCCTTATCCTGGGCTAGCAGCCTTTTATGGACGGTCTTTTTGCCGCCATAGATTTTGAGATCGCAAAAATCGTCTATAACTGCCGCAAGGCCGCACCAGTAGACCTCTATCTTTTCCTTGGACAGCCTTTTTGAACCATTTGCAAAATAGTGAATGCCTCCCACCGAACCGTTTGCATATTTTAGACAAATGACGACCGTGTCCTCATTTGAAAGAGGGTCTTCCAGCGCTTCCGCGTGAATTCGAACCGGCCAAGATTGGGTGAGGAAGTTAAAATAATCGAGGAAATGACAGACTTCTCCAACTATTCTTCCCCCACCGGTTTGAGGGTCCTGGAGCCAGCAATCGGCTGGAACCGCTCCGGCGTTCACCCTGCAGGTTATAGACATTGTGCCCCCTCTTATAAACCCGGTAAGCTCGGCTGAAAGAGGGGAAAACCGGCGGTTAAACCCCACAAGTAAAACCTTTTGATTTTCCAGGCATAGGGTCCTGATTTCGTCGAGTTCTTCAGCGCAAAGGCACAGGGGTTTTTCGACAAACACATGCTTTTTAGCCTTTAGAGATTCAATAACGTAGCGGCCGTGGGTGTCGTGGCGAGTGGCTATAAAAACAGTATTGATTTCGGGATCCTTTAGGATATCATCGATATCCGCGGTGCACATTTCAAAACCAAACCGCTCCGCCGCACTGCGGCCCGCAGCCGAACTGCTTGTCATTACTGTCCTTAGCGCAACATCGGGTCCCCTTGGAATGTTTGGGAGAAGAAAGCCCTGGGCGTAGGAACCAGCGCCTAGGAAGCCGATGGCGACCTTTGGAGTTTTGACCCTTCTTGGCGACACTACTACCGGCTGCCGCGCCATATCCTTGGATGCGTCGTATTCTATCAGTATGCCCGCGTAGGGTTGGGATCTCTCGAGGATCATCTGGTAAGCCCGGGGCGCCTCCTCGAGTTTGAAGGTATGGGTCGTAAGGCAGCCCACATCGATTATTCCTCGCGCAACCAGGTCCTGGAAAGCCTCCATATTGCGTTTTTCGGTCCAGCGCACGT
Organism: Syntrophobacteraceae bacterium; assembly: GCA_049976905.1. Taxonomy (GTDB): domain Bacteria; phylum Desulfobacterota; class Syntrophobacteria; order Syntrophobacterales; family Syntrophobacteraceae; genus SbD1. The sequence continues at coordinate 2,735 of JBMFHI010000117.1, read as the reverse complement.
AGGCCAGAGGGTAATCGCACCCCTTTTGCTCGTAGACCGGGTCGTATCTGCCAGGCCCATAGGAACACGACATCTTCAGCGTCAGTTCTTTATTGTAGAAATGGGGTTCGCGTGAAAAGCCGGTGGCAACGGCGCCTACCACAACTATTGTCGCCTTCTTTCTAGAAATTGAGCCTGCAAAGTTTATCGGATCAACGGATAAGGTGGATGCGCAAATGATTGCCGCATCACAGCCGTGGCCTCCGGTAAAGTCGGCGATGCGCCGCTCTATGGCGGGGCTGTTTCTATTTAACGCCAAATCTGCGCCCCGGGCTGCGGCAAGCCCGATACTGAAATCGTCTACGTCAACCCCGATAACGCGCACCCCGGCGGCTCGAAGCAAAAGGCATGTCAGTTGACCGATGAGGCCAAGGCCGATCACTGCGCAACTTTCGGCAAGCCCGAGAGCTGCCTGCCTTACCCCCTGCATGGCTATGGCGCCCAAAGTGTTATAGGCGCACTGCCTAAGATCTGGTTGGCCGCCAACTTTAACGCAGAGATTTACCGGTACGCAGACGACTTCGGCATGCGAGGCTGTGCCGCCGCCGCACGCGGCAATATCTCCCACTCTAAATTCACTTACTCCGCGCCCGACCTCTATTACTTCTCCAACGCACGAGTAACCCAGAGGCGAGTGGGCATCGAGCTTTTTCATGACGGCCCGGTAGGTTTGAGAAACCCCCCTGCATCTTAGACTCTCAACTACCTGTCTCACCTGTTCGGGCCTTGCTTTGGCTTTTCCAAGCAGTCCGGCCCTCGCGGCCTTTACCGTACTTGCCTCCGTGCCCGCCGATATAACCGAGTAATGGTTTCTCACCCTTACCTGTCCCGGATTTAAGACGGGAAAAGGCGAATCGATTACCCTCATGACGCCGGTTCTAAGATTTTGGGTGATTTGCCTCATTTAAAGCCGCTTCTATTTTATGACAGGCTCGATAAGACTTCATAGAATCCGGAAAACATTCTCTCGAGGGAGGCTTCTTTAAGAATAGTAGCTCTTGCGTTAGCTCCAAGAGTCTTGAGCAAATTCCTATCCGCAAATAAATAGAGAATCGTTTTTGCAATTTCATGCATGTTTTTTAGAATAAACCCGTTATAGCCATCTCGCAGGTACATCGCTTCGGGTCCATGGAAAACGTCCAGCGTCAAAACGGGCAGCCCCCAGTACATCGCTTCAACAATTGCCAAACCAAGGCTTCCCGGCACGCAAAATATATCGCTTATATAAAAAAGTTCATTTATTCTTGGCTCATCGTAAATAGGGCCTAAATAGTGAAAATTGGGAGCAGTCTTTACCGTCTGGGCATTGAGCCCCGGCCCTATTACAACAAACCCGATCTCGCGTGAGCCCGCAAAATACCTGTTAAACATTTCAAAGAATAGAGGAAAGTTTTTACGTCTGCTTATCCTTCCGGTAAACAAAACAATATATTTTTCACTTATTCCGTACTGTGTTTTAATATATTTTTTTGACTTTCTTTCTAATTCTTCATATCCACGCATGACTAATGTATTGTTTGCAATATATACCTTTTTTAAAGACGTATTCCATATATAGCATTTCTGACCATTTGAATATAACAATATTCTATCGAATAAAATATGAAATATATTCTGTATTGTAATCTTTAATGTATTGTTGCGTTGAGATAAGTCAAAACCATGACCGTAATATATTGACTTAATATTCTTAAATTTTGTGTATAATAGTGTAAAACAATAAAATGCAAAAATGGAAGATTCCTTGGAAAGAATATTGATGTAAACTGAGATATTAAAATCATTAATAATGGTAATGAAATTACCTATTGTCATAGGCCTATTGATTATATGAAACGAAATGTCCTCGATTTCATCCTGTATACTCGTTGTCCATACATACAATATGTAACCGCGTTTTAGAAGCTCATCGCGCAGTAAATTATATATTTTTATTTTATAAAATAAAATAGGGGGGTGAAGTAATAAAATATTTTTCATACATAACGTCGCTTATTCTATTGAAAACTGGATGTGTTATATTCCGAGTTTCTATTTTTATGGTTGATAGAATTATTAAAATATCTTACAACATCATTAAAACTATATAATGATTTCATTAATATTAAATGCTCTTGAAGCGAAGAACGGGAAAAACGCATTCTTACAGGTTTTGCCGGTATCCCAACGGCGATGCAATAAGGTGGAATGTCACGGTTTACCAAAGAACATGCACCAATAATTGAGCCTTCACAAATTCGAGTGTTTTTTAAAATAGTTACGTTTGCTCCTATCCATACATCATTTTCTATTGTTACTGGACCAAAGTTTTTTGATTCTCTATATTGCGTCATTGGAGTGCCTGCTCGGTCAAAACAATGGTCTTCGCATTCTATTAGAATATTTGGTCCTATCAAAATGTCATTGCCAAAAGTTAAATTATACGCTGAAATGCGAAATCCACTTGATATGTAAATATTACTACCAAATGTAATATGCTCCGGTCTTAAAATGACGCCACCTTTCGATAAAATAACTCGATTGCCGCATTGTTTAAATTTACGGTAATAGTTATAATACCGTAACCGTCTTACGCTATACATAACGCTAGTTTTGATTGTATTGTATACGTGTTCTAGCCTTAATTGTTTCAAATAGTATCCCTTTAAATATTTATAGTGTGACGTCGCTTAAGTTCCATTATATCCCAATCGTTT